>JADYZH010000149.1 GCA_020853215.1 Sulfuritalea sp. | reverse complement strand
CAGGCCCATCGCCGATTTCGACACCGCCACCAAGGAGGAATGGTTCAACACCCTGTATTCGATTACCACCGCCAGCAGCACGCCCCTGCGCCAGGCCCTTTCGCGCGCCGGCCGCTATTACGCCGGCCAGCTCGACGGCATCAACAGCGGCATGTATGGCGATCCGGTGCAGTATTCCTGCCAGCAGAACTTCAGCATCCTGACCACCGACGGTTACTGGAATGGCTCCGCCGGCGAACAGATTCTGGGCGCCACCGCCATCGGCAACCAGGACGGTGTCATTTCCGAACAGGACGCCTACCGCCCGGTCGGGTCGAAGTACGCCATGTCGCCGCGACCGATCTTCGACGGCGCCAGCACCACGTTTACCTGGAATACCGCGACCCAGACCTTCCAGACGGCAAGCTGCCTGCGCCAGGAAATGAAGATTGCCCAGGAACAGGAGCGCAACGGGGAATGGCAGCAGCAGACCAGCCAGTTGCAGAAGACGCTCGGCCAGGTGCAATACGCGACGAACCTGCAGACCCGGGCGACACAGTTGCAGTATTCGAGCAACCTCGAGAGCAACACCGGGCAATTGCAGCTTTCCTCGCGGCAGGAGCGGCAGGTCGGCCCGCTGCAGTACTCCAGCAACATCGTGAAGAACACCGGGCAGCTGCAGTACCGGACCAACCTGCAGAAGAAGACGGGACAACTGCAGTTCGCCAGCACCATCCAGAAGAGAACCGGCCAGTTGCAGTTCAGCACCAACCTGCAGAAAAAGCAGGGTCAGCTGCAGCGCCGAACATCCAGCAATTCGGGTGCAAGCTGGGGCAGCTGGTCGAACGTATCGACTTGCAACGAGGATTTTGTCGGTTCCGGCCAGACGGAGTGCCGGATCAACGCCTCGTTTGCGTATGTCACGCCGGCCGTCCCTACCTGTACGCCAACGCGCACCGGCTCGCCCGGCTCATACGCCTGGACCGGCAACGCCAGCGCGGTCGATTGCCAGACCGCCGCATTCACCGCGGCCGCCAACACCAGCGTGACCTGTACGGCCAACGCCAATACGGTGTGCTCCATCAGCGGGCCAGCGTTTGCGCCGGCACCGTCCTGTACCTCGAACGTTAGCGGTTCGACCTGGACACCGGCCGGAAGCGGCGGCAATGCCACCACCGAATGCCTGACGGGGCAACCGCTCAGCGCCTGGGCAGATGTGACATCCGGCACCTGCACGGACAATGCCGACGTCGATTGCCAGATCACCGGCAGCTTCGCCTATGTGACGCCGGCGGCGCCCACCTGCGTCAGCAACGTCAGCGGCAGCACCTATACCGCCGCCGGCGCCGGCGGCAGCACGACGGTCGAGTGCTTGACGACGGCATATACGCCGTGGACCGACAACAGTGTCTGTACCGAGAGCGCCAACTTCCAGTGCCAGGTGCTTTCCGGAACCCAGGTGCCGAACCAGCAGACCTGCACGCCATCGCGCACCGGCTCGGCCGGGTCCTACGCCTGGACCGGCGGCGCCAGTGCGGTTTCCTGCCTGAACACGGGGACGATCGGCACTTGGGCTCCCGCCACCGGCAACTGCACGGTGTCCGCCGACCTGCAGTGCCGCATCGAACCGACCACACCATGGGTGTATGACACGGTTTCGCCGCAACCGTCCTGTACCACGACCGGCGGCACGGCTGCCGTCGGCAGCGTCTGGACCAACAGCGGCGGCAACGTCACGTTTTGCCGCACCAGTGGGGGCTTTAACCCGACCTGGACCAATACCGGCACCTGCCAGGTCAGCACCAACCTGCAATGCCGGGTCGACCCCGCGGGGACCAAGGCCATGGTGCAGACCTGCACCGGGGTTTATACCCGCAGCGGCACCTCGCCCAACTTCCTCTGGACGGGTGGTGCAAGCGCAAGAGACTGCGCGGCGACGGGCGCCGCCAATCTCGGCAGCACCTGGGCAGCCGCCACCACCTGCCAGGAAGCCGCCGGCATGCAGTGCCGGGTGGATCCGGTGTCCGCCAACCCGTGGACCTATGTCGCGACCTACCCCCCGACCTGCACTCCCGGATCGCGCACCGCCGGAGGTCTTTGGAGCGGCGGCGTCAGCGCCGTCGATTGCCAGACGGCTGGTTTCAATCCCGTCTGGACCAACAACAGCGTTTGTACCGAAGGCGCCAGCCTCCAGTGTCGGATCAATGGTTCGACCTTCGGGGCGCCCTCTGCGGACTGCGCCAGTCCGACGCGAACCGGTTCCGCCGGGTCGTATGCCTATACCGGTGGCGCCAGTGGCTATTACTGCGAAACCGTGGTGACCTCACCCTTCGCCACCGTCAATTACGCTTGCGCGCCGGCATCTACCCCCGACGCCTCGGGCTACACCACCGAATGTCAGTTCGTCGGCAGCATCCTGAACCCGACGCCGACCTGGGTCGACTACACGGCGGGCGGGGCCTGCACTCCCGACGCCATCACCGATTGCCGGACGGTCGACGTGACCGGATGGGTGGTATCCGACATCTGCAATCCGGTGGTGACCCCGGATGCCACGGGCAAGACCACGCAGTGCCGCAATACCGCGACCAACGGCTCCAAGCTGCAAAGCTTTCCGACGACCACGGCCCAGACCTGGTCGGGACCGGGCCAGACCGGAACGGCCCTCGGAGCACCCATTGTGGTCGTTGGCAGCCTGTCGGACGTGACCCCGGGGGCGTGTTACTCCTCCGCGCCGGCGGTGCCCCCGGTGGCGACCGTGACCGGCGGCGGGCCGCCGACGCCACCCGCCAATTGCAGCAGCGGCACGCAGGAATGGCCTTGCGAGACCTTCAGTGCGGGGGCCAGCGGCCTCACCGCCAATGTCTCCTCGGCGCTCTATACGCAGTTTCCCGACGAGACCACCGATCCGGCCACGGCGACCTTCACCACGGCCGCAGACCACCAGTTCCTGGTTGGACATTCGGTGACCATCGCCAGCGTCAACCCCTCAGGTTTCCGCGGCAGCTACCAGATTATCGAAGTGCCGGATGCGACCCATTTCAAGGTCTATATGCCGACCCCGGCATGCACGCTGGTCGATCCGACGCCGGCGGATCCTACCGACCCGGTAAGCTGTTCGAGTACGGCCGGCGGCACGGCCACCTTGTTCGCCGGCAGCAGCAGTTCCCTGTCCGACGTCGCCCAGTACTACTACAAGACCGATTTGCGCAACGCGGTACTGGCTAATTGCACCGGCACGCTCGGCACCCCCGTCTGCGAAGACAACGTTCCCGCCACGGGTTCGGGCGTCGAGGACGACCGGGCCAACTGGCAGCACATGACCACCTTCACCATGGGCCTGGGACTGACCGGCACGGTGGCGTATTCGAAGAACTACAAGACGGACCAGAGCGTCGCCAGAACGATTTCCGGCGCGACCTGGGCGTCGAATGTGGTGACGGTCACGACCTCCGCTGCCCATGGCTTTTATGTCAACCAGGCGGTCACCATCTCCGGGGCGACGGTCCCCGCCGGCTACCGGGGCCAGTTCCGGATCACCTCGGTGCCGAGCACCACCACCTTCACCTATGCCAAGACGCCCACCCCCGGGGCCTATGCGGGCACCGGAACGGCGACCGGCTACCCGGACTACACACGCCTGCGCGAAGGAACCCTCAACTGGCCGGTTCCCGCCGAAAACAGCGCCACGGCCCTCGACGATCTCTGGCATGCGGCGGTCAACGGCCGCGGCCAGTACTTCAGCGCCGGCGACCCGGACACCGTGGTGACCAGCCTCGCCGATGCGCTGGCCGGGATCAACGCCCGCGTTGCGGCGGCGGCGGCGGCGGCGACGTCCAACCTGGAGCCGGTGGCCGGCGACAACTTTGCCTACACCGCGAAGTACAAGACGCAGGCATGGACCGGCGACCTCGAGGCGCGCGAAATCGACCTGACCACCGGCAACGTCAGCACCTCGGTGATCTGGTCGGCGCAAGCCAAGCTCGATGCGACCACCAAGAGCGCCTGCGACAACCGCGTGATCAAGCTGTTCCGCGCCGGGGCCACCGACAGCACCCTCTACCACCCCCTCTTCCCCGTCAATATGGTGGACTTCAAGTGGGATACCTATGTCTGCGACGCCGGTGGTGCTGCCACCGGCTCGGCGGTCACTACCCTGAACGCCGCGGAGCAGGCCAACTTCAATGCCGCCAAGGTAGCCTTGCTGAGTCAGTATCCGAACTACGGGGATGGTTCCGGCGCCACCGTGGATCAGCGCGCTGCCGCACCCGGCGCCAACCTGGTCAACTACCTGCGCGGCCAGCGCGGCAAGGAAGGCTTCGATTCCGGCCCCCCCGTTACCAACACCGACCTCGACAAGCTTTACCGCACCCGGGAGAACGTGCTGGGCGACATCGTCAATGCGCAGCCGGTCTTCGTCAAGGCGCCCTTTGCCGAGTACGATGACTCGGGTTACGCGCTCTACAAGGCACTGAAAGCCGGGCGTACGCCGATGGTATATGCGGCGGCCAATGACGGCATGCTGCACGCGATTTTTGCCGGCACCTCGATTGTCGACGCCGACGGCGGCAAGGAAGCCTGGGCCTTCATGCCGAGCATGGTGCTGCCCGACCTCTACCGGCTCGCGAGCGAGAGTTACGCGACCGAGCATCTCTATTCGGTCGATGGCACGCCTTCGGTGGGGGATGTCCTCGATCCCGCTCCGATCGATCCCATTACCCTGACGGCGCTCGCGCCGACGTGGAAAACCATACTGGTCGCCGGGCTCAACAAGGGCGGCAAGGGCTATTACGCGCTGGATGTGACGGACCCGGCAGCGCCCAAGGCGCTGTGGGAATTCAAGCATGACCCGACCAATTGCGTGACCGTCGATGCCACCACCAAGGCGCCGGCAAGCCCGCAGTATTCGGATTGCCATCTCGGCTACAGTTTCAACAATCCGATCATCACCAAGTTGAACGAGCCGGCTCCGGCACGCTGGGTCGTGATCGTCACCTCGGGCTTCAACAACGTCAATTCTCCCGCGTCCCCCGGCGATGGTTACGGCTATCTCTATGTACTGGAAGCGATGACCGGCAAGATCCTTTACAAGATCAGTACCGGTGCCGGTACGTCGACTGATCCGAGCGGTCTCAACCGCATCGCCGGCTGGACCGAGAATTCGCTGCGCAACAACACGACCGACCGCGTCTATGGCGTCGATCTGCTGGGCAATGTCTGGCGCTTCGATATCAACGACATCCTGAATGCCGCCGGCCGCGAGGCCACGCGGGTCGCCACCGTGGTCGACGACCTGGGCGTGGGCCAGCCGATCACCACCCGTCCGGAACTGGCGGAGGTGGGTGGCGCGACCTTCGTCTATGTCGCCACCGGCAAGTATCTCGGCACGACTGACCTGAGCAATACCCAGCTTCAGACCATCTGGGGGTTGCGGGATGACCTGACTCCGACCGCGCTGACCCTCACCAGTCTGCGCACCAATCTGCGCGAAATGACCATCACTAACCAGGGCTCGGGCACCAGCGCCTTCCGCACCAACGGTTGTACCGCCAATTGCGGCTCGACCGACGGCTGGTTTGCCGACCTGCCCGACACCGGCGAACGGGTCAACATCGACATGAAGCTGCAACTGGGCACGCTGGTGGTTGCCAGCAACGTTCCGGAAAGCAATGCCTGCAACATCGGTGGCTACGCCTGGCTGAACTACTTCAACAACGAAGACGGTCAGGCGGTCGAGTCGGATAATGTCGTCGGGCGGCGCCTGGTCGGCGCGGGCGGACAGGAATCCCTGGCCGTGGGTCTCAACATCGTGCGCCTGCCGAGCGGAAAGACCGTGGTGATTGCCACCACGTCCGGCGCCCAGCAACTGACGGTGGAGGCTCCGTTCAACGTCGCCCCGCCGACGGGCAAACGGGTCAGCTGGCGCGAAATCGTGCAGTAAATGCCGCACGAGGGTGGCCGGCTTGATGGCTGGGGCCGGTTGCCCGCGGACCCGTGGTACAGGTTGGCGTTCAGCCTTGGCGTGTCGCTGTTCCTGCATGGCATCGTTCTCGGTTCGTTCGGGTCTTCGGTGTTTTCCATGCAAGGCCCGACCTCGGGAATCGCAGCGCCCGGGATGACGGTGAGCTTCACACCGGTGATTGCGCCGCCGCAGGTCCCCGCACCCGAACCGCTGGTGCTTCGCGCAGCCAGGGAGCCGGATCCGCCCCAAACGGCACCGGTGCCGGCGGCGACGGAGCCGGGTGCCGTGGCGGCGGCAAGCCCGCAGCCTGCCGTCCCCAGCACTCCTTACCGTGCCGCGCTGGCGGGGGTCGTTTCCGGACCCTGGTATTACTCGGCGCGCTATCTGCACCGGCGTCCGACGCCGCTGAAACCGATACGGCCGGCCTATCCGCCGCTGGTCGGCGATCTGGCCGGGAACGTGGTGCTGTTGCTGCTGATCAGCGAGCGGGGTACGGTTGACTCGCATCAGGTGGTGAAGGCCGCACCCGGCGGTATTTTCGAGGAATCGGTGGTTACCGCATTCATCAACGAACGCTATGCACCGGGACTGATCACCGGCTACCCGGTGAAAAGCCAGCTGCTGGTGGAAGTCATCTTCGAGCCCGGCGCCGAACCGCGCACCGGAATCCTGCTCGACCTGCCCCGTTAGCCGGCGTCCGGCGGCATGGTCCGGACCGACCGGCTTTAGCCCGCCATAAGAAATTGATATCGCCGGACCGCTTTGCTTGGCTATGCTTGCAGACATGTCGCAATGGCTGACCCTCTCCCGCGCCGCGCACCTGCTCGGCATTTCCCGCGTCGCCCTGCAAAAGCGCATCCGCGAGGGCGAACTGCCTTCCTTCGACGGCATGGTGAGCGTCGACGACGTGCATCGCAGCTGGCCGCAGCTCGACCTCGACGAGTCGGGCAGCTTCGAGAAGATTCGCGCGATACGCGAGGATGCCTTCGCCAGGCGGCTGCGCGAGCGCGTGCTGCCGACGCAGGAGGCGCTGGCCCAGCGCCTGTTCGCCCAGGGCCAGGAACTGGCCGAGCTGCAGCGCACGCTGACGCGCTACCACGCGCTGCTGGAAACCCTGCGCGCCCGCCTCGATGCCGCGCCGCCGCCCGCCGCGGCGGACCTGGCGCGGCTGCTCGATGAGGGCCTGGCCAGCGCGCTGTCGGCGCCGGCGCCGGGCGGCGACGTGGTGGCGCTCGATGCTATGCTGCGCGTCATGTCGGCGCACGTCACGGTCAAGCCATCCGGTCGCGAGTTTTTCGTCGAGGGTTCCGAGTCCCTGCTGAAAGCCGCGTTGCGTGCCGGTCTGGCGCCGAACTACGGCTGCGGCAACGGCAACTGCGGACTGTGCAAGGCGCGCGTGGTGGCCGGCGAAACGCGCGACGTGTCGCCTTCCGACTACCGTTTTTCCGAGGCGGAGAAGGCGCAGAACCACGTCCTGATGTGCAGCTGCACGGCGCTGAGCTCCGACCTGGTGCTGGAGGTGCTGGAAGCCGGCGCTCCGGAAGACATCCCCGAGCAGCGCATCGTCGCCAAGGTGCGCCGCATCGATGCGCTCAATGACGACGTGATGCGCCTGCACCTGCAGACGCCGCGCAGCAACCGCCTGCGCTTCCTCGCCGGGCAGCGCGTGACCCTGGGCATCCGCGCCAATGTGGGCGACGGTAGCGACGTGCATGGCGAGTTCCCGGTGGCGAGCTGTCCTTGCGACGACCGCAACCTGATTTTCCACATCCGCCGCGATGACCGCCGTGCCGCCAGCGCCGACTTTTCGGCCTGCCTGTTCGAGGGCCGCGTCCGCATTGCCGACGACGTGTCGGTGTGGGGGCCGTGGGGCAGCTGCGTGCTGGAAAACGCCTCGCCGCAGCCGCTGCTGTTCATCGCCGTCGAGGACGGCTTCGCGCCGATCAACAGCCTGATCGAGCATGCCATCGCGGTCGATGCCGCCGAGTCGATCACGCTCTACTGGGCAACCGCGAAGCCCGACGGCCAATACCTGCCCAACCAGTGCCGCGCCTGGGCCGATGCCCTCGACGAGTTCAGTTACCTGCCGCTGACCACCGACGTCCTGCCCGCGGCGCTGGCCGCCAACCCCGCATTGACCGCGAGCGACGTCTATCTGGCCGGCGCCGAGCGTGAGGTCGAGCCGATACTCGCGGTGTTGCGCGCGTCCGGCCTGCCGCCGGAGCACCTGCATGTCGAGGCGTGGTGAGGCGATGGGCCCGGCGCGCCGCAGCATACCGATACAGTTGCAGGGCGGTGACGCCGAACTGGAATCCTGCGCCGCGGCCGAACCTTTCGCCCTGATGGTGCTGGGCGACAGCATGGAACCCGAGTTCGTCGAGGGCGAAGTGATCCTGATCGAGCCGGAAGGCCTCGCTACCGACGGCTCCTTCGTCCTGGCGAAACTCGACGACGAGTGGATATTCCGCCAGCTGGTCCGCCATGGCGCCGGCTGGCGCCTGCAGGCCTTGAACTCGGAGTATCCCGCCGCGGATATTCCCGGCCTCGACGCGGTCAAAGGGGTCGTCATCCAGAAATCCCGGCCCGGCACCCGCCGTGCCACCAAACGTTACGTCGATTGAGGATCGCAGCCGTGCCTTACTACATCTACCGCGTCACCCCCCTCGGGCCGGTGCGCCAGCTCGCCAGGCTCAGCCAGTTCGAGGTGTTCAAGGAGGCCTCGACCGAGGCCAAGCGCCTGCGCCGCGAAGCCGGCCTCGCGCCCGGCGAACTGATCAAGACCATTTTTGCCGAGAACGAACTGCAGGCCGAGGAACTGCTGAGCCAGCCGGCGCGGGAAGACTTCGCCGACGGCGAGGACTATTAGTGGCCTGGCCAGCCAGCGCGGTTGGCTCGTGGGGCCGGCTTCAGCCGGGCAGAGCGACAGCCTTGTGGGGCCGGCTTCAGCCGGCCATGGCAGACTGAAGTCCGCCCCACGCTAGCCGATTCCATGGTCGACGAAATCGCTTACCGCAACGCGAAAGGCGAAATCAACCGCCTGCCCTGTATTTTCGAACGCGCGCTGCTGGCGGGCCACGCGGTCTGCGATTTGGCGGCGAGCCACCAGATCGCCGAACGGGAAAGCATCGCCTGCAGCCAGCCGGCGGCGCATGCGGACTGCGCGCAAATGGCCGAGCTGCTGCGCGAGAAGTCGAGCTTCGCCCTGCGCCTGACCGCGACGCAGCGCATCCTGCCGCATGCCATGGTGATGAAAATCCAGTGCGGCGGCCTCGACGGACTGCAGGCCCTGCTCGACCCTGCCGCGCCGGCGCCCGACGTGCGGCGCCTGGTGCGCCTGGCCCGCGAGGGTTATGGCGATTTCGGCGAACTGCCGTTTTCGCAGGTGGTGCAGGGTGTGGCGGCCTGGAAGCCGCGCCGCCGCCGGTCCGGGGCGCCGCGATGATCGCCGGCATGGCGGCGCTGGTGCAGGCGGTGCAGACCAACTGCGACATCGCTGACGCGCGCCACGCGCGCGACGTCAGCCTGTGTACCTACCTGCTCGGCATGCGTGAGTTCTATCGCTGGGAGCATCAGCTGCCCTACGGCGCGTCGCCGCCGCGCGATGAAGTCGGGCGCTGGATCGCCGAACGCGAGGCGCGCTGGGAGCAGATCGCCGATGCGGACTTCGTCGCCGTGCCGGTGGCCGGCCGCGACTTCGATGCCTTCGCCGCCGGACAGGTGAATGCGGCGCTGGCCGGCAGCGGGCTGGTGTATGGCGCCGGCCTCGGGCGCTTCCACAAGCCGCATTTCTTCCTCGGCCGGCTCGACCGCGAGGAACAGCGCGGTGCGGCCCACCTGCTGGTCTGCGGCTGCGAATATGCGCGCGACGTGTCGGCGATTCCGGCGGCGTCGCAGGGCGCAACCCTGATCGTGCGCTGCGAGGCGCTGCGGCAGTGGCTGTGGGAGAAAGCCGAAGGCTGGAACGTCAGGCAGCAGGACGGTGCGCTGAAGGCCGCCCTGCTCGCCCACGGTTACGATCGCGATCCGGCGGCGGCCATCGAGCGCCTGGTCGAGGCCGAGACCGAGGCTCTGGCCTGGCACGAGGAGGGCGAATGGCAGGCGGCCCGCCTGCTCGGCCCGGAATGGCATGCCATGATCGCCGGCTTCAAGAACAAGCGCGCCGAGATCTTCGCCCGCGCGGTGAAGGACAACCTGGCCGACTGCCAGGTGACCCTGCCGCGACTTGCCACTGTCGGCAGCGAGGCTATGCGCCAGTTCTGGCTGGCCAGCTTCGACGGTCTGCGCCGCGAGCTGTTTCCCGCCATCGCGAAAGTCGGCGCCGGCGACACGGCGCGGTGGGCGCAACTCGCCGCTCGTGGCGCCGCGCATTTCGAGTTGCTGGCGAAGCGCCTGCTGATCCTGTCGGAGCAGGAGATCGAGGGTCTTTCGCAACGGCCGGAGGAGTTGGCGACCGCGAAATTTGTCTGACAACTTTGCCGGCAGCGTTCATAATGCGTACCCATGCCACGTTTTGCCGCCAACCTTTCCTTCCTGTTCACCGAGCGTCCGTTTTTCGAGCGTTTCGCGGCGGCGCGGACGGCCGGCTTTGCCGCCGTCGAGTTCCATTTTCCCTACGAGCACGACCGCGCGGCGCTGGCCGAGGTGGTGCTGACCTCCGGCCTGGAAGTCGTGCTGTTCAACCTGCCGGCTGGCGACTGGGCGGCGGGCGAGCGGGGCATCGCCTGCCATCCGCGGCGCATCGCCGAATTCCAGGATGGCGTCGGCCTCGCCATCGACCATGCGCGGCTGCTCGGCTGCACGCGGCTGAATTGCCTGGCGGGCATCGCGCCGGCCGGGGTCGCAGTGGAGAAGGCGCGTGAAATCCTGGTCGAGAACCTGCGCTTCGCCGCCGCGGTGACCGCGCGCGCCGGTATCCGGCTGCTGCTGGAACCGCTCAACACGCGCGACACGCCCGGATTCTTCGTCGCCACCTCGCGCGCGGGGCTGGAGGTGATCGACGCCGTCGGCAGCGACAACCTGCGCCTGCAGTACGACATCTATCACGCCCAGGTCATGGAAGGCGACCTGGCGCGCACGCTGCAGGAACACCTGCTGCGGATCGGCCACGTCCAGCTGGCGGACAATCCGGGGCGGCACGAGCCGGGCAGCGGCGAAATCAACTTCCCGTTCCTGCTGCGCCACCTGGACCGCATCGGCTATGACGGCTGGGTCGGCTGCGAATACAAGCCCGTCGGACGCACCGAGGATTCCCTTGGCTGGATCGAGGATTGGCCGTGATCTACCTGCACCAGCGCGCCCTGCTGCGCGAGCTGTTCGATGCCGCGGTGGCCGCGGCCGACCCGGCGCACTGCCTGCCGCACTGGCTGCCCGAGCCTCCCGCCGGCCGCATCGTGATAGTCGGCGCCGGCAAGGCGGCGGCGGCCATGGCGGCTACCGTCGAAGCGCATTGGCGCGGCGATCTGGAGCGCCTCTCGGGCATCGTCGTCACCCGCTACGGACACGGCCTGCCGACGCAGCGCATCGAGGTGGTCGAAGCCTCGCATCCGGCGCCCGACGCCGCCGGGCAGCGCGGCGCGACGCGCCTGCTGCAGGCGGTGCATGGCCTCACGGCGGACGACCTGGTGCTGGTGCTGCTCTCCGGCGGCGGTTCGGCCCTGCTCGCCGCGCCCATGCCGGGCATCACGCTGGATGAAAAGCGCGGCGTGACCAAGGCCCTGCTGGCCTGCGGCGCCGGCATCGGCGAAATCAACTGCGTCAGGAAGCACCTGTCGGCAATCAAGGGCGGACGTCTCGCGCTCGCCGCCCAGCCTGCGCGGGTGCTGACCCTGGCGATTTCCGACGTGCCGGGCGACGACCTGTCGACCATTGCCTCCGGCCCCACCGTGCCCGACCCGACCACCTGCGCCGACGCGCTGGAAATCGTCGATCGCTATGGCATCGCCCTGTCTTCTGCCGCGCGTGCGGCACTGCAGGACGGCAGGGCGGAAACGCCGAAGCCGGGCAATCCGGGATTCTCCCGTTGCGAGTCGCACATCATCGCCACCGCGCAGGCCTCGCTGGCGGCGGCGGCGGAACTGGCGCGCAGCCGCGGCGTGACGCCGCTGGTGCTGGGCGACGCCATCGAGGGCGAGGCGCGCGAAGCGGCCCGCGTGCTGGGCGGCATCGCGCGATCCTGCACCGCGCATGGCGTGCCCCTGGCGGCGCCCTGCGTGCTGCTTTCGGGCGGCGAGACGACGGTCACGGTGAAGGGCGGCGGGCGCGGCGGACGCAATGCCGAATTCCTGCTCAGCCTCGCGCTGGCGCTTGGCGGCCATCCACACATTTCGGCCATCGCCTGCGATACGGATGGCATCGATGGCTCGGAAGACAACGCCGGCGCCATGGTCTTGCCCGACACGCCGGCGCGGGCCATCGCCGCTGAAATTGATTTGCGCGCGCGCCTGGCACAGAATGACGCGTTCAGCGTATTCTCGGCTCTGGGCGACCTCGTCGTCACCGGGCCGACGCGCACCAACGTGAATGACTTCAGGGCGATCCTGATCGATCCGGCGGAATCTCTGGCAAAGGAAGAATGATGGTTCAGCGCGAACACTCCGCCGAAATGGCGCAGGATTTTGCCGGCGTTGATCGCGCGGTGCTGCTGGCCGACCTGGCGCGCATCCTGCCGGCGGCGGCGTTGCTGTCGGCCGACGAGGACCTGAAGCCCTACGAGTGCGATGGCCTGTCCGCCTATCGCCAGGTGCCGCTGGCGGTGGTCCTGCCGGATAGCGAAGCTCAGGTGGTGGCGGTGATCAAGGCGTGCCGTGCCGCCGGCGCACCGATCGTCGCGCGCGGCGCCGGCACCGGGCTTTCCGCCGGCGCCTTGCCCCATCCGCAGGGCGTGGTGCTGTCGCTGGCCAAGCTGAAGAAAATCCTGCATGTCGATCCCGTGGCGCGCGTGGCAGTGGTCCAGCCCGGCGTGCGCAACCTGGCGATTTCGGAAGCGGCCGCGCCGCTGGGCCTCTACTACGCCCCCGATCCGAGCTCGCAGATCGCCTGTTCCATCGGCGGCAACGTGGCCGAGAATTCCGGCGGCGTGCATTGCCTGAAATACGGCCTGACGCTGCACAACGTGCTGCGCGTGCGCGCCGTGACCGTCGCCGGCGACATCGTCGAATTCGGCAACCAGGCCCTCGATGCGCCGGGCTACGACCTGCTTGCGCTGTCCATCGGTTCCGAAGGCATGCTCGCGGTGGTCACCGAGGTGACCGTCAAGCTGGTGCCGAAGCCCGAGCAGGCGCAGGTGATCATGGCCAGCTTCGACGATGTGATGAAGGCGGGCGAAGCCGTAGCGGCAGTGATTGCCGCCGGCATCATCCCGGCCGGGCTGGAAATGATGGACAAGCCGGCCACCGCGGCGGTCGAGCCCTACGTCAAGGCCGGTTACGACCTCTCAGCCTCCGCCATCCTGCTGTGCGAATCCGACGGCACGGCAGAAGAAGTGGCGGAGGAGATTTCGCGCATGAAGGCGGTGCTGGAAACCAGCGGCGCCACCGAGATCCGCGTTTCGCAATCCGAGCCCGAGCGCCTGCGTTTCTGGGCCGGGCGCAAGGCGGCCTTCCCCGCCGCGGGGCGCATCTCGCCCGATTACTACTGCATGGACGGCACCATTCCGAGGAAGCGCCTGGGCGAGATGCTGACCGCGATCTATGCCATGGAGAAGAAATACCGCCTGCGCTGCATCAATGTCTTCCATGCCGGCGACGGCAACCTGCATCCGCTGATCCTCTACGACGCCAACGTCGCCGGCGAGCTGGAACGCACCGAAGCCTTCGGCGCCGAAATCCTCAAACTGTCGGTGGACCTGGGCGGCACCATCACCGGCGAGCATGGCGTGGGTTACGAGAAGATCAATTCCATGTGCGACCAGTTCGGTTCCGACGAACTGCGCGCGTTCCACGCGGTCAAGCGCGCCTTCGATCCCGAGGGCTTGCTGAATCCCGAGAAGGGCGTGCCGACCCTGCATCGCTGCGCCGAGTTCGGTCGCATGCACGTGCATGGCGGTCAGGTCAAGTTCCCCGAACTGGAGCGGTTGTGATGGAGGAGGATCAGATCAGCCTGTTTCGTACGCGCATCCTCGAGCGCAAGCCGCTGCGCATACGGGGTGGCAGCAGCAAGGATTTCTACGGTGGACCGCTTGCGGGAGACATCCTCGACACGCGCGCCCATGCCGGCATCGTCAGCTACGAGCCGACCGAACTGGTGATCACCGCGCGCTGCGGCACGCCGCTGGCGGAGCTGGAGTCGGCGCTGGCGGCACGGCGCCAGTTCCTCGCCTGCGAGCCGCCGCGTTTCGGCGGCGCCACGGTCGGCGGTGCCGTTGCCGCGGGACTCTCCGGCCCGCGCCGGGCAGCGGTCGGCAGCCTGCGCGATTTCGTGCTCGGCATCCGCATCATGGACGGCGAGGGCCGCGTGCTCAGGTTCGGCGGCGAGGTGATGAAGAACGTCGCCGGTTTCGATGTGTCGCGCCTGATGACCGGGGCGCTTGGCACCCTGGGACTGGTCCTTGATGTCTCGCTCAAGGTGCTGCCGCTGCCGGTGGGCGACGCCAGCCTGCGTTTCGAAATGCCGCAGGACAAGGCGCTGGTGGCGCTGAACCGCTGGGCCGGGCAACCCCTGCCGCTGGTGGCGAGCTGCTGGCAGGACGGCGTGCTGAGCATCCGGCTGTCCGGCGCGCAGGCGGCAGTGGCGGCGGCGTGCGGCAAGCTGGGCGGTGAAGCGCTGGCTGCCGCAGATGAATTCTGGAACGGCCTGCGCGAGCAGAGTGCGGCATTTTTCACCGGCCCGGATACCGATGCGCCGCTGTGGCGTCTGTCGCTGCCTTCCGTCGTACCGCCGCTGGAATTGCCGGGCGACACTCTGATCGAATGGGGCGGGGCCCAGCGCTGGCTGCGCGGCGATGCCGATGCAGCGCAGCTGCGGCAGGCGGCGGCTGTGGCCGGCGGCCACGCCACGCTGTTCCGCGGGGGCGACAAAACCGGCGGCGTGTTCGCGCCGCTGCAGCCGGCGCTGATGGAAGTGCATCGCCGCCTGAAGCAGAGCTTCGACCCCTATGGCGTGTTCAATTCCGGCCGCATGTATTCAGAGTTCTGAACATGAAAACCAAACATCAAGCCACAGAGGTCACAGAGCACACAGAGAAAGTCGAATTCCTGACATTCCGATTTTCCTCTGTGATCTCTGTGGCTCACTGGTCTTTCCAAGCCTAAATGGAAACCCATCTCGCCGATTTCATCCGTCATACCACCGCCGGCCGCGAGGCCGAGGAGATCCTGCGCCGCTGCGTGCATTGCGGCTTCTGCACGGCAACCTGCCCGACCTACCAGCTGCTGGGGGACGAACTCGATGGCCCGCGCGGCCGCATCTACCTTATCAAGCAGGTGCTGGAAGGCGCCGAGCCGACGGAAAAGACCCGGTTGCACCTCGACCGCTGCCTGACCTGCCGCTCCTGCGAATCGACCTGCCCATCCGGCGTGCATTACTCGCGCCTGCTCGACATCGGCCGCGACGTGGTCGAGCAGAAGGTGCCGCGCCGCGGCAGCGACGCTTTCATGCGCGGGACGCTGAAGAACCTGCTGCCGCGGCCGATGGTGTTCGGCGCGGCGATGAAGCTGGGGCAGTCGGTGCGCCTGCTGTTGCCCGGCGCTGTGCGGGCCAAGGTGCCGCCGCTGAGTTCGGCCGGTGCGCGACCTCATCGCACGCATGCGCGGCAGATGATCGCGCTGGCCGGCTGCGTGCAACCGTCGATGTATCCCAACATCAATGGCGCCACCCGCCGCGTGCTCGACCGCCTCGGCATACAGATGGTGGAAGCCGATGGCGCCGGCTGTTGCGGCGCGGTGCGCCTGCACCTCAACGCGGCCGAAGCATCGCGCGATGACGCCCGGCGCAACATCGATGCCTGGTGGCCGCTGCTTGAAGCCGGTGCCGAGTGCCTGGTGATGACGGCCTCCGGCTGCGGCTCGCACGTGCTCGAATACGCCCATCTGCTGCAGGACGATCCCGACTATGCGCTGAAGGCGGCGCGCGTGGTGCTCGCGACGCGCGACATCAGCGAAGTCATCACGGCGGAAGCCGAAGCGCTTGGCGCGCTCTTGAAAGGCTGCGTGCCGCTGCCGGAAAGCGACAAGCCCCTGGCATTTCAGAGTCCCTGCAGCCTGCAACACGGGCTCAAGATTCGCGGCACCGTGGAGTCGCTGTTGACCGCGGCCGGCTATACCCTGACGCCGGTGGCTGACTCCCACCTGTGCTGCGGCTCGGCAGGCACCTACTCGGTGCTGCAGCCGGAAATCTCGAAGCGCCTGCAGGCCAACAAACTCGCCGCACTCACGGCCGGCGCGCCGGCCGCGATCGCCAGCGCCAATGTCGGCTGCATGGGCCACCTGCAGGGCGGCACCGATGTGCCGGTGCGGCACTGGATAGAACTGATCGACGAACGCCTGTCGGCCTGATGGACATCCAGCTCGATAGCGCCGCGCGCGACTGGGCCACGCTGCATTCGAGTTTCCGCTGGAACGTCCCGGCGCGCTACAACATCGCTGCGGCCTGCTGCGGTCGCTGGGCCGGGGATCGTTCCCGCTTCGCGCTGTATTACGAGGACGAGACGGGGCACACCGAAGCCTGGAGTTTCTGGGATGTGCAGCAGGCCGCCAACCGCCTGTGCAACGTGCTGGGCGCCATGGGTGTCATGGCCGGCGACCGCGTCGCCATCATCCTGCCGCAGCGGCCGGAAACCGGCATCGCGCACATGGCCTGCTACCAGATGGGCGCGATCGCGGTGCCGGTCTCGCACCTGTTCGGCGCCGACGCGCTGGAATTCCGCCTGACCCACGCCGGCGTGCGCGTCGCCATCATCGACGAGGGCGGGCTGGAAAAACTCGGTGCCGTACGCGAGAAGCTGCCGGACCTGAAGCACGTGATCGGCGTCGGCGGCGCGCGCGAAGCCTGGGTACGCGAATGGAGCGCACTGCTGCCGCTGGCTTCGTCACGCTACGCGGCGCGCGACACCGCGGCCGACGATCCGGCGATGATCATCTATACCAGCGGCACCACGGGCAACCCGAAGGGCGCGCTGATCGCGCAGCGCAGCCTGATCGGCAACCTCTCGGGTTTCGTCTGCTCGCATGATTTCTACCCGCAGCGCGGCGACATGTTCTGGTCGCCGGCCGACTGGGCGTGGACCGGCGGCCTGTTCGACGCGCTGCTGCCGAGCTGGGCTTTCGGCCAGCCCATCCTGGGTTACCGCGGCCGCTTCGACCCGGAGAAGGCTTTCTGGCTGATGGAGAAGTACGGCATACGCAATGCCTTCCTCTTTCCCACGGCGCTGAAGATGATGATGAAGGCCGTGCCGCAGCCGGGCGAGAAATACGACCTCGCGCTGCGCTCGATCATGAGCGCCGGCGAGACCGTCGGCGAAGCCGTCTGTGCCTGGGCGCAGGCAGCGCTGGGCGTGACGGTGAACGAGATGTACGGCCAGACCGAGATCAACTACATCGTCGGCAACTGCGCGGCGGTGACGCCGCCCAAGTTCGGTGCCATGGGGCGCGGTTATCCCGGCCACCGCCTCGGCGTACTCGACGACGAAGGCAATCCGGTGGCGCCCGGCGAGATGGGCGAGGTCTGCGTGCAGCGCGCCTGCAATGGCGAGATGGACCCGGTGTTCATGCTCGGCTACTGGAACAACCCGCAGGCCACTGCGGAAAAATTCTTCGGTGGCGGCATCGATGATCCGCAGGCCTGGGGCCGCACCGGGGATTTGGCGAAGCTGGACGAGGACGGTGTGCTCTGGTACCAGGGCCGCAGCGACGACATGTTCAAGAGCGCCGGCTATCGCATCGGGCCGGGCGAGATCGAAAACTGCCTGGTCAAGCATGCGGCGGTGCTCAACGCCGCCGTGATTGGCGCCCCGGACGAAACGCGCGGCACCGTGGTCAAGGCCTTCATCGTGCTGCAGCCCGGGCAGGCGCCGTCGGCGGCGCTGGAGGCCTCGCTGCAGGACCACGTGCGCAAGTATCTGGCGCCTTACGAGTATCCCAAGATCATCGAGTTCATCGATGCCCTGCCGATGACCACCACCGGCAAGGTGCAGCGGAGGCTGTTGCGCGGGCGGTAGGGCGGGCTTCAGCCCGCCAAGCACCCCGGCCGACTGAAGTCGGCCCTATTTCAGCCCGCGCCGGCGCCAGAAGATGATGGACAGTGTGGTGGCGACCGCCGCCATCATGCCGATGGCGACGAAAAATCCGGTCGGCCAGTCGAGCAGCGGCATGGTGCGGAAGTTCATGCCGAAGATGCCCGAGATCAGCGTCGCCGGCATGAAGATGATGGCGACCACGGTCAGGGCCCGCACCTCCTGGTTGACCCGGTTGCTGGCTGCCGAGAGGTAGATGTCGAGCATGCCGGCGATCATGTCGCGGCTGGCTTCCAGCGATTCGATGGCGTGCACGGTGTGGTCATACACGTCGCGCAGGTAGGGTCGGGTTTCGGGGCGGAAGAAGCGCTCGTCGGCGCGCGTCAGGCTGTTGATCACTTCGCGCAGCGGCCAGATCGAGCGGCGCAGGTTCAGTGTCTCGCGCTTGAGCTGGTGTACCAGTTGCAACGCGCCCGGTTGCGGGCGCTCCAGCATGATGTCTTCGAGCTCCTCGGTGCGTTCGCCGATGTTCTCGAGGATTGTGAAGTAGCGGTCGACGATGGCGTCGAGCAGGGAGTAGGCGAGGTAGTCGGCGCCCAGCTTGCGGATCTGGCCGCGATTCTGGCGCAGGCGCTCGCGCACCGGGTCGAAGCGGCCGCTGGGCCGCTCCTGGAAGCTCAGCACGAAATCGGACCCGAGGATCAGGCTGACCTGGTCGGAGCCGATCCCCCGGCTCTCACCGTCGACCTCGAAAAAGCGGGCGACGATGAACAGATAGTCGCCGTAGTCGTCGACCTTGGGCCGCTGGTTGGTATTGAGGATGTCTTCCAGCACCAGCGGGTGCAGCCTGAAGCGGCGGCCGATTTCGGCCATGACCTCGGGCTCGTGCAGGCCATGCACATTGAGCCAGCGTACCGGCAGACTGGGCTGATAGGCCTGCGACTCCGCCAGGGAAGTGAATAGGTGTTCGCTCAGTTCGGCTTCACCATATTCGATCAGGGT
>JADYZH010000148.1 GCA_020853215.1 Sulfuritalea sp. | reverse complement strand
CGGCGCGTTTTCGGCCAGCGTCGGAACCTCGACCCGCATGACGTCGGCGACATGGGTCAGCAGCTTGCGGCCCAGCGCACCACCGGGGTGGGAGCGGGCGAAATCGTCGGCGTCAAAGCCCCGGGCGTCGAGCAGGGCGACTGCCATTGCATCGCCCAGGGCCAGTGCGGCGGTGGTGCTGGCGGTCGGCGCCAGGTTCAGCGGACAGGCTTCCTGGTCGACCCGGGCGTCGAGATGGACGTCGGCTTCCTGGGCGAGCGAGGAGGTTTCGTTGCCGGTGATGGCAATCAGCTTGCCGCCCAGGCGCTTCACCAGTGGCACGATGGTCAGCAGCTCGTCGTTCTCGCCGGAATTCGAGATGGCGATCAACACGTCGTCGCGGGTGATCATGCCGAGGTCGCCATGCACGGCCTCGGCGGCGTGCACGAAATAGGCCGGGGTGCCGGTGCTGGCGAACGTGGCGGCCAGCTTGCGCGCGATGTGGCCGGACTTGCCGATGCCGCTGACGACGACGCGGCCGCGGCTTTCCAGGATCAGCGCAACGGCGGCGCGGAACTCCGGCCCGATGCGCCGCGCCAGCGACGCGACGGCGGCGGCTTCGATCTCAAGTACCTGGCGACCCATCGCCACGACGCGGGTATCGTCGGGGACGCGGGCAGCGAGGGGAGGAATGGCTTGGTTCATCGGTGGCCGGCGTTTATGATGGAGCCAAATTATAGCAACCGCGCTCCCCATCCCGTTCCATGACCGATACGCTGTCCCTGATCCTGTTGCTGCTCGCGGCCGCTGTCGTCGTCGTGGTGGTTTTTCGCATGCTCGGGCTGCCGCCGATCATGGGCTACCTGCTGGTCGGCGCCGCCCTCGGCCCGCACGCCGCGGGCTGGGTGCCGGACACCGGGCAGACGCGGCACCTGGCGGAATTCGGCGTGGTGTTCCTGATGTTCAGCATCGGCCTCGAGTTCTCGCTGGCGCGGCTGTACAGCATGAAGCGCATCGTGTTCGGCCTCGGCCTGGGGCAGGTGCTGGTCAGCATTCTGGTCGGCACGCTGCTGGCCCGTTTCGCCGGCATCCCCTGGCTGGCCGGGATTGCCTTGGGCGGGGCGCTGGCGATGTCATCGACGGCGATGCTGTCCAAGTTGCTGGCTGAGCGCGGCGAGCTGGATGCGCCGCACGGGCGCGAAGTGATTGGCGTCCTGCTGTTCCAGGACATCGCCGTGGTGCCGCTGCTGGTGCTGATCCCGGCCCTGTCGCAACCGGTGGAGGCGATGGCCGAGGCCATGCTGCTGGCGGCGTTCAAGGCGACGGTGCTGCTTGCGCTGGTGCTGTTCATCGGCCAGCGCGTGCTTTCTGCGTGGTTTTACATGGTGGCCAGGCAAAAATCCGCCGAGCTGTTCATGCTCAACGTGCTGCTGGTCACGCTCGGCCTGGCCTGGCTGACCGAACTGGCCGGCCTCTCGCTGGCGCTGGGCGCCTTCGCCGCCGGCATGCTGATCGGCGAAACCGAATACCGCTACCAGGTGGAAGAGGACATCAAGCCATTCCGCGACGTGCTGCTCGGGCTGTTCTTCGTCGCCATCGGCATGCGCCTCAACGTGCCGCAGATCGTCGGCCAGTGGCCGCTGGTGGCAGCCATCCTGGTTTCACTGCTGGCCTTCAAGCTGCTGATCGTCGGCATCTTTTCGCGCTTGCTGGGCAGTTCGCCGGGGACCGCAATGCGCAGCGCCCTGTGGCTTTGCGCCGGCGGTGAATTCGGTTTCGTGATCCTGGCCCGCAGCCGCGACGTCGGCCTGCTCGGCGTCGACAGTTTGCAGCCGGTGCTGGCCGCCATGGTGCTTTCGCTCCTGCTGGCGCCGCTGATCGTGCATTTTTCCGATCGCCTGGTATTCCGTTTCGTCGCCTCGGAATGGCTGCTGCGCTCGATGCAGCTGACAAAGCTGGCGGCGCAGTCGCTGGCCAGCGACAAGCATGCCATCATCTGCGGCTATGGCCGCACCGGCCAGCACCTGGCGCGCTTCCTCGAAGCCGAGGGTGTGTCCTACATGGCGCTCGACCTCGATCCCGAACGCGTGCGCGAAGCCAGCATTGCCGCGGAGGCGGTCTCCTACGGTGACTCGTCGAAGAAGGAGACGCTGCTGGCCGCCGGCCTGGCGCGCGCCAGCGTGGTGATCATCACCTTCGCCGACAGCGATGCCGCGCTGCGGGTGATCCACCGGGTGCGCGAGTTGCGCCCCGACGTCGCCATCGTCTCCCGCGCACGGGCGCAGGACGACGTCGAAAAGCTCTACGCCGCGGGCGCCGCGGAAGTGGTGCCGGAAGCGCTCGAATCGAGCGTGATGCTCGCCACCCATGCCCTGGCCCTGTCCGGCATCCCGATGCACAAGGTGATCAAGCGCCTGCGCGAGATGCGCGAGAAACATTACTCGCTGCTGCGCGGTTTCTTCCACGGCGCCACCGATGCCGGCGCCCACCTGGCCGATGCCGACCAGCCGCGCCTGCATGCCGTGACGCTGACGCCCGGCGCTGCGGCGATCGGGCGCCACGTCGCCGACATCGATCCGGGAAAAGTCGGCGCTGGCGTCACGGCGATCCGGCGCCGTTCGCAGCGTGCGCTCAAGCTCGCTCCCGATCTGGAGCTGATCGCGGGAGACGTCGTGGTGCTGATCGGTACCGCCGCGGCGGTGACGGCCGGGGAGGAGTTGTTGCTGCGGGGCAGCGGCAAATAAAAAGCCCGCCGAAGCGGGCCAGGCGCCGCAGTTACCGCGGGGTTCAGAGGCCCATGCAGACGATGTAGGACGCCGAGTCATTGACCGCCGCAAGCCCCATTCCGACCGCGCCGCGGACGTGGTTGGAATTCACCACGCGCAAGGAACCGCTTCCGGGTTCGCCATCGTCGATGGTGGCGTCGAGCTGCTTGGCGTATTTGCCGAGGATGCCGCTGGAACACATCAGGTAGGTCGGCGTCATGTAGGTGGGGGGCACGGTCGCGGTCACGGCGCCCGTCGCGGCGGTGATCGTGCCGTTCTGGATATACGGGCCGCCGGTTGCCGCCGCGCCGCTTTCGATGCCCATGCGACCGCCGTCGGCGTTGGTCGGGTAGTAGTTGGGATCAGCAGTCGCCGTCGGGCCGGCGGCCAGCCCGGCCAATCGCGCGTGTTGCCAGAACAGGGTCGTTTCGTCGGTCGCCGTGACCGTATTCCAGGTGCCATCGATCACGCCATTGCCGGTGCAGGTTGCTCCTCCGGTCGGGTTGGTGCAGGCAACAGGGGTCAAACCCCCGGAGGTGATCGGAGTCGTCGCCAGGGTGGCGGTAGCACCTATTGCCGCCACTACTGTGTGATGATCACCCGGCAGGGCCTTGAACTTGTCCTGGTAGCCATAGATGAACAGCGGAATGTTGCGGAAGTCGGTCGCCATGTTCTTCACCTTGGCGCTGTTGATCAGTTCCTGGCCCTTGAGTACGCCGCCCAGCAGCAGGCCGATGATGACCAGCACGATGGCGATTTCAATGAGCGTAAAACCGGATTGTTTGCTCTTCATGATCGTCTCCCCTTTGGGGTGGTTGTTTGGTGGTACCTTTCAAGCACAAGTCATGCCAATTACAAATATACAATATAATCAAATATATAGAAGTTAACTTTAATTCGTGCTTGAATCTCATCTGTCGAGTTATCGACAGATCTGTCCGCAAATCATCAGCCTTTCGGGTGGCGGGGGTGGCTACAATCGGGCATCCGTTCCCTGCGGCGCACCGACCAAACTTTCCTCCGTGGCAATTTTTCAGCTTTCTCCGACGATCGCTTCGCGTCTGATAGCCGTTCGGCACGGTTTGCTGGTAACGATGCTGGCGGCACTTTATCTGGTCCTTTGGCTGGGCCCGCAAACCATGCCCGGCAGGGGACTGTTTTTCGTTCATGTCGGCCTTTTCATGCTTTGGCAGCCGTTCGTGCAGGGCGAACGGCGCTTGTCGTGGTCGACCTTGCTGGGATTGTCCGGATTCGTCCTGCTCGCGGGCGCCTTTCTGCAAGGCTGGATGATGGTCTTCTGGATCATGGTGCTGGCCGGCATAGTCGGCGGCAAGGTGCTGCTGTTCGGCACTCGCGCGTCCCGCCTGTTTTACCTGTTGGCCCTGGCGTTCCTGGTCATGGCGCTGCTGCTGCTTGCGGCGCCGATGGCCGTGGCGCAGGCCAGACCGCCGCAGGCGATCCTCTGGCTCGGGCAGGCCGCTTTGCCGCTGATCCTTCTGACGATGGCCCTGCTGCCGACCAGTAAGGAAGCAGAGGCAACCCATGAGGTGGTCGACTTCGTATACAGCCTGTTCATCTTCCTGCTGCTGGCGGTGCTGATGCTGGGCAGCCTGGCCGCCATGCTGCTGTTCGGCAGCGGCTATGTCGAAGCCCTGCTGCAAACCCTGCTGGTCACCGGGGCGGTGCTGCTGCTGCTGGGGCTGGCCGCGAATCCGCGCACGGGTATTTCCGGGATCGGAGGACTGATCTCGCGTTACCTGCTGTCGATCGGACTGCCGGTCGAGCGATGGCTGGAGGCGCTGGCCAATCTGGCCTCGCGCGAGGAGGATCCGAGGACTTTCATCGAACAGGCTTGTGCCGAGATCGCCCAGAGCCTGCCTTGGGTCAAGGGCGGGGAATGGTCGACCGGAAGCAGCATGGGGCGCTTCGGCGTCACCGAGGGAAGGCGTCTGGAATTCAGCCAGGGCGGCATGGTTCTGGTGCTGTATACCCAGCATGTCCTGTCACCAACTCTGATATGGCACTACAACCTGCTGGCGCAGTTGCTGGCGCAGTTCCATGCCGACAAGGTGCGCGCCCTCGCCCTGAAGCAATTGTCCTATATGCAGGCGATCCACGAGACCGGGGCGCGGCTTACTCATGACGTCAAGAATCTGCTGCAGTCGCTGAATGCCCTTTGCTCGGCGGGGACCGAACGGGGCGCCGAGTCGTCGCCGGAGTATCAGTCCCTCTTACGGCGACAATTGCCGGCGATCAGCGAGCGGCTTGCCGACACCCTGGCCAAACTCAATGCGCCGCAGGGCTTCGACGAGGTGCATCGGGTACCAGCTGCCGATTGGTGGCAGGACCAGCGCCGGCGCATGGTCACGCTGCAGTGGATCCGTTTCAAGGGGCAAGCGATCCTCGGTGGAGAACTGCCGGCCGAGGTTTTTAACGGCGTCATCGACAACCTGGTTCGCAACCTGGTCGAAAAGCACCTGCTGAAGCCGGAACTGCGGGTGGATGTGGAATTGAAGCGCAGCGATGGCGGCTTCGAACTGACCGTCTGCGACGACGGGTCGGCCATGCCGGACCCGGTGGCGTCCAGGCTGTTCCTCGGACCAGTATCCTCCGAAAGTGGCTACGGGATCGGTCTCTACCATGCCGCGCGCTACGCTGCGGCAGCGGGTTATCGGCTGGAATTGGCCGAGAACCGGGACGGCCGGGTATGCTTCCGGCTGGCGCCGGCGTCTTAAGCTTCGTTCCCGCCGGAGCCTGCGGCCGCGTCCTTGCGGCCGATCAGGCGATACACCGTCATGTTGCCCTTGCCCTTGAGGTAGATGGTCTGCGGCTCGTGGAATTCGAACTGTGTCGCCAGGCGGTGGTAGGTCGTGGTGTCGCACTGGATCATGCCGGGGACGCCTTCGGCGGTAATGCGACTGGCGATGTTGACAGTATCGCCCCAGAGATCGTAGATGAACTTCTTCTTGCCCAGCACGCCGGCGACGATCGGTCCGGTGCCGATGCCGATGCGGACTTCCAGGTGCGAAGCATTGACCGAGAAGTCGCGGCGCAGCAGGTCGCGCATGGCAATCGCCATGTCGGCGATCGCCGCCGCATAGTCGGCGATGTCTTCATTCAGGCCGCCGGCGACCATGTAGGCATCGCCAATTGTCTTGATCTTCTCCAGGCCGTGCTGTTCCGCCAGTTCGTCGAAGGCGGAGAAGATCCGGTTCAGCATCGCGAAAACCTGAGAGGGCGACATGTTGGCCGCCACCTGGGTGAAGTTCACGATGTCGGCAAACATCACCGTGACATCGGCAAAGCCGTCGGCGATGGTCTTGTCGGAATTTTTCAGCCGGTCCGCGATGGGTGCCGGAAGGATGTTGAGCAGCAGCTTTTCGGAACGCTCCTGCTCGGCCAGGATCTGCTTGTGGGCTTCTTCGAGGTGTTTTTGCGCCTTGCGCTTTTCGGCGATCGAAAGGCGCAGCAGCATGTAGATGATGGTCGCCACCGATATGAAGTTGAGGGTGAAAAATACCAGCGTGGTGCGCGTCGGCACGCTGGTTTTCTGTGCGACCACGGAGTAATCGACCAGGTATAAATCGACCACGCCCGACACGGCGGTAAGCACGCTCCAGGCAATGAACCAGCCGACCGATTGATTCACGCCGATGCAAAGAAGTGCGCCGACAGGGGCAAGCAGTGCCCAGAGCAGCACGCCGCTGGTGGAAATGATGGTGCCGCCGCTCCATTGCGCAATGAAGGGCAGGAACAGGAACAAGCCGAGCTGGCTGATGCGGAAAAACTCGAAATTCCGCGACATGATGTAGAGCAGCATGTTGCCGGCCAGCAGGAGCTGGAAGGCAAAGGGTGCGGTGTACGAGAACTGTGGACCGAGGATCGAGTAGATGGCCACCCAGAGGATGATGCCGACGCTTGCCAGTCCGGTGGCGAGCATCAGCAGGGACTTGTTCAGGCGCAACTCCTCGCTGTCGCCCGCTTCGATGCCGGCGTTCTGCAGCCTGCTCCAGAAACCGGACGGCGCGCTGACTGATTCGGGAGCTGTCATGAAGTAAATTCGCGCTGGATGGTCGGCGGCCAATTGGTTCGCATATTCGAAGTGTCGCGGAATCGGCAGTAATGGTCAAGAATGGTCATCGCTGTTGCGCTTGCCTCGCAGCAGCGGCAACAGTAGTTCCTTGCCCGCTGGCTGAATTTGGTGTTGAATGCCGGCCCATGGCCGAGGCGAAGAAATACGAAATTTCGGTTGCGGTAGCGACCCACTATATCGCGGAGCAGTCCGATCCGGCGATCAATCGGCATATTTTCGGTTATACCGTTACCCTGAGCAACACCGGTACCGTACCGGCCCAGCTGATTTCGCGGTACTGGATCATCACCGATGCCGAGGGTCATGTCCAGGAAGTGCGGGGCCTCGGTGTGGTGGGCCATCAGCCGCTGCTGGCGCCCGGGCAGAGCTTCGAGTACTCCAGCGGCTGCCAGCTGGCGACGCCGGTCGGCACGATGAAGGGCAGCTACCAGATGACCGCGGAGGACGGGGTACAGTTCGCGGCGCCGATCGCCGAATTCGTCCTGTCGATGCCACGCGTACTGCATTGAGCCCTGGCGCCCGCCTCATGAGTATCCGTCGCGCACGCGTGAGCTTGTGAGGCCGGTTCTTAAACACAGCTACACGCTGGTTGCGCCGTTCTATGATGCCTTCCTTTCCGCCGCCACGCGCGGTGCCCGCAAGCGCAGCCTCGCGGCCCTCGACGCAGGACCGCCACGCGACGTGCTGCTGCTCGGCGTCGGGACGGGGCTTGATCTGCCCCATCTGCCCGTCCGGCATCGGTATGTCGGGCTCGACCTGACCGCCGCAATGCTCAGGCGCGCCCGTCCGCGTGCCGCGGGCCTGCGTTTCACGCCCTTGCGCGGCGACGTCCAGCGCCTGCCGTTTCGTGACGCCAGCTTCGACGTTGCAGTCCTGCACCTGATCCTCGCCGTGGTGCCATCGCCGACTTTTTGCCTGGCCGAAGCGGTGCGCGTATTGAAGCCCGGTGGGACGCTGCTGGTGTTCGACAAGTTTCTGCGCCGCGGTGAAACCGGCTGGAAACGAATTCTCAATCCGCTGACGCGCCATGTGGCGACCCGCCTCGACGTGGTTTTCGAAGATGTGCTGGAAGCCGTTGGCGGCCTCGACGTAAGCGCCAACGAGGTGGCGCTGGCCTCGGGCTGGTTCCGGCTGATCCGGCTCGAGAAGCCGAAACCCGCTGCAACCAGGGACGAGCGGGCCCCGGCAGCCTGATGGCCGAGCTCGGCGGATCGGTAGCCGTTGACCGCCTGGCATTCGCACCGTTAGAATATCCTGACTTATTTACTCAACTATTTTTTGGAATCCATCATGGACATCAAGCAGAAAATTCACGATACCGTTACCGGCAATCCCGTCGTGCTCTACATGAAGGGCAACAAGCAGTTCCCCCAATGCGGTTTTTCGGCGCGTGCGGTGCAGATCCTGCAGGCTTGCGGCGTCAAGGACTTCGTCACGGTCGATGTGCTGGCCGACCCGGAAGTGCGGCAGGGCGTCAAGGACTACGCCAACTGGCCGACCGTTCCCCAGCTCTATATCGGCGGCGAGTTCGTCGGCGGCAGCGACATCATGACGGAGATGTACCAGTCGGGCGAACTGCAAAAGCAGCTGGAGCCGATCGTCAAGGCTTCCTGAGTCAGCGCTTCAGCCCCGCCAGTAGAGCGTCGATCATGCGCTGCGCCTGCCCCAGGTAGGTGCCACCGAACAGGTTGAAGTGATTGAGGATGTGGTAGAGGTTGTAGAGCGGTTTGCGCGTCTCGTATCCGGCATCGAGGGGCCATGCCCTGCGATAGGCGGCATGGAAACTGAGGGGAAAGCCGCCGAACAGTTCCGCCATGGCGATATCCGCCTCGCGGTCGCCGTAATAGCAGGCCGGGTCGAAGATCACCGGGACACCGTCGCGGGTTTGCGCGGCATTGCCCGACCACAGGTCGCCATGCAGCAGGCTGGGCGCCGGCCGGTAATCGATGAAGAGGCCGCCGATGCGGTCGCTGATCCCGCGGCCTTTGCTTACCAGCGACCGGTCCATGCCGTTTTCCAGGGCAAGTTCCAACTGCGGCCGCAGCCGGCGGTCAGCGAAGAAATGCGGCCAGGATTGATGAAGTGCGTTGGTTTGCCGTGTCGAACCGATGAAATTGTCTGCCGGCCAGCCGAAGGCGTCGCCCCGGACTCGATGCAGTTGCGCCAGTGCCGCGCCGAGAGTCGCGCCGCCGGCCTGATCCAGGGCTTTCAGTTCAAGATGTTCCAGCACCAGGAAGGCCTCATCGCCGGCGTTTCCCTGCGTGATAAAAGTCGGTGTTGCCACCACGGCGGCGGCGGATAGGGCGAGCAGGCCTTCGGCTTCGGCAGCAAACATGGGAGCCGCGGCGAGCGGACCGGTTTTTACGAAGTAGTGGCGAACTCCATCGTCGAGGTGCCATGCGCGATGAATCGAGCCGCCGCGCACGGGTTTGGCCGACGAGACGCTGAACGGCGTCCCCGTTCGTTCGCCGATCGCCGCCGCAATCGTATCGAACACGGCGCCGCCGTCAGGTGTCAAAGTGACGCCAGGCGGGCGTTAGCATCGGCGAGGCGGCCGGCGATGACGTCGAGAAAGCCCTGGTAGAAGTGCATCCGGCAGGCGTCCGAGGAGTGCTGGAGCGCCTGCGCCGAAATGGTCACGACGCGGGCTACGGTCTGTGCCGCCACGTCGGCGCCGCGCGTGTGCTGGCCACGGCGGATGATGGCCATTTCGCCGAAGCATTCCCCCGCCAGCAGCGTGCCCAGGACGTGTCCGCTTTTGGATACGCTGAGTTCGCCATCGAGCAGGAAGGCAAAAAAGTCGCCGCGCTCGCCGTCCCGCATGACTACCGTACCGGCGGCCACTTCGTCCCAGCGCGAGAAGCGGACCACTTCCCACAGATTCACGTCGGAGAATGCGGTGAAGAATGGCAGCGCCCGCAGGGCCTCGAACTTCTCGCTGTCCGGGAATTGCTGGCGCTGGTCCAACAGCTGCTTGTTGCGAAACGATTGCGCCAGATCATGGGAGAACTCTTCCCAGGTCTGGTAACGGGCCGTCACCTCCTTTTGCATGGCCCTCGCCACGACGGCGTCTAGGCTCGGCGGCAGGTCGGTGCGGAAGGTCGACGGTGGTGGCGGATCGGTGTTGCAGATCTGGTAGATGATGCCGTAGTTCGAGGTCGCCTGAAACGGCAGCCGGCCGGTCAGCAACTGGTACATCACCACGCCGAGCGAGTAGATGTCGGTCTGGTGGTCAAGGGCCAGGTCGCGGACCTGCTGCGGAGACATGTAGGCCGGCGATCCGACACCCGATACTTGGGTGCGGGTTTGCTCGCCGCTGCTCAGCATCGCCGCGCCAAAATCGGAGATCTTGATGTCGCCGCTGACGCGGTTCTCGCTGTCGCCGGAATTGACCAGCAGGATGTTCGCCGGCTTGATGTCGCGGTGGGTGATGCCGGCGCGAAACGCATAGTCGAGTGCGCGGGTGCACTTGAAAATGATCTCGACCAAGCGGTCGAACGGCAGCAACGTGCTCGGTGTGCAGAAGGACTCCAGCGTGCCTCCCTTCACGTATTCCATGACGATGTAGCTCTGTTCTTCGGACAGCACCGCATCGAAAATCTGCACGATGTGCGGATGCACCAGCTTGCCGGCCAGCGAAGCCTCGGTCATCAGGAGGTTGCGGTAGAGCTTGCCGCGCTCCTTGTCGCGCAGCACCTCGGGGAAGATGGCCTTGACCGCCACTTCGCGTTCGGCGAAGTTGTCGTAGCCGAGGTAGACGATCGAGGTGGCACCTTCCCCGAGCTTGCTGCGAATCTCGTATTTGCCGATGCGTTCCGGAATGGCCATCGGGTCAAAGTCGCGCGCGGGCGCGGGCGATGGCAGCCCTGACCTGCCCGGGCGCGGTGCCACCCAAATGGTCGCGGGCGGCAAGTGAGCCGGCCACGGTGAGCACCGCATAGGCGTCCTCGCCCACCAGCGGTGAAAACGTCCGCAACTCGTCGATGGTCAGATCCGGCAGGTCGCAATTGCGTTCCACGCAGGCGCGGACGGCGCGCGCGACGATTTCGTGTGCGTCGCGGAACGGCAGTCCCTTCTTGACCAGGTAGTCGGCGAGATCCGTGGCCGTGGCGTAACCCTGGCGCAGGGCTGCGGCCATGGCTTCGGGCTTGATGCGTATGCCGGAGACGAGGTCGGCGAAGATGCGCAGCGTGTCGATCAGCGTGTCCGCGGTGTCGAACAAGGGCTCCTTGTCCTCCTGGTTGTCCTTGTTGTAAGCCAGCGGCTGGCCTTTCATGAGCATCAACAGGGTCATCAGATGGCCGGTGATGCGGCCGGTCTTGCCGCGCGCCAGTTCCGGTACGTCCGGGTTCTTCTTTTGCGGCATGATCGACGATCCGGTGCAGAAGCGGTCGGCGAGGTCGATGAAGCCGACGCGCGGGTTCATCCACAGGATCAGTTCTTCCGAAAAGCGCGAGACATGGGTCATGACCAGCGCTGCCGCGCCGCAGAATTCGATGGCGAAATCGCGGTCGGACACCGCATCCAGCGAGTTTTCGCATACGGACTCGAAGCCGAGCTCGCGCGCCACGGCCTCGCGGTCGATCGGGAAAGTGGTGCCGGCCAGTGCCGCGGCGCCCAGCGGCAGGCGATTGACGCGGCGGCGGCAGTCGGTAAAACGCTCGCGGTCGCGGCACAGCATTTCGAAATAGGCCAGCAGGTGGTGGCCGAAGGTCACCGGCTGCGCCACCTGCAGATGCGTGAAGCCGGGGAGCGGCGTGTCGGCGTGGGCTTCGGCCGCATCGAGCAACGCCGCCTGAAAATTGCGCAGCAGGCCGTCGATCTCGTCGATGGTGTCACGCAGCCAGAGCCGGATGTCGGTAGCCACCTGGTCATTGCGCGAGCGCGCGGTGTGCAGTCGCTTGCCGGCTTCGCCGACAAGTGCGGTGAGCCGCTTCTCGATGTTCAGATGCACATCCTCGTCATCGAGGTTCCAGTTGAAACTGCCGGCCTCGATTTCTGCGGTGATGCTGGCCATGCCCTGCTCGATGGACTGCAGATCGGCCGCGGCGATGATGCCTTGGGCGGCGAGCATCCGCGCGTGCGCAAGCGACGCACGGATGTCCTGCCGCCACATGCGTCGATCGAAGAATACCGATGCGGTGTAACGTTTGACGAGGTCGGAAACGGGCTCCGCAAAGCGGCCCGACCAGGCCGCCGGGCTTGTTTGAGAAGCGGGAAGTTTTGGGCTTGTCATATTTTTGCTGCCATGTCAGCGGCCGATAAATGCGGTAAAAGCACTGGAAAATCAATGGTGACAGGCTTTTCGCTCAAGCGAGGAGTATAAGGTAAAAGCCCGCATCGCCGACGTGCTGCGGAATTGTGAATGTCATCAGCCGGGGCGGACCGCGCACTGCTTTGAACGAATCGGAGGATCGGCCGGTGAAGGCGGATGCGAGGTGTGCCACCGATCAGTCCTGCGTTGACGGCGGCACAGTGCCCGCCTAACATCGCGGCTTTGCATCGACACTCGATCCGCCGTGAACTTCGCCAGCCTGTATGCCCCGATTGACGCCGACATGCGCGCGGTTGACGCCGTCGTCAGGGCGCGGCTGCATTCGGAGGTGGCGCTGGTGCGCCAGGTCGCCGAGTACATCATTGCGGCCGGTGGCAAGCGCATGCGACCGGCGCTGGTGCTGCTTGCCGCCGGCGCCTGCGGATACTCCGGAACCCGCCATCACGACCTGGCGGCGGTTGTCGAGTTCATTCATACGGCGACCCTGTTGCACGACGACGTGGTCGACGAGTCTTCGCTGCGTCGCGGTCGCGAGACGGCAAATGCGGTTTTCGGCAATCCGGCCAGCGTGCTGGTGGGCGATTTCCTTTATTCGCGCGCCTTCCAGATCATGGTCGGCGTCGGCAGCATGCGCATCATGCAGGTGCTCGCCGATGCGACGAACATCATTGCCGAAGGCGAGGTGCTGCAGTTGATGAACTGCCGCAACGCCGATATCGGAATTGATGCCTACCTTCAGGTAATCCGCTACAAGACCGCCAAGCTTTTCGAGGCCGCCGGCCGGCTGGGGGCGATTCTCGGCGAAGCGAGCCCGGAAATCGAGACGGCGCTGGCGGACTATGGCATGCACCTGGGTACGGCATTCCAGCTGATCGACGACGTACTCGACTACTCGGGTCAGGAGGCCGAAACCGGCAAGCATCTTGGCGATGATCTGGCCGAAGGCAAACCGACCCTGCCCCTGATACATGCCATCCACCACGGAACGCCGGAGCAGGCGGCGCTGGTTCGGGCCGCGATTGAAAACGCCAGCCGTAACGGCTTTGCCGATGTCCTCGTCGCGGTGCGTTCATGCGGCGCCCTCGACGCGGCACGTCGGCATGGCGTCGAAGAGACCGCCAGAGCCAAGGCGGCGCTGGCGCCATTGCCGGAATCAAAGTTCAGGGAAACACTGCTACAATTGGCGGACTTCGCGGTGCAAAGAAGCTTTTGATCGCCGCGATGCTTGCAAGGATGACCTCACGGACCGAAATTCCAGGCCCGTTCCCGCAACGTCCCTCCTTGCCACCAACCTGCCGTCGGGGCGTAGCTCAGCCTGGTAGAGTACTGCGTTCGGGACGCAGGAGTCGGAGGTTCGAATCCTCTCGCCCCGACCATTTTCCGGCTGCTGCGGGGAGTTGAAGGCCGTGGCAAAGTTCCTGCTTTTCCTTGTCGTGATTGCCGTGATCTATGCGCTGGTGCGCGCATCGAACCGGCGTGGCAAGTCCCCACCCGCCGCTCGCGGGCCCGAGCCGATGACGCGGTGCGCCCATTGCGGCCTGCATTTCCCGCACGCCGAGGCGATCATCGATGCCGGTCAGAATTTCTGCTGCGAGGATCATCGCCGGCTGGGGGGCCGCCTTTGAGCGAGAGCGGCACTCCGGCCGCGGATGCCGACGCGGACGATTCCTTCTGGCGCTCGCTGCGCTTTTTCACGCTTTACCGTCTGTCGATCGCCGCACTGTTTCTGGTTGCGGCTCTCGTTTTCGGCGATACGATCAGTCTCGGCACGCAGGATGCCCGGCTGTTTGGTCGTGTCGCCGCGGTCTATCTCCTGCTGGCGGTGGCGTTCTTGGTCATATTGCTGCGTCGGCCGCGCCGTTTCAATCTTCAGCTTTCGGTCCAGGTGGCGGTCGACGTCGTCGCCCTGACCTTGATGATGTTCGCCAGTGGCGGCCAGAAGAGCGGTATTGCAGTGCTACTTCTGGTGGTGGTTGCCGGAGCCGCTCTGGTGGGGCAGGGACGCATGACCCTGTTTTATGCCGCCCTGGCTTCGGTGGCGATGCTGCTGGAGGAAAGCTGGCGCGTACTTGCCCTGGATGTCGACCTGGCCGACTTCGTGCGCACCGGGATCATCTGCATCGCCTTTTTTGCCACAGCGATCATTGCCCGCCTGCTGGCGCGGCGGGTCGTTGCCAACGAAACGCTGGCGCGGGAACGCGGCAGGGAACTCGACGACCAGCTGCGAATCAGCGAGCGGATCATTCGAGACATGGAGGACGGCGTCTTGGTGGTGGATGGCGACGGGCGCGTACGATTGCTCAACCCGCGCGCCGAAGCCTTGTTCGGAGTGGAGACGGCCGCAGGTGACGCACTGGAGACCATGTCCCGTGCGCTGGCCGATCGTTACCGGATGTGGAACGCCCAGTCCGTGGAAACGGTCGAAATGCTGCGCCAGAAGGACGGACGCCTGCTGCGTGTCCGCTACGTTCCCTCGACCGAGTTGCGGGGGCGCGCACTGATCTATGTCGAGGACATGGAGCGGGTGCAATCCCAAGCGCAACAGCTGAAGCTTGCGGCGCTGGGGCGACTGACCGCCAACATGGCGCACGAGATCCGCAATCCTCTGGCCGCCATCAGCCATGCTGCGGAACTCCTGGCCGAAGAAGATCGAGATGCCCTGCATACGCGCCTGGCCCGGATCATTCATGACAATACCGGTCGCCTCAACCGGCTGGTGACCGAGGTGCTGGAGCTCGGTCGTCGTGACCGGGCTCAACCGGAGCGCCTCCGCTGGCAGGCATTTCTTTCCGGGTTCCTCGAGGAGTTGGCCTTGCATGATGCGTCGGTGACGCGGCGCGTGCAGGTCGGCGACGTCGATGTCGAACTGCGCTTTGACCGCGGGCATCTTTATCGGGTGCTGTGGAACCTCATTGGCAACGCGCTGCGCCACGCCAGCAACGCGGACCAGGCGGTGCGACTTGAGGCGAGGCCGGCTGCGGCAAGCGGCAGAGTCGAGCTGCATGTCATCGACGACGGACCCGGAGTCGGAGAGGCGCAGCGCAACCAGGTATTCGAGCCGTTTTTTACCACGCACGGGGCGGGTACGGGACTGGGACTGTATATTGCGCGGGAACTGTGCGAGGCGAGCGGCGCCAGTCTCGAACTGCTGGATGATGCACCCGGCGCCCATTTCCGTATTTCGGCTGAGGGACAGGTATGCCAATGAAGGCTGAACGCCGTCTCCGTGGTCATGGCGAGGCCAAGCGCGTCCTGGTAGTGGACGACGAAGCGGACATCCGCGAGCTGCTCGATCTCACCCTGGCGCGCATGGGCCTGGCGGCGGATTGCGTCGGCTCGCTTGGCGAGGCCCGCCGCATGCTTGCCGACCGGCGCTACCAACTGTGCCTGACCGACATGCGGCTCCCCGACGGCGAGGGGCTGGACCTGGTGCGCCATATCGCCGAGACCGTGGCCGACTTGCCGGTGGCCGTGATTACTGCCCACGGCAGTGCAGAGAACGCGGTGTCGGCACTCAAGGCTGGCGCGTTCGACTACATCGCCAAGCCGGTGTCGCTCGACCAACTGCGCGGCATCGTCAAGTCCGCTCTTGATTTGCCCAGTCCGGATTCGCCAGGTGGCATCGGTGACGAGTCCGACCTGTTTGGCGATTCGCCGGCGATCGAGCAGGTTCGCCTGCTGATTGACCGGGTGGCACGAAGTCAGGCGCCGGTTCATGTTACGGGCGAGTCGGGAAGCGGCAAGGAACTGGCGGCTCGATTGATCCACAAGCTGGGCGCCCGCCGCGACCGGCCTTTCGTGCCGGTAAATTGCGGCGCCATTCCCGAGAACCTGATGGAAAGCGAGTTCTTTGGCTACCGCAAGGGGGCGTTCACCGGCGCCGCCGATGACCGCGACGGCTTTTTCCAGGTCGCCGACGGCGGCACCCTGTTCCTCGACGAGGTGGCCGAACTGCCGCTGACGATGCAGGTCAAGCTGCTAAGGGCGATTCAGGAAAAGCGCGTGCGCAAGGTCGGAGCTACCGGCGAGGAAGCCGTCGATGTGCGGGTCATTTGCGCCACCCATCAGGACCTCAAGGCATTGGTCGACCAGGGGCGATTCCGCCAGGATCTGTTCTATCGGCTTAACGTCATCGAGCTGAGGATGCCGGCCTTGAGGGAGTGTCGCGAGGATATTCCGGCACTGGCGCGGCACATCCTGCAGCGGTTGGCGCGGGCGGCCGGCGCAAGTCCGCCGCCGCTTGCGCCGGCCGCGCTTGAGGCATTGCGGGGCTACCCCTTTCCGGGCAACGTGCGCGAACTCGAAAACGTCCTCGAGAGGGCGCTTGCCCTTATGACAGGGAGCCAGATCGAAGCGGTTGATCTTAACCTGGCGCCTGCTCCGATTTCCGGCGGCGCTTCCCCGGTCGCCAGCGGCTCGTTGCAGGATCATTTAGACCAGGTGGAGCGGAACGCCATCCATGATGCGTTGGTGCAGTCGAACGGCAATCGCACCGCCGCCGCCCGCCTGCTGGGTGTGACTTTCCGTTCTCTGCGGTATCGGATGGCGCGACTGGAGATCAAGGAGTGACCCAGGCCGGTGCCGAGGGTGTCGATGCGGGCTGGTTGCCTGGGGCGCAGCGGATCCTGTCGCCGAACTGCGACGAGCGCCCACCCGATGAGGTGGTGCGACTGGTCGTGATCCACGCCATCAGCCTGCCGCCGGGTGAATTCGGTGGCCCCGGAATCGTCGACCTGTTCACCAATCGCCTGGATCCGGAGGCCCATCCTTATTTCCGCCAGATCCGCGGCCTGCGCGTCTCGTCGCATTTTCTTGTTCGTCGGGACGGCACCTTGATCCAGTTCGTACCCTGCTCACGGCGGGCCTGGCATGCCGGTGTTTCGAGCTGGATGGGACGGCCGGGCTGCAATGATTTCTCGATCGGAATCGAGCTCGAAGGCTGCGACCAACTCGCGTTCGAGGATGCCCAGTATCTTTCCCTCAATCGACTGCTGGCCGAGCTCAGGTGCCGCTATCCGATCGAAGCGCTGGCGGGCCACAGCGATATCGCGCCGGGGCGCAAGACCGATCCCGGACCGCATTTCGACTGGCATCGGGTCCACGCTGCAAGCTGATCACTGTCGCAAGTCTGCAACGCGATTTTTTGCTTCAGCATCAGAAAACACTTGCAGCGGAAAAAATCAACCACTACAATTAGTGCCAGATCATCGATGACCCACTAGATATAGTAGGTCGGTGTCGAAAACGGGCAAAGCAGGTTCAGCGCGGCAGCGTCCGATAGACACCGCCTTCACATCGATCGAGACGGGAGAGCTGAATGCAGAAAGCTTCGGGCGCCGACACCAGAGACCTCACCAGGTCCGCCCGTCTGTCTGCATCAAATTCTTCAGCCAGTTTCGACGCCTGCGTTTCCGTTTCCCGCTCATCCCAGCCGGACTGCGCCTCCCGGTGCGCGTCTGCACCGGCGGCTGCCCGCGCCGGTCGCGCGTTACCGAAACCTTCCACGTCCTGGCTGGCCTTCTGGCCAGCAATGTGCGGGATTACGGTTGCATGGTTATGCAAAATGGTTGCATGTGCGTTTGTCATTCACGTTTTCAAAACGAAGTGATAGGCGGAGAAACGTGAGGAATTCGTCGCTTTCGATCGCATCGGGGCGCTGGATAATCCGTGCTAGCCCAGACGGGTTGCAGTAAAAGTAGTGGTGGTTCTTTCCTGTTAATTTGTTAAGGAGGTTCAACATGGCTGATACCAAGAAAGCCAAGAAGCCGGCCGCAAAGAAAGCAGCGGCTAAGCCCGCCGCTAAGAAGTCTGCGGCCCCGAAGAAGCCTGCTGCTGCGAAGAAGCCGGCTGCGAAGAAGCCTGCTGCTGCGAAGAAGCCGGCTGCGAAGAAGCCTGCTGCTGCGAAGAAGCCGGCTGCGAAGAAGCCCGCTGCGAAGAAGCCGGCAGCGAAGAAGCCGGCAGCGAAGAAGCCCGCTGCGAAGAAGCCCGCTGCGAAGAAGCCGGCAGCGAAGAAGCCGGCAGCGAAGAAGCCGGCAGCGAAGAAGCCCGCAGCGAAGAAGCCCGCAGCGAAGAAGCCCGCAGCGAAGAAGCCCGCTGCGAAGAAGCCCGCTGCGAAGAAGCCCGCTGCGAAGAAGCCGGCAGCGAAGAAGCCCGCTGCGAAGAAGCCGGCAGCGAAGAAGCCCGCTGCGAAGAAGCCGGCAGCGAAGAAGCCCGCTGCGAAGAAGCCCGCTGCCAAGCCTGCAGCCGCCGCTGCGCCTTCGACCGCGGCTGCTCCCGGCATCAAGTCGTCGCTGAACCCCGCGGCTGCTTGGCCTTTCCCCACCGGTTCCCGTCCCTGACGGAAGCATCGGCTTGCGTTCAGTCCTCCGGGGCTGAGCGCGGTGCTCAGTGGATAGCAAGCGCGTGCCGATAGCCCGGTACGCGCTTTCTTTTATCCGGATTACAGAACCGCAGCGATGCGGGCAAGTCCTTCCTCGATGCGATCGCGTTCGATCGCGTACGCGAAGCGCATGTGGGTTTGCGGGGCGTTGATGCCAAAATCGAGGCCCGGAGTTGATGCGACCCCCGCCGCGGTGAGAAGGTGCTGGGCAAACAGTGTGCTGTCAGTGGCCAGTGCGCTGCTCTCAGCATAAATATAAAAGGCGCCCTGCGGTTCCGCCGTTACCTGGAAGCCGAGCTTTTTCAGACCCGGCAACAGGACGTCACGCCGCCGCGCGAATTCCTCGCGACGGGCTTCCAGGATGGCCGTGGTTTCTGGTTCAAAGGCCGCCAACGCGGCATGTTGGGCCACTGTCGACGGCGCGATATAGAGGTTCTGGGCCAGTTTTTCGATTTCGCGCACATGGCGTTCCGGCGCAACCAGCCAGCCCAGTCGCCAACCTGTCATGCCGAAGTATTTCGAGAAACTGTTGATGACGAACACCTCGTCGCTGATCGCCAGCGCGGAAAAGGCATCGACGCCATAGGTGAGGCCGTGATAGATCTCATCGACCAGGAGTGCGCCGTCGCGTCTTGCGACGGTGTCCGCAAGCGACGCGATGGTTTGGCTATCGAGCATGGTCCCGGTCGGATTCGCCGGTGAGGCGACCAGCAGCCCTTTAGTCCTGACGGACCATGATTTCTCTACCTGGGTTGCCGTGGGTTGAAAGTTGGTGTCGCCATTGACAGCCAGAGAAACCGGCTGGCCTTCGAGCAGCCGGACGAAATGGCGGTTGCAGGGATAGCCCGGGTCCGGCAGCAGCCATTCGTCACCGGGGTTGACCAGCACGCCCAAGGCGAGCAGCAGTGCGCCCGACGCCCCGGCCGTGATGACGATGCGCTGCGGCGAAATATCGATTCCGTGGCGCCTGGAGTAATGAGTGCTGATCGCCTCCCGCAGTTCTGTCAAGCCCAGTGCGGCGGTGTAATGAACGTGTCCGCCGGAAAGAAATCGTTGGGCAGCGTCGAGGATCGGCGGCGCGGTTGCGAAATCCGGCTCACCGACCTCGAAGTGAATGATCGACCTTCCGGCGGCCTCCAGCGCCTGCGCACGGGCCATCAGCTCCATGACGTGAAAGGGTGCGATCTGAGCCATCCGTGAGGCAATCTTCATACAGGACTCCGGAAAGAAAACGGCCACCTTGCGCAAAGCAGGGTGGCCGATTCATGTTTCGGCGTATCGCCAGCGCCGACTTCTGATCGACTTATCTCCCGACCCCTTCTCCAGAAGAAGGGGTGGCTGTGGCTCGCAGCATTCGCAGGCCGTTTGCGGGTCTGACTTGGGACGGCCCGGCGTCAGGCCGATCAATCCACCAGCGCCAGCTCGAACAGCTCGCGTTTCAGCGTCAGAGACCGCGGCATGCGGCTCTTGAGCTTGTCGAACCACTCGGCGTGCAGCTTGAGTTCTTCTCGCCAGGCCTCTGTATCGACGGCCGTGAGCTGGTCGAACATCGCTTCGGTAACCTCTTCGCTGCCGCTCCAGTCCAGATCGCGGAAGCGCGGCATCCAACCCAGTGCCGTTTGGCGGGCATCCGCTTTGCCACCGCAGCGGCCGACGATCCACTTCAGGACACGCATGTTCTCGCCGAAGCCGGGCCACATGAAATTGCCCTGGGCATCCTGGCGGAACCAGTTGACGGTGAAGATGCGCGGCGCGTGTTCGACCTGGTGGCCGATGCGCAGCCAGTGGTTGAAGTAATCGCCCATGTGGTAGCCGCAGAAGGGCAGCATGGCGAATGGATCGCGACGCACCACCCCCTGGGCGCCGGCCGCAGCCGCAGTAGTCTCGGAGCCGAGTGTCGATGCCATGTACACACCGTAGTTCCAGTTGAAGGCCTCGAACACGAGCGGCACGGTCGTCGACCGGCGACCACCGAAGATGAAGGCCGAGATCGGCACGCCGGCGGGGTTCTCCCAGTCCTTGTCGATCG
>JADYZH010000147.1 GCA_020853215.1 Sulfuritalea sp. | reverse complement strand
TGGCCTACTTTCCGTTCAAGGACAAAAGGCAGGGCATCGTGCACGTGGTCGGGCCCGAGAACGGCGCGACCCTGCCCGGCATGACCGTGGTCTGTGGCGATTCGCATACGTCAACGCACGGCGCCTTTGCCTGCCTCGCCCACGGCATCGGCACCTCGGAAGTCGAGCACGTGCTGGCGACGCAGTGCCTGCTGCAGAAGAAGTCGAAGACCATGCTGGTCAGGATCGACGGAAAAGTCGGCGCCGGCGTTACGGCGAAAGACCTCGTGCTGGCCCTGATCGGTCGCATCGGCACTGCCGGTGGCAACGGTTACGCCATCGAGTTCGGCGGCGCGGCGATTCGCGCCCTGTCGATGGAAGGGCGCATGACCGTTTGCAACATGGCGATCGAGGCGGGGGCCCGGGTAGGGTTCGTCGCCGCGGATGAAACGACCATCGCCTATCTGAAGGGCCGCAGTTTCGCCCCGAAGGGCGACGATTGGGACAAGGCTGCAGCCTTCTGGCGCAGCCTGGTCTCGGATGCCGATGCGCAGTTCGACTGCGTGATCGAACTCGATGCCGGCCGGATCGTGCCGCAGGTGACCTGGGGGACCTCCCCGGAAATGGTGACCGGGATCGACGGCACCGTGCCGGCGCCCGAGGATTTCAGCGATCCGGTCAAGAGTGAAGGCATTGCGCGGGCGCTGCAATACATGGGCCTGACGCCGCGCATGCGCATCGACCAGATCCCGATCGACAAGGTCTTCATCGGCTCCTGCACAAATTCCCGCATCGAGGACCTGCGCGCCGCGGCAGTAGTGGCCAGAGGGCGCAGGATTGCCGCCAATGTAAAACTGGCGCTGGTGGTTCCCGGCTCGGGCCTGATCAAGGCGCAGGCCGAGGCCGAGGGCCTCGACAAGATATTCATCGCCGCCGGTTTCGAGTGGCGGCAACCCGGGTGTTCAATGTGCCTGGCGATGAACGACGACCGCCTTGCACCCGGGGAACGCTGCGCGTCGACGTCGAATCGCAACTTCGAGGGGCGGCAGGGCGCCGGCGGCCGCACGCATCTCGTCAGTCCGGCAATGGCCGCCGCCGCGGCGATCGCCGGGCGCTTTGCCGATGTTCGTGAATTGTCATAAGGAGAAGTCCATGTTTCGAGTGCTTATCGCTTTCGTCATGCTGCTCGCCCTGTCCGCCTGCAATACCGTGGAAGGTATCGGCAAGGACGTCAAGAAAGGTGGCGAAGCCATCGAGAAGGCAGCGAAGTAATGGAGAAGTTCATCAAGCTGGACGGTTTGGTGGCCCCGCTTGATCGTGCCAACGTCGATACCGACGCCATCATCCCCAAGCAGTTCCTCAAGTCGATCAAGCGTTCGGGTTTCGGTCCCAACGCCTTCGACGAGTGGCGCTACATGGATCATGGCGAACCGGGACAGGACAGTTCGAAGCGGGCGAAAAACCCCAATTTCGTCCTCAACCAGGACCGTTACCAGGGTGCGTCGATACTGCTGGCGCGCAGCAACTTCGGCTGCGGGTCGTCGCGCGAGCACGCGCCGTGGGCGCTTTACGACTTCGGCTTTCGCGCCATTCTCGGCGAGTCCTTTGCCGACATCTTTTTCAACAACTGCTTCAAGAACGGCTTGCTACCGGTAGTCCTGCCCAAAGCGGAAATCGATGCATTGTTCGGCCTCACCGAGCATACGCCGGGCTATCGCCTGACCGTCGATCTGCCTGCGCAATTGGTCGTGCGGCCCGATGGCCATGCAATTCGCTTCGAGGTGGACGCCTTCCGCAAGGAGTGCATGCTCAATGGTTGGGACGACATCGGCCTGACCCTGCGCCACGCGGAAAATATCCGCGAGTTCGAGACCCGGCGTCGCGCCGAACAGCCCTGGCTATTTGCCTGAAGGATTTTTGATGAAGATTTGTGTTATCCCCGGTGACGGCATCGGCCCCGAAATCATGGCCGAAGCCGTGCGCGTGCTGAAGGCGCTGGACCTCAAGATTGAAATGGAAGAAGCCCTGCTCGGCGGTTGCGCCGTGGATGCCACCGGCAGCCCCTATCCCGATGCGACACAGAAACTCGCGCAGGCGGCCGATGCCGTCCTGCTCGGCGCCGTCGGCGGTCCGCAGTGGGACAACAATCCGCGCGAGCAGCGGCCGGAGCGCGGCCTGCTGGGCATCCGCAAGCAACTCGGGCTCTTTGCCAACCTGCGCCCGGCGATCCTGTATCCGGAACTGGCCAATGCCTCGACCTTGAAGCCGGAGGTCGTGGCCGGGCTGGACATCCTGATCGTGCGCGAGCTGACCGGCGACATCTACTTCGGCCAACCGCGCGGCATCGAGCTGCGCGAGGTCGACGGGCAGAAGCAGCGTTTCGGCTTCAACACCATGCATTACACGGAGAGCGAGATCCGCCGCATCCTGCGCGTCGCCTTCGCTGCGGCACGCAAACGCAACAAGAAGGTCTGCTCGGTGGACAAGATGAACGTGCTGGAATGCACCCAGCTCTGGCGCGACGTGGCGATCGAGACGGGCAAGGAATACCCGGACGTCGAACTCAGCCACATGCTGGTAGACAATGCGGCGATGCAGCTGGTGAAGAACCCCAAGCAGTTCGATGTCATGGTCACCGGCAACATGTTCGGCGACATCCTTTCCGACGAAGCCTCGATGCTGACCGGGTCGATCGGCATGCTGCCCTCGGCCTCGCTGGACGAGAACAACAAGGGCCTTTACGAGCCTTCGCACGGCTCGGCGCCGGACATCGCGGGCAAGGGCGTGGCCAACCCGCTGGCGACTATCCTTTCCGTGGCCATGATGCTGCGCTACACTTTCGCCAATGAAGCGGCCGCGCAGCGCATCGAGGCGGCCGTGAAGAAAGTCCTGGCGCAGGGTCTGCGTACCGGCGACATTTACGAACCCGGTACGACGCGGGTGGGAACCAAGCAAATGGGCGACGCGGTGCTCGCGGCGCTGTAAAACGGGAAAGAGAAAGCAATCATGAAGCGTGTAGGTCTGGTCGGTTGGCGGGGCATGGTGGGATCCGTGCTGATGCAGCGCATGCGCGAAGAGGATGACTTCGCCCATATCGAGCCCGTGTTCTTCACCACGTCCAATGTCGGCGGCAAGGCGCCCGGCTTCGCTGCCGGGGCGCCAGCGCTCAAGGACGCGAAGAACATCGACGAGCTGAAGTCGCTCGACATCATCATCAGCTGCCAGGGCGGGGACTACACCAACGAAGTCTTCCCCAGGCTGCGCGAAGCCGGCTGGAAGGGCCACTGGATCGATGCGGCCTCGAGCCTGCGCATGAAAGACGACTGCGTGATCATCCTCGATCCCGTCAACATGGACGTGATCAAGGATGCGCTGGCGCAGGGCGGCCGGAACTGGATCGGCGGCAACTGCACGGTCAGCCTGATGATGATGGCGCTGGGTGGCTTGTTCAAGGCCGGGCTGATCGAGTGGATGACTTCCATGACTTACCAGGCGGCTTCCGGCGCCGGAGCACAGAACATGCGCGAGCTGCTGTCGCAGATGGGCGAGGCGCACCGGGTGGTGAAGGGCCTGCTCGATGATCCGGCCTCGGCAATCCTCGACATCGACCGCGAGGTCGCGGGCATCCTGCGCGACGCGAACTTCCCGACGGCCAACTTCGGCGTTCCGCTGGCCGGCTCCCTGATTCCCTGGATCGACAAGGATCTGGGTAACGGTCAGAGCCGCGAAGAGTGGAAGGGGCAGGCCGAAACAAACAAGATCCTCGGCCGTTCGGCGACGCCGATCCCGGTGGATGGCCTGTGCGTGCGCATCGGCGCCATGCGCTGCCACTCCCAGGCCCTTACCATCAAGCTGACGCAGGATGTGCCGCTCGATGAAATCAGCGGCATCCTCGCAGCCCATAACGAATGGGTAAAAGTCATTCCGAATCAGCGGGATGTAACACTCAGGGAACTGACGCCGACGGCCGTCACCGGGACCATGAGCGTACCGCTCGGACGATTGCGCAAACTGTCCATGGGACCCCAGTATCTGTCGGCATTTACCGTTGGCGATCAACTGCTTTGGGGTGCGGCGGAACCCTTGCGCAGAATGTTGCGCATCCTGTTGCATTGATGTCGCGCCACGGATGCGGCCTGAATGTAATGGGAAGGTTGAGCTTGCATCGCTAACATCATGATGTTATTTTAGTTACCAGTACCTACTTGATGCCGCAGACGGTTGGGACCTGGTTCCATCGTCTGCGGAGCAGGAGGCAGCGGTTCCCAGGCTGGTATTGGTTCATCGGTCCGGTGGCGCCAGTCCGGCCCAAGCCTTCGCGAACATTTGGTTTTGATGACATGATAATAAGCCCGTCGGGAGTTGCCGTGCCCAATACAGACAAGCGAAATCGTTTCAAAGCCACCGTGATTGCGGCGGCCATAGCGGTCCTGCCCCTGGCATCCTATGCTGCAGGGTTGGGAAAGATGACCGTGCTTTCGGTTATGGGCCAGCCACTCAAGGCAGAACTGGAGGTCACGGCATCGTCTGATGAGTTGCCCTCCCTGGTAGCCAAGGTCGCTCCAGCCGAATCTTTCCGCCAGGCCGGGATCGACTATTCGTCCGTCTTGGCGAATTTGCGCTTCTCGCGCGACGTGAAGGAGCGCGGCGGTCGCCGCTATCTCGAGGTCACCAGCGATCGTCCTTTGAACGAACCCTTCATTGACATGCTTGTCGAATTAAGCTGGGCTTCCGGACGGCTGGTTCGCGAATACACATTCTTGTTGGATCCGCCCGGCCTGTCCCAGAAACTGCCTCCGGCACCCGTTGCAGCGCCCGAACTCAGGACGCCGCCTCCTGTGGCCGCACGGCCGGCGGAAAGGCCGGCGACTGCTGCGCCGCCGGCCGAAAGCCCTCCGTTAGTGGGGACCCCGGCCCCGGTGGCCGCACAACCACGGGCCAAACCAGTCGAGTCCACGCCTTCAACCGTATCCAATTCGCGCACCGTGGCATCGGGGGATACTCTGGGCAAGATCGCTGCACAAACCAGGCCGGAGGGTGTCAGCTTTGATCAGATGCTGGTTTCCCTGTTCCGCAGCAACAAGGATGCGTTTATTGACGGCAACATGAATAGTCTAAAGGCCGGCAAGATCCTCTCCATTCCGGATGCGGAAACCGCCCGCGCGGTGGCGCCTGGCGAAGCACGTCGGGAGATAGTCACCCAAGCCGCGGATTTCAACGCTTATCGCAATCGCCTCGCGACGGCGGCGTCCTCCGAACCCGCGCAGGAGCCGGTAGCAAGGCAGGCTGCCAGCGGCAAGATCGTGCCCAAGGTGGAAGACAAGGCGCCCCAGGCGACTGGCAAGGACAAGCTGGAGGTTTCGCGCACGGAGGCAGCCCGTGACGCAAAGGGCAAGCCCTTGCAGGGCCGTATAGCCGCGCTTGAAGAGGATTTGGTGGCCCGTGATCGCGCGCTCAAGGAAGCCGGCAGTCGCATCGCCGAACTTGAAAAGAACCTGAACGATCTGCAAAAGCTCGCCGCAATGAAGAGCCAGGCCGGGGCCGACCTTCAGAAACAGGCCCAGGCCGCGAAGCCGGGTGCTGCGGACGCCAAGAAACCCGAGACTCCTGCGCCTGCCCCCGTTGCTGCGGCGGCCAAACCTGCCGAAGCAACCAAACCGGCTGACACTCCAAAGCCTTCCGAAGCAGTCAGTCCGGCCGAAGCTCCGAAACCGGCCGAAGCTCCAAAGCCCGCCGAAGCAGCCAAACCGGCCGATACAGCCAAACCGGCCGGTGCTGCTCCGCCGCCGCCGAAGAAGAAGGTGGTTCCCCCGCCTCCTCCGCCCGAGCCTGATTTCCTGGAGGAGAACGCACCGCTGGTGTTCGGTGGAGGCGCCGTACTCGCCCTTCTCTTCGGATGGCTGGGTATTTCCGCTTATCGCAAGCGCCGCGCTGCGGCGGCTGAAGCCAAAGCGACGATCGCGGAGGCGGATCTTTCCGCGCATTCGGTGTTCAGCACGACAAGCATCGCACCGCCTCCAAGCGAGCAGGAAGCCAGCCAGTTCAGTTCCACGGGCGTCGGCATGGCCGCCCATCAGGAAACCGTAGACCCCGTGGTCGAAGCGGACACGTTCCTTGCCTTCGGCCGTGATCGCCAGGCGGAAGAGATTCTGCTTGAGGCGCTGAAGACCGATCCGCAACGCCTGGCGATCCATTTGAAGCTGCTCAGCATTCATGCCGCGCGGAAGAATGCAAGCCAGTTCGAATTGGTTGCCCAGGATGTGAAAGCCTTGACCGGGGGCGAGGGCGATGATTGGTCAAAAGTCGTCGCCATGGGTGCGGGAATCGATCCTCAGAATCCGCTTTACGCGTCGGGGTCACCGTCCGCCGGGGAAGAGACGCCGGCCACCGACATGACATCCACGACTGTTCTGCGGCCCGCCACGGTTGTCATGGACCAGCCGCCCGAGGTGGAAGAAGCACCTTCGGCTGCTCAGGCCGACACCGGCCTCGACTTCGATCTGGATATCGGCTCGCCTGGCAAGGAAGCCGACGCGGGTGCTGCTGCTCAGGCGGCTCCGGAAGCATCGGGGCTGGATTTCGATCTCGACCTGGGTGCGCCCGCAGTTGCCCCTTCAGAGGACTCAGCGGCGTCGATTGCGGCAGCCAGCCCCGAAGTCGTTCTCGATATCGATTTCGACATGCCGGCGAAAGGTGCATTGCCTGCCGAGGCACCGGCGGCGCCTGCCGCAACTGCTGGCGACTCGGGAGGCATTGATTTCGATTTCGATCTCGGCACCGCCGATTCCGCTGCGCCTGCGCCATTACCCGCGATGTCCATTGATATTCCCGCCGCCGAACCGGCGCCAGCGCCGCTCGATCTCGGCGGCATCAGCCTGGAACTGGATACTCCGTCGGTCACTGCCGAGCCTGCTACAGCCGATACGGCGGACAATCCGGAGGTGGTTACGAAGCTGGAACTCGCCAACGCCTATGCCGAAATGGGTGACAAGGACGGTGCTCGCGAGCTATATCAGGAAGCGCTGGCAGAAGGCAGCCCGTCACAGCAGAAAGTGGCCCGCGCCAAGCTTGACAGCCTCGGTTGACGGACCCGATTTACCCGGTGCCGGCGCACCGGGCCCCGTCATTCCGGTGACGCGTCCCCATCCATCAAGTTTGATTCTTCTGGCCGCCGCCGCGCTCTCGGCGGCTGCTTCCCGTGACGGGGTCAGCTTGTATCTCGCTTGCGCGGGTCTCGTCCTGGCTGCGATGGCCGCTGCACCATCGGATCTGCATCTGCTCGTGCGCCGAAGTCGCTGGTTGCTGCTGACCATACTTCTGATGTTCGGCTGGCTGACACCGGGGACCCCGTTGGCGGCGATTCCCGGAACAACCCTGGAGGGCTTGCTCCTCGCCGCCGACTACATTGCTCGCCTGTTGGTCGCCCTGGCCACCCTGGCGCTGCTTCTGAGAAGCCTGGATCCTCCGCAGCTCGTGGCCGGCATGCGCGCCATGCTGGCACCGATCGAACTGCTGGGATTTTCCTGCGACCGGATTGCCGTGCGTCTGGCGCTGACACTGCAGGAGGTCGAGGCTGCGCGTAATGGCGGGGATGGGGAACGGGAAAGCGGGGCGACCTGCCTCGTTCTTCCCTGCCACGTTCCCGGTACGGCCGACCTTCTCCTTGGCGTCGTCAGCGCTGCATTGGTACTCGCAGCGCTACTGGCATGAGAATCGCGCTCGGCCTCGAATACGACGGCTCGGGCTTTTGCGGCTGGCAGTCGCAGGCCGGTGGCGGAGCAGTGCAGGATGCCCTGGAAGCAGCGCTGGCCGTGGTCGCCGACGCGCCGGTGCGGACAGTCTGCGCCGGGCGCACGGATGCCGGCGTGCATGCGCTGGTGCAGGTGGTACATTTCGACACCGAAGCCGTTCGCCCGGATACGGCCTGGGTGCGCGGCGTCAATGCACATTTGCCGGCAAGCGTGGCCGTGCGCTGGTCGCAGGCCGTGCCGGACGAGTTCCATGCGCGCTTTTCGGCGCGCGGCCGGCGTTATCGCTATCTGCTTCTGAATCGCGCCGAGCGTCCCGGCCTGATGGCGCATCGCGTCGGCTGGTTTCATCGCCCGCTCGACGTGGACGCGATGGCGGCGGCGGCGGGTTTGCTCCTCGGCGACCATGATTTCTCCGCCTTTCGTTCCGTCGAGTGCCAGGCCAAGTCCCCCGTAAAGACCCTGCGCCGCGCCGACGTGACGATGCATGGCGACCTGCTGGTGTTCGAATTCGAGGCCAGCGCGTTCTTGCATCACATGGTGCGCAATCTCGTCGGCACGCTGGTGTATGTGGGCAAGGGCGCACATCCGCCGGAGTGGGTCGGCGACATCCTGGCGGGCCGCGACCGCGCCCGCGCCGCACCAACCTTCGAAGCTTGCGGGCTGTACTTTGCCGGGGTGGATTATGATCTGGCATGGCAATTGAAAGTCGGCGCTGGCGATACGGCGCTGATTCTTCCATGAACAAACCCATGACCCGCACCCGAATCAAGATCTGCGGCATCACCCGCGAAGAAGACCTCGTCGCGGCAGTCGCCGCCGGTGCCGATGCGCTGGGCTTCGTGTTCTATCCGCCCAGCCCCCGTTACGTGACGCCGCAACGGGCGGCCGAGTTGCTGGCGGGAATGCCCGCGTTCGTGACCCGGGTCGGCCTTTTCGTCAATGAATCGGCCGAGACCGTGCGGGGCGTCCTGGCCCGGGCACCGCTCGACCTGTTGCAGTTTCATGGCGACGAAGACGCCGCCTACTGTGCTGGTTTCGGCAAGCCCTGGATCAAGGCGGCGCGGATGAGGGCCGGTTTCGATTTGCTAGAATACGCCGCTGCTTTTGCTGGCGCTCCCGAGGTATGCGGCTTGCTGCTGGATGCCCATGTCGAAGGCTACGGCGGTGGTGGTCAAACCTTCGACTGGTCGCTGATTCCAAGGTCGTTGCCACTGCCGGTAATACTCTCCGGCGGACTGCATCCGGGGAACGTGAACGAGGCGGTGCGTGCCGTCCGACCCTGGGCGGTGGATGTCAGCAGCGGCGTCGAAGCGGCCCGCGGCATCAAGGATGTACGGAAGATCGATGAATTCATTGCCGGAGTACGCGATGCAGATGCAGGACATGCCGTATAACTTTCCCGATGCGGGCGGCCATTTCGGGCCCTACGGCGGCATTTTCGTTGCCGAAACCCTGATGCCGGCCCTGGCCGAACTGCGCGAGGCCTATGCGGCGGCCCAGGCCGATCCCGCATTCCGCGCCGAATTCGAATACGACCTCAAGCACTATGTCGGCCGCCCCAGCCCGGTGTATCACGCCAAGCGCTGGTCGGTTCTGCTCGGCGGTGCGCAGATCTACCTCAAGCGCGAAGACCTGAACCACACCGGCGCGCACAAGATCAACAACTGCATCGGCCAGGCCTTGCTGGCGCGGCGCATGGGCAAACCGCGGGTGATTGCCGAGACCGGCGCTGGCCAGCACGGCGTCGCCACCGCCACGGTTGCCGCGCGCTACGGCATGGAATGCGTGGTTTACATGGGTTCCGAGGACATCCGGCGCCAGGCCGCCAACGTCTATCGCATGAAGCTGCTGGGGGCGACCGTGGTCCCCGTCGAGTCGGGCTCGAAGACGCTCAAGGATGCGCTGAACGAAGCCATGCGCGACTGGGTGACCAACATCGGCAACACCTTCTACATCATCGGCACGGTAGCCGGGCCGCATCCCTATCCGATGATGGTGCGCGATTTCCAGTCGGTGATCGGCGAGGAATGCAGGATGCAGATGCCGGAACTTGCCGGACGCCAGCCGGACGCAGTGATCGCTTGCGTCGGCGGCGGTTCCAACGCGATGGGGATTTTCCATCCCTATATCCCGCTTGCCGGCGTCAAACTGATCGGCGTCGAAGCCGCCGGTCACGGACTGGATACCGGCAAGCATTCCGCGTCCCTCACGGCGGGTCGCTCCGGCGTGCTGCACGGCAACCGCACCTACCTGCTGCAGGACGAAAACGGGCAAGTCAGCGAGACCCATTCGGTATCGGCCGGCCTCGACTATCCCGGCGTCGGTCCCGAGCATGCATGGCTCAAGGATTCCGGTCGTGCCGAGTACGCCACGATCACCGATGCCGAGGCCCTGCAGGCCTTCCATGACCTCTGCCATTTCGAAGGCATCATTCCGGCGCTGGAATCCAGCCACGCGCTGGCCCATGCGGCCAAGCTGGCGCCGACGCTGGCCGCGGACAAGATCCTGCTGGTCAATCTTTCCGGACGCGGCGACAAGGACATGCACACCGTCGCCGAAGAGTCCGGCATCCAGTTCTGACCGGCGCCCGGCATGTCACGAATTCAGACCGTATTTGCCGCCCTCGCCGCACAAGGCCGCAAGGCCCTGATCCCCTTCATTACCGCGGGTGATCCGCATCCCGACCAGACCCTGCCGCTGATGCGGGCGCTGGTGGCGGGCGGCGCCGACATCATCGAACTGGGCGTGCCGTTTTCCGATCCGATGGCGGACGGACCGACCATACAGCGCGCCTCCGAACGTGCCCTGGCCCACGGCATGAGCCTGCGCCGCGTGCTGGCGCTGGTGAGTGAATTCCGCAAGGAGAACGCGACAACACCGGTGGTGCTGATGGGCTACGCCAATCCGGTCGAAGCCTACGGCGTCGATGCGTTTGCCCGCGATGCACACGATGCCGGCGTCGATGGCGTCCTGGTGGTCGACTATCCGCCGGAGGAATGCGCGGCGTTCTCCGCCGTGATGAAGCAGTCGAACATCGATCCGATCTTCCTGCTGGCACCGACCTCGACCGAGAAGCGCTACGACGAAGTCGCTCTGATCGGCAGCGGCTACATCTACTACGTGTCGCTGAAGGGCGTCACGGGTTCGGGTGCGCTCGATCTCGACGAGGTGGCGCGCCGCATCCCGCTGATCCGCGAGAAGGTCGGCATGCCGGTCGGGGTCGGCTTCGGCATCCGTGACGGTGCGACCGCCGCGCGGATTGCCGCGGTCGCCGATGCGGTGGTCATCGGCAGTCGCATCATCGAGGAAATCGATGGCGGCGACGTGCAGGGGGCGGCGCGGCGGGTCACCACATTTCTGAGCGGCGTGCGTGCCGCAATGGATGGAGAAAAGTCATGAGCTGGTTGCAGAAACTGCTGCCGCCGAAGATCAAGCGCTCGGAAGGCGCGCGCAAGGCGATGCCCGAGGGACTTTGGGCCAAGTGCCCGGCCTGCGAGGCGGTGCTCTACGGCAGCGATCTGGAGGGCAACCAGAACGTCTGTCCCAAGTGCAACCACCATTTGCGCTTGCGCGCCCGTGCCCGGCTCGATGCCCTGCTGGACCCGGAAGGCCGCTTCGAGATCGGCAGCGAAGTCATTCCGATGGATCCGCTGAAGTTCAAGGACAGCAAGCGCTATGTCGATCGGCTGGTAGCCGCCAACGAGGATACCGGCGAGGCCGATGCCATGGTGGTGATGCAGGGCGCGATCAAGACCGTGCCGGTGGTGGTGGCCTGTTTCGAATTCGAGTTTCTCGGCGGTTCGATGGGGG
>JADYZH010000146.1 GCA_020853215.1 Sulfuritalea sp. | reverse complement strand
GCCTGATCGGCAGGTATTCGCTGACGAGGATCAAACTGCCGGCCCGTGCCGCCTGCAACGACTGCATGGACTGTTTCGCCGTCTGCCCCGAGCCGCAGGTCATCCGCCCGGCGCTGAAAAGCATAGATGGCACACCGCCGATGATTCTGGAAGCCAACTGCACCAACTGCGGTCGCTGCATCGATGTCTGCTCGAAGGATGTGTTTGCCTTCGGCACCCGTTTCAACAAAGTCGTGAATAGCGTCGAACCCGTTACCGGCGTCCCGCAAGCGGCGCCCAAGTGATCAACCTTCAATTTCGTCTGGGGAGTCCATCATGAAGAAAACCGTCACCATCCTCCTGGTATCGCTGCTGACCGTCATCGTGGGTTGCGCCAGTTACGAGCCACTGGTTTCGATGCGCGGTGCCGATGTCGCCGCCGTCGATGCGGCGCCGGAGGCAAAGGCTTACGCTGGCAAGCGGCCGGGCACGCAACCGGTCGTCGCGCGCACCTTCAGCACCCAGCCGCCGCTGATCCCGCACGCGGTGGACAATTTTGATGAAGTGACCCTCACCGAAAACCAGTGCCTGGATTGCCACGGCCCGTCCAACTACGAGAAGAAGAATTCACCGAAGATGGGCGACAGCCATTTCGTCGCCGCCACCAAGGCCTTCGATGCGTCGCGCCACAACTGCACGCAGTGCCATGTACCGCAGGTCGATGCGCCGGCGCTGGTCGAGAACCGTTTCGTCGGCAACATCAAGTAATACGGATTGCATTGACCGGGCAGGGCGCCAGGCAGGCGCCGCAGCCCGTGCAGGAAGCGGTATCGACCTCCGCCACGGGTGGTCCGCCCAGGCGCGGGCTGAAACGAATTGCCGACACCGGACAGGAATCACCGCAGATCCGGCATTCCACGCCACGCCGGGGCAGGCAGTTGTCGGCGATCCGCGCCTTGATGTTCCACGGCCGGGCCTGAGCATTCGCCCGCGGCAGGGCGCCATCCTTGCAGGCGGCCGCGCAGGCGCCGCAAAATGTGCATTCGCCGCGCTTGAAATCCACTTCCGGGTAGCCGCGCACGACGACGACGATCCGCGTCGGGCAGACCGGTACGCAATCGCCGCAGCGCGTGCAGGCAGCGAGGAAGGCCTCTTCGTCCGGCGCCCAGGGCGGGCGTTGCGGTGAATGGCGGGCCTTGAAATCCCCCCGCATGAATTGTCGGCGACTGACCATGGTTGGCGCGTGTTTGCAGCGAACAGTGGATTTTGCCTGTGGCTCGCGCCTTGTGCCAGCGACGCACAGGTTTTATTGCATGGGCGGCGATGCCGGCGGGCACGCAAGGTTTCTTGACTCGCATATACCTGATCGCGTATATTAGAAACCGTGAATACAGTTCTGTTTTTCGATGCTCTCGCCGATGCGACCCGCCGCCGCATTCTTGCGCTTCTGGTGAGTGAGGGCGAGTTGTGCGTTTGCGAACTGACCGGCGCACTCGCTGACATCCAGCCCAAGATTTCGCGCCATCTTGGCGTGCTCAAGGACGCCGGCGTCGTCACCGCAAGGCGCGAGGCCAGCTGGATGTTCTACCGTGTGGTCCGCTCCCTTCCGCCATGGACCCTGGCGTTGCTGGAAACCCTGTTGCGGGGTGCGGTGCCGGAACTCAAGTCGGATCTGAAGCGGCTGAAGGCCATGGCCGGACGACCGCGGCGTCGCGCCGCCTGAGTCCGCAGCCGGGCCTCGGCCATGTCGCGACCGGTTCTTACAAAGTGTTGCCAATTACATATCGCGCGTCGCCTGACAATGGTCTTCATTAAAAACGGGGAGGGTCGTGTGTCGGCCTTCCGGAATCAAGCAAACTGAAAGGAGATTGAAATGAAACTCACCCAAATCGCAGTATTGGCAGTTCTCGGCGCGGCGCTGCCCGTACCTGTTTCCGCGCAAACCGCCGGCAGCCAGGGCGCAAGTTCCGGCTCGGCGGCGCAGCCCGTTCCGGGGCAGGGCATGGGCTCAGGGAAGGGAATGGGTCCGGGACAGGGCATGGGCCCCGGTTCGGGTGGCGGCAAAGGCAAGGGCTTCAACTTCAACCAGGAAAACACCCGCGGCTGGGAGCTGATGACGCCGGAAGAGCGCACGGCCCATGGCGACAAGATGCGCGCCACCAGGACCTATGAGGAATGCAAGGCCCTCCAGCAAGAGCACCACAAGGCCATGGAGGTTCGCGCCAAGGAAAAGGGGGCCACGCTTCCCGTGCCACGCCAGAACGGCTGCGACCGCATGAAGGCCGGTGGCTTCTTCAAGTAAGGGCATCATGTCGCAAGCAATGGCGGGCTCCCGGCCGCGCGCGACCGGGGGCTCGCCGGTGGCCACGGCCTGATGAGCGGGCATTCGCACCATCACGGCACGGCCGCATTCAACCGGGCCTTTGCCATCGGCATCGCGCTGAATCTCGCCTTCGTCATCATCGAGGCAGGCTACGGCTGGAAAGTGGGTTCGCTGGCACTGCTGGCGGATGCCGGGCACAACCTCTCGGACGTAGCCGGCCTCGTGCTGGCCTGGGCCGCGGCACTGGTGGCCGGCCGCTTGCCCGATCAGCGCCATACCTACGGCTGGCAGCGTGCCTCGATCCTCGCCGCCTTCGCCAACGCCGTGCTGCTGTTGGTGGCGATGGGTTCGCTGCTCTGGGAAGCCAGCCGCCGCCTGCAGGTGCCGGCGCCGACCGACGGCATCACCATCATGGTCGTCGCCGCCATCGGCGTGCTGGTCAATGGCGCGACCGCCGCGCTGTTCATGTCGGGCAGCAAGTCGGACATGAACATTCGCGGCGCCTTCCTGCACATGGCGGCGGACGCACTGGTCTCGCTCGGCGTCGTCGGCTCCGGCGCGCTCTACCTGTGGACCGGCTGGGCCTGGCTCGATCCGCTGGCCAGCATGGCGATCGCGCTGGCGATCATCGCCGGCACCTGGAGCTTGTTCCGCCAGTCGCTGCATTTGCTGTTCGACGGTGTTCCGGAAAGCGTCGTTCTCGCCGAGGTCGATACCCTGCTGCGAGCCCTGCCCGACGTCACCGACGTGCATGACCTGCATGTCTGGGCGATGAGCACCACCGACATCGCGCTGACGGCGCACCTGGTGATGCCCGGCGGCCATCCGGGCGATGCCTTCCTCGAGCGCATTGCGCGCGAGCTGCACGAAAATTTCCACATCACGCATCCGACGATCCAGATCGAATTCAACGGGCTCGATCACGGCTGCGCCCAACCACTCGACCACGTGCCATCATGAATCCACCCGCCTCGCCTGCTCCCGTCACTTTCGCGCTCATCGTCAAGGCCTTCGCTCCCGGCTGGCCCGCCGTCATCATGGGTACCGGCGCCTTCGCTCTCGCGACGCTGCATTTCTCCCATCAATTGCCCATGCTGGCAGGACTGGCCTGGGCGCTGCACTGGTTCAACCTGGCGCTGTGCGTCCTGATCAGCATTCCCTGGCTGTTGCGCTGGGCAATGGCCTGGCCCGCGGTCGCGGCCACCTTCAAGCATCCGGTGGCGGCCAATTTCTACCCCACCTACGGCATTGCGCTGCTGGTCCTGGCGGGCGAACTGCGTGCCTTCGGCGGCCATGAAACTGCCGCATTGATCGTCTGGTGGCTGGGCGTGGCGCTGCTGTCCGGTCTGACGCTGGCCGTGCTGATCTCGATCTTGCAGGGCGAGCATGTCACCCTCGATCACGTTACACCCGGCATCTTCATGCCGCCAGTGGGCCTGGTGGTGATCCCCGTGGCCGGGGCACCGCTAGTCGCCGCGCAGCCCGAAGCCCTGCGCGACCTGGCGCTGACGATCAACGGCATCGGCCTCGGCGCCGGCATCTTCATGTACACGGCATTGCTGGCACTGGCCTTCCATCGTTTCTATGTGCACAAGCGCCTGCCGCCGATGATGGCGCCGACTTTCTGGATCAATCTGGCGCCGCTGGGCGTGATCGTGATCAGCATGCTGAATCTGGTGGCGGCCGCGCCCTTCGCCGGCGACAAGTCCGCCTACCTGGTGACCGCCTTTCTGATCTGGGGTTTCGGTGCCTTCTGGCTGGTGCTGGCGACGCTGTTTACCTGGTCGGTCAGAAAGATTGCACCGCTGCCCTTTTCGCTGACCTGGTGGGCCTTCACCTTCCCGCTCGGCGCTTTCACGCTCGGCAGCCAGCGCGTGAGCGAGGCCACCGGACTGATCACGCCGCTGGCCTTCGGCTGGCTGGCGTGGGTCCTGCTTGCAGGAATCTGGACGCTGACATTGGTGAAGACCATAGCCGGCGTCGCCAGCGGCAAACTCTTCCAGCCTCATCCCTGAGCCTCCTGGTGCCGAACCCTGTGGCGCTTGACCTGAAAGGTCTCAACGAATAAGATAGTAACCGGTTACTATCTTTTGGGATGCTTGCAATGCAGGTCGAATCGAAACCCAGGAACTTGCCGGCCGAGCAGCGGCGGGCCGTTACCGTCGAAGCGGTGGTCGAGCTGACCGCCGAGCAGAATCCCGGCGACATCACCACGGCGGCGATCGCCAAGCGCATGAATCTTACGCAGGGTGCGCTGTTCCGCCACTTTCCGAGCAAGGATGCGATCTGGCAGGCTGTCATGGAGTGGGTGGCCGAGCGATTGTTGCAGCGGGTGGACCGCGCCATCCAAGGCGCGGATTCGCCGCTGATCGCGCTGGAAGCGGTGTTCATGGCGCACATCAAGTTTGTTGCCGAACATCCCGGCGTGCCGCGACTGCTGTTCGGCGAACTGCAACGCGCCGAGGACACACCCGCCAAGCGCATGGCACGCACCCTGATCGGGGGCTACCGGGAACGCCTGAGCGGCCTGATCGATGCGGGAAAAGTCGGCGGCGAAGTGGCGCCGGAGGTCGATACCGCCGCGGCCGTGGTCGCCTTCATCGGCAGCATCCAGGGTCTGGTCATGCAAGCGCTGCTGAGTGGCAAGGCTGGGCAAATGCGCGCCGACGCGCCGGGCGCCTTCGCCATTTACCGTCGCGGAATCAGGAGCAACGCATGAAGCCGGAACGCTTGCTGAGCTCGCAGGCCTTTGCGCTGCGCATGGTCGCCGGCGGTGCGCATGAAGCTGGCTCTGTCGCCGCGATGTCGCCGCGCTCGATATTCTCGAGCGCCGAAATTCAGGTCGCACGGCATCCCGCAAAATCCGCCCCGGCAGGAAGCAGCCCGCGATGAAACTTGCACTCGATCGTCGCACCTTCCTGATTGCCGCCGCTGTCGTGCTGGTGGCTGTTCTGGTGCTGTTCGTCGCGCGCAGCGGGCCGCTGGCGTCGATGCGCGTCACTGTCGCCCCGGTCGCGCGGGCCGACCTGGCGCCGCTGCTGTTCGGCATCGGCGTCGTCGAAGCGCGGCGCAGCTATCTGGTCGGCCCCACCACGGCCGGGCGCGTGCGCTACGTCGCCGTGGATGTCGGGGATGTCGTGAAAGCCGGCCAGTTGCTGGCGGAGATGGACCCGGTCGACCTTGATCAGCGCATCGCCGCAACGAACGCGGCCGCCAGGCGCGCGCAGAATGCGGTCGACACGGCCGCGGCGCAACTGACCGACAGCGCCGCCCGGCGCGAAGTGGCCGCCGCCAATGCGCGCCGCTATGAGGAGTTGGGGCGCAAGGGCTTCGTCAGTTCCAGCGTGACCGAAGGCAAGGCGCAGGAGATGAATTCCGCGTCGGCCCAGTTTGCCGCCGCGGAAGCGGCGCTGGCCGGCGCGCGCCAGGACGTCGCACGCCTCGACGCAGAACGCGCCGGCACACAACAGCAGCGCAGCAACCTGCGCCTGCTGGCGCCGGCCGACGGCGTGGTCACCGCGCGCGACGCCGAGCCGGGCTCGACCGTGGTCGCCGGACAGGCCGTGGTGCGGCTGGTCGCCGCCGACAGCCTGTGGCTAAAAATGCGCCTCGACCAGCATCGCTCGGCCGGACTGCAAGTGGGGCTCCCGGCTGAAATCGTGTTGCGCTCGCGGCCGGGCGAGGTACTGTCCGGCAAGGTCGCGCGCATCGAAATGCTGAGCGACAGCGTGACCGAAGAGCGAATCGCCCAAGTGACCTTCGACACGTCGCCGAAGAATGTGTCCATCGGCGAAATGAGCGAAATCACCCTGCACCCGCCGGGCGTCAAGCAGGCGCTGGCAGTGCCCGGTGCGGCATTGCGCATGCACGAAGGCAAGACCGGCGTCTGGGTATTGCGCGATGACAAGCCCGGATTCGTTCCGGTCAAGGTCGGCACCAGCGGCGCCGACGGCAGGGTGCAGATCCTCGACGGTCTCAAGGAGGGCGACGTGGTGATCGTGCACAGCGAGAGCGAGATTACCGCGGATGCCCGCATCAAGGTGGTCTCCTCCCTCACGGGGTCGTGAACTGATCATGATCAGCCTCGCCGGCCGCGACATCCTGCATTCCTGGGGCAAGTTCGTCCTCACCGGGATCGGTCTCGGCCTGCTGATCGGCGCCACCCTGACCATGGCCGGCGTCTATCGCGGCATGGTCGATGACGCGCGGGTACTGCTGACCAACAGCGGCGCCGACATCTGGGTGGTGCAGAAGGACACCCAGGGCCCGTATGCCGAATCGTCCAGCATCCGCGACGACCTGTATCGCGGGCTGCTCGGCATGCCCGGCGTGGCGCAGGCGGCGAACGTCACCTACCTGACCATGCAGGTGCGCCATGGCACCCACGAGAGCCGCAGCATGGTGGTCGGCTTCGAGCCGGGACAACCCGGCGAGCCGGGCTATCTGGTGGCGGGGCGGCGCCTGCTGCGCGGCCACTTCGAGGCCATCGCAGACGTGAAGACCGGCTTCAAGCTCGGCGAGCGCATCCGCATCCGCCGCCACGAGTACGAAGTGGTCGGCCTGACGCGGCGCATGGTGTCCTCCGGCGGCGATCCGATGGTGTTCATTCCGCTGAAAGATGCGCAGGAGGCGCAGTTCCTCAAGGACAACGACGCCATCGTCGCCGACCGTGCGCGCACGGCGGCCAACCCCGCCCTGAACCGCCCGGGCGTGCCCGGCCTGCTCGACGCGGTGACCGCATCGCAGACCATCAACCACAGCGTCAATGCGGTGCTGGTGAAAGTCGGCGCCGGCGACACGGCGGCAAATGTGGCGCAGGAGATCCGCCGCTGGAAGCACTTGCAGGCCTACACCCGCGAGCAGATGGAAGAGATCCTGGTAGCCAAGCTGATCGCCACCTCGGCCCGGCAGATCGGCATGTTCCTCGCCATCCTCACCGTGGTCAGCGCGGCGATCGTCGCCTTCATCATCTACACCATGACGCTGGGCAAGATTCGCGAAATCGCGGTGCTGAAACTGATCGGCACCCGCAACCGCACCATCGCCGGCATGATCCTGCAACAGGCGCTCGGCCTCGGCCTGATCGGCTTCATCGTCGGCAAGATTTCCGCCACGCTGTGGGCGCCGGCTTTTCCCAAGTACGTGCTGCTGGAAACGGCCGACGCCATGCGCGCGCTGGTCATCGTCATGGTGGTCTGCGCGCTGGCCAGTACGCTGGCCATCCGCGCCGCGCTCAAGGTCGATCCGGCGACGGCGATCGGGGGCTGAGATGGACGACGGAATCCACATCGAAGGCCTCAGCAAGCGCTACGGCGAGGGCGATACCGCGGTCGAGGCGCTGAAGGACGTGAACATGCGCATCGCGCCCGGCGAGGTGGTCGGCCTGGTCGGCCCCAGCGGCTCGGGCAAGACCACGCTGTTGAAGTGCCTCGGCGCGGTGATCGAACCGACGCGCGGGCGCATGACGCTGGGCGGCGAGGTGATCTACGACAGCGCCCAGGGTGGCTGGAAAACACCGGACCTGCGCGCGCTGCGGCGCGATCGCATCGGCTTCATCTTCCAGGCACCCTACCTGATTCCCTTCCTCGACGTCACCGACAACGTCGCCCTGCTGCCGATGCTGGCGGGGCGCGCGAATGCTGATTCGCGGACGCGGGCGCTGGAACTGCTGCGGGCGCTCGACGTGCAGCATCGTGCAAAAGCGCAGCCCAGCGAGCTTTCCGGCGGCGAGCAGCAGCGCGTCTCGATCGCCCGCGCGCTGGCCAACCAGCCGCCGGTGATCCTCGCCGACGAGCCCACCGCGCCGCTCGACAGCGAGCGGGCGCTGGCCGTGGTGCGCATCCTCAACCAGATGGCCAGCCAGTACCAGACCGCGATCATCGTCGTCACCCACGACGAAAAGATCATTCCGACCTTCAAGCGGATCTACCATATTCGCGACGGGAGGACGGTGGAGGAGGCCGGCGAAGGCCGCGACATTTCGTGAAGGCGGGCGGCGTGGGGTTCTTGCGCAAACTCGTTTTCTTGCTGGCGGCCGGCCTGCTGGCATTTGCGGCGTTGACCGTCAGCGCCGAGGATCCCTGGCTGCGCGACGGCGCCGACGGTACGCCGGAGGTACAACTGTATTTCTTCTGGTCGCTGACCTGCCCGCACTGCACGGCGGCGCATCCGCACATCGAGGCCATCCCGCAGGCGCGGCCGTGGGTCAGGTTGCACGCGCTGGAACTGTCGCGCCATCCGGAACACCTCGGGCGCTACGAGGCCATGGCGCGCGCGTTGGGCGAGCAGGCCGCCGCCGTGCCGGCCCTGATCTTTTGCGGCGAGATGCATGTCGGCTGGGATGGCGACGAGGTCACCGGCGCCATGATCCGGCAGCGCCTCGACGCATGCCGTGCGCGCGCCGCCGGCGGGGCGAGCGCCGCGACCCCGCCCGCGGCCGCACCGGCCATCACTCTGCCGCTGTTCGGCGCGCTGGACCCGGCCGGCCTTTCGCTGCCCGTGCTGACCCTGGTGCTGGCCGGGCTCGACGCCTTCAATCCTTGCGCCTTTTTCGTCCTGCTGTTCCTGCTGTCGATGATGGCGCACCAGAAGAGCCGCGCCCGCATGCTGGCGATCGGCGGCGTCTTCGTCGCCATCTCCGGCCTCATGTATTTCGCCTTCATGGCGGCCTGGCTCAATGTCTTCCAGCTTTTCGGGCATCTGGCCTGGGTGACGCTGGCCGCCGGCGCGCTGGCGGTATTCGTCGGCGCGGTGAACGTCAAGGACTTCTTCGCCTTCGAGAAGGGGCTCACGCTGTCGATTCCGGAATCGAGGAAGCCGGACATCTTCCGCCGCACCCGCGCCATCCTTGCCGCCGAAAACCTGCCGGCCATGCTCGCCGCCACGGTGGTTCTCGCCATCGCCGCGAATTTCTACGAACTGCTGTGCACCGCCGGCTTCCCCATGGTTTACACGCGTCTGCTGACGCTGGCCGAGCTGTCGCCGGCGGGCCGCTACGCCTACCTCGCCGCCTACAACCTGGTTTATGTCGTGCCGCTGGCCGCCATCGTCGCCGTGTTCGCCGGCACCCTCGGCGCGAGGAAGCTCTCCGAGCGCGAAGGGCGCCTGCTCAAGCTGCTCTCGGGCCTCATGATGCTGGGCCTCGGCGCATTGCTGCTGCTGGCGCCCGAGCGCGTCAGCCAGGCCGGCAGCGCCTTCGGCCTGATGGCGGTGGCGGTGCTGCTGACCTGGATTGCCGCCAGGCTCACCCGGAACCATTGAGCCGGAAACATCCTTGACCGCGCCGCGCGTTCACGCCTAAAATGTTTCCATAATTCTGGAAATATCGAAACGACTCATGCAAACCACCGAAGCTGTCGACAAGCTGGCCGCGCTGGCGCAGGAGACGCGCCTGCGCATCTTCCGCCTGCTGATCGAGCAGGGACCGCAGGGCCTGCATGCCGGCGCCATCGCCGAGGCGCTGGCCCTGCCGCCGGCGACGCTGTCCTTCCATGTTGCCCACCTGGTGCGCGCCGGGCTGGTCGGCGCGCGCCAGGAAGGCCGCTTCATCTTCTACGCGGCGGGCTTCGCGGCGATGGACGACCTGATCGCCTTCCTCACCGACAACTGCTGCCAGGGCGGGCAGTGCCTGCCCAAGACCGTCGCGGCGGCCACCACGGCGAAGCGGCGACGGAACGTGGCGTGAGCGGAACATGGCGTTCAGGCGGCCCGTTCTGTCACCGGGACCAGCGGGCTGCGAAAAGTCGGCGCCGGCGACACGGCGCATCCGCGACAGGGCCCGGTTCGTCGCCGTGCAAGGTGCATCCACCACCGGCGCCGCCTGCGGCCTGATGGCCGTCGCGATGGACCTCGCCTTTGTCGCGGCAATATTTTCGCAGGAGGATTGAAATGCCGAGATGGCTGCTTGTCGCATTGCTGTGCCTTGTTTCCGTGTTGCCCTTGTCCGCGCGCGCTGCGGACAGGCCCGATTTCCTGGTCGACGCCGACTGGCTGGCGGAACGCCTGAAAGATCCGAAGCTGGTGCTGCTCGAAGTGCGCTACCACCCGCACCGCCACGCCACCGTCGGCCACATCCCCGGCGCCGTGCAGGTGCAGCGCTTCGCCGACCTCGGTGCCAACGACGAGATGCCGATCATGCGCTTTCCCTCGCGCGCGGCCTTCCAGGCCACGCTGCGGCGCTGGGGCATCAATGACGATTCGACCATCCTGGTCTACGATGATTCTTCGACCGCGCTGGCCTCGCGCGTGATCTACCTGCTCGACCTCTACGGCTTCGACATGAAGCGCGTCAAGCTGCTCGACGGCGGCACCATCGGCTGGACCGGTTTCAACGAACTGACGAAAGCCCCGACCGCGCCACGCCCGCCCGGCAATGTGACGCTGAAGGCGCCGCCGGCAGCCGCCATGGCCGGCTGGCCCGAGGTCTATCGCCGCGTCGTCGCCGGCCGCGAGCCGAACATCGTGCTGCTCGATGCCCGCCCGTCCGACATGTACGACGGCAGCCGCATCCAGCACTCGGTGCAGGGCGGCCACATCCCAGGCGCCATCAACATCGTCAGCCTGCAGGGCGTCGACGGCCAGTCGCAACAGTGGAAATCCCTCGCCGAACTGGCGACGATGTACAAGGACGTGCCGCGCGGCCATGCGGTCATCACCTACTGCCACGACGGCTTCCGCTCCACCCTGACCTGGCTGCAATTGAAAGCGCTCGGCTACAAGGACGTGCG
>JADYZH010000145.1 GCA_020853215.1 Sulfuritalea sp. | reverse complement strand
TCAAGGCGAATGACCGTCACTTTGACAGCCTATTCAATAAGCACCATGAACTGAATCAGAAGATCCAGCTCATGGAGGCCCATGTCGAGCCGGCTAGTCATGAAGATATCGAGATTTTGAAAAAGAAAAAATTGCGGCTCAAGGACGAGATGTACGACTTGCTTAGAAAAGCCAGCGCAACCCAAGCGGCATGAAAACCTTATGTGACGTAAAACCCGTCTCCCTCCTGCGGAGGCCAGCGTATGGCACGTCCTAATTCAAAAATGCTTCCCAAGGATCTTATCGCCTTCATCGAAAACGGCATCATCGAGAAGATAACCATCAGCCGGTCATCCCCCGTTGCCGCTTGGTCGGTTTCTGCCTATGGACGGGCCTTGCCAGCCGATGCCATCGCAATGATCGAACTCAACCTCGAAGGCTGCCAGCGGCTATGGGCCGATCTCGATGCCGCCTACAGCTTCATTCGCAAATGTGGCTTCCATGACCATGTGTTGATCGAGGGCTGACTGTCCAGGACGTGGGAGGCGTCTCGTTTTTTCTGGCCTGGGCGGCCCGGCAGTGATGCCGCGGGATTCGATGAGATATCCTCTGGATCCTCCCCGGAGAATGTGAATCGATGAACGCTCTCGCGATATTGGTGTTACTGATCTTGATCTGCGGCTTTTTTGCTTTGGCAGAAATGGCCCTGGCTGCATCGAGACGGTCCCGCCTGCAGCTTCTGGTCGATACCGGCAGCCACGCTGCGGCACGGGCGTTGCACATCAAGGAAACACCCTCGCGCTTCATTGCCGCCACGCAAACCGGACTGACCACCGCGAGCCTGTTGGCGGGCATCTTCGGCGAAAATGCCCTGGCCGCGCACATCGAGAATTTCATCGCAGCGTCACTACCGCTGCTGACGGCGGTGCGCAGCGAGATCGCGTTGACGACTACCGTCATCGTGGTCACTGCCTTTGCCATCGTTTTTGGCGAAATCGTGCCCAAGCGCATCGCCCTCGCCTATCCGGAACAGGTGGCCAGTCTGGTTGCCCCGTTCATGCAGTTGTTCATCCGCACCCTGTCGCCGGCCATCCGTTTGCTGTCATGGTCCGCCGACCTCGTGTTGAAGGTGCTGCCGATCCGTTCCGCGCCTGAAGTGACCGGTGTGGAGGATATCCTCGCCGCGGTGGATGAAGGTATCAGGTCGGGCGCCATCGCGCCGGAAGAGAGTCATCTGCTGGGCAATGTGTTTTTGCTCGAAGGTCGTCATGTAGCCGCCGTCATGACACCACTGAAGGATGTCGCCTTCATCGACCTTGACCGCTCACACAATGAGAACCTGCATGTCCTGCGCGAAGCGCCGCATGGCCGCTATCCGATTTGCAGAAGCAGTTTGCAGAAAGTGGTCGGTTTGGCGGAAAGCCGTACACTTCTCCAGGCTGCGCTCTCCGGTGGCTTGAAGCACTTTGACGACTTGCCGCTCACGCCACCCCTTTACGTCCCGGCCAGTCTGACTTTGTTGGAGCTATTGCGGACGTTTCGTGAGCGTAACGTTGACTTCGCCCTGGTCGTCAATGAATTCGGCCTGACCGAAGGCGTGGTCACCATCAGCGATCTGTTTCAGACCATGGCGGGCAACATGATGCCCGGCGCCGATGATCCGGAACAATCACTCGCCGTGCAACGGGAAGATGGTTCATGGCTGCTCGATGGACTGCTCCCCATAGACCAGCTACAGAACAAACTCGAAATCCCGGGACTCGGCGAAGATGCCAATGGCCTGTATCACACGGTCGGCGGCTTTGTGGTGGCGCACATGGGCAAAATTCCCAGGCGCGCAGAAAAATTTCGCTATGGCGAATGGCAGTTCGAGGTCGTGGATATGGATCACAACCGGGTCGACGAGGTATTGGCCGTCAAAATGGAACCAGAAGTCCGGAATGTCTTGTCATTGTGAAATGTTCTCTTAGGGATAAGTCCTTTGGATCATCTGGTTCAAATCAATCTCCTGCTGTCTGTAATCGTGGCGGTAATGGTCATGTTTCAGCGGCTGCTTCATATCCCCTCCAGCCTCGGTTACCTGCTAGTTGGCCTGATCCTTGGCCAGGTTCAACGGCAGCATTGCCCGAGGTGCGGAAACTGACTATCCGGCAGGTTACGAACTTGGATCTGTCGTTCCACCGGATAGAATCTGATCTAGTGGCGGGCCGGACCCGGCCATTGAGACAAAACGGCGCCATGCTAACTGCAGGTAACTGATCTGAAGCCGGCCTTTTGAATCATCGCGAATGGACAGCAATAACAGCAGAGTACATTTGATTCGATGAGTGGGATATCACTCGACGGTCCAATGATGCCATAGGCATCGAAGAGGCGAGCAACTTCGATAGGGTCAAGGCTGATTATCGCGGTACACAATCATCAGTGTTTTGCCTGGTCCGAAGCATGGGGGGGCGGCATTGAGGACGGCACCACAAAAGCTTCAGTACGGCAATGGAAACCGTTGGCAGAGACTTTCTACCTGATCCATCGCAGTTTGTACAACCAGATCGTTGGGATGCGCTGGATTTTCCGAAACCGCTTGAAGCATGCACAGGATCATCGAACCGATAGTGCGGAATTCGGCAGCACCGAATCCACGACTTGTCCCGCATGGGCTCCCGACGCGGATGCCTGAAGTGACCATCGGTGTTTCAGGGTCATTGGGAATGGCATTCTTGTTGAGCGTGATACCGACACGTTCGAGAGCTTTCTCTACAACGTTACCCGTGAGTTTGAACGGGCGGAGGTCAGCCACCAACAAGTGAGTATCCGTGCCGCCGGTGACAATCGGCAGTCCGTCTGCGGCGAGGGTTTCGGCCAGCGCTTGGGCATTTTGGACAACCCGAGCGGCATAGGATCGGAAGGAAGGCTGCAAGGCTTCTCCGAAAGCTACTGCCTTGGCGCCGATCACATGCATGAGCGGCCCGCCTTGCAGTCCCGGGAAAATGGCCGAATTGATGGCCTTGCCAAGTTCGGGGTCGTTGCTGAGGATGAGTCCGCCACGAGGGCCACGGAGTGTCTTGTGCGTGGTCGACGTCACGACATGGGCGTGGGGGAACGGCGACGGATGGGCGCCACCGGCGACCAGGCCTGCGAAGTGCGCCATGTCGACCATCAGTAGCGCGCCGACCGTGTCGGCAATACGCCGGAATTCGGCGAAATCGAGTATCCGCGAGTATGCCGAGCCGCCCACGATGATGAGCTTGGGGCGATGTTCGAGTGCGAGTCGTTCCACCTCCTTCATGTCGACACGATGGTCGTCCGGCCGCACGCCGTAGGCGATTGCGTGAAACCATTTGCCCGAGATGTTCATTGGCGCACCATGCGTCAGATGACCGCCGGCCGCCAATCCCAAGCCAAGGATGGTGTCGCCCGGCTTCAGCAGGGCAAGATAGACCGCCTGATTGGCCTGACTGCCCGAGTGGGGCTGCACGTTGGCATAGGCACAGCCAAACAGCGCCTTGGCGCGTTCAATGGATAGAATTTCAATCGCATCGACATGCGTGCAGCCGCCGTAGTAGCGTCGGCCGGGATACCCCTCGGCATATTTGTTGGTTAGTACCGATCCCTGCATTTCGAGCACGGCACGGCTCACGAAATTCTCCGACGCAATCAACTCGATCGAGTGCCGCTGCCGCTCGTGCTCGCGCAGGACGTGACATGCCACGTCGGGATCAGCCTCGGCCAGCGGCCCTGATGCATGGACGCGGAATGCATTCGCCGCTGGTGGAGCCATGGAATGCAGGATGTCGGCTTGCTGATTCAAGATACTTTCTCCTGTGTGGGTAGCTAATAATGGGTCTGATGTGATTGCGTGTCCGGGCTTATCGTCCATCCCCTACACCGGAGCGACTCAAGCGCGGAAACCACCGCGACAGGCGAAAGTCGCCATGAATCAGTCCGTGCGCTACCAGGCCTGCCGCAAGTCCCCAGAACGCACCGCCCAGTCCGAACAGCGTGATATTGGCCGCCGTCGCGAGGAAGGTGATCAGCGCCGTTT
>JADYZH010000144.1 GCA_020853215.1 Sulfuritalea sp. | reverse complement strand
TCGCTTTCGACGGCATCGACCTGAAGAAGATCACCGTCTCGCTCACCATCAACGGCGCGGCGGCGATACTGATCGCGATGTACCTGGCCATGGCGGAGAAGCGCGGCTACGACGTCAAGGAACTGCGCGGCACGGCGCAGAACGACATCCTCAAGGAATTCATCGGCCGCGGCACCTGGATCTTCCCGGTCGAACCCTCTATCCGCCTGGTCGGCGACACCATCGAGTACTGCGCGAAAGAGGCGCCGAAGTACACGCCGGTCTCGGTCTGCGGCTACCACATCCGCGAATCCGGGGCGACGCCGGCGCAGGAAATCGCCTACGCCTTCTGCATCGCCAAGGCCTACGCCGACGATGCGATCCGGCGCGGCCTGCCGGTGGACGAATTCGCCGGGCGCCTTTCGTACAACTTCAACATCTTCGGCAACATCTTCGAGCAGGTTTGCAAGTTCCGCGCCGGGCGCGGCCTGTGGGCCAAGATCATGAAGGAGCAGTACGGCGCCGAGAAGCCCGGCTCGATGTGGCTGCGCATGATCGCGGCGGGCGGCGGCGGCGGCCTCACCTTCGAACAGCCCGAAGTGAACATCATGCGCGGCGCCTACTATGCGCTGATCTCGGCGCTCTCCGGCACGCAGACCATGGCGCTGTGTTCCTACGACGAGGCCTACACCATCCCCACCGAGTACTCGGCACGCATCTCGCTGCGTACCATGCAGTTGCTGATCGAGGAAATGGGCCTGACCGAAACCGTCGATCCGCTGGCGGGATCGTTCTACGTCGAGACCATGACCAACGAGATGCGCAGGAAGATGGAGGAAATCATGGCCGAGGTCGATGCCCAGGGCGGCATCGTCAAGATGGTGGCCGACGGCACCATCCAGGCCAAGGTCTCGGCCCAGGCCTATGGCATGCAGCGCAAGATCGAATCCGGCGAATTCCGCAAGGTCGGCGTCAACTGCTATCGCAACGAGCAGGAGGAAGAGCACGCGGTCGAGTTCCATCCCTACAACGAGGATGACGCGCGGGTGCAGATCGACAGCCTCAAGCGCATCCGCGCCGAGCGTGACAATGCCGCCGTCAAGGCCGCACTGACCCGCCTGCACGCCGATGCCGCTGCCGGCCGCAATGTAATGCCAGCGCTGGTCGAGGCGGTCAAGGCCTACGCCAGCGTCGGCGAAATGACAAAAGAACTGGTCAGCGTCTTTGGCCGCTACCAGGAACCGATTCGCTTCTGAGGAACGATCCATGACCGAACTGAAACACTACTTCGTACCCACCAGCCTCGACCAGGCGGTCGAGTGCCTCAAGGATGGCGATGTGACCATACTTGCCGGCGGTACCGACCTGACCCCGCAAAGCCAGGCCGGGCGCATCAAGTTCAAGCACACGCTAATGAACATCCGCCACATCCCGCAGCTCTCCGGCATCACGCTGGAAGGGGCGGAGATCCGCATCGGCGCCCTGGCGACGATCACCGAGATCATGGAGCACCCGCTGGTAAAGCAGCACCTGCCGGTGCTGGTCGAGGCCTGCGACCATTTCGCCAGCGACCAGATCCGCAATGCCGGCACCATCGGCGGCAACATCTGCAATGCCTCGCCGGCCGGCGACACGCTGATTCCACTGCTGGTGCTGGATGCCTGCGTCGAGCTGGCCTCGATGCCGGAGAACAAGATCTACCGCCACTGCATGCCGATCTCGACCTTCTTCACCGGCCCGGGCAAGACCCGCAAGTCGCTGTGCGAACTGGTCACCGGCGTGCGCATCCCGATCCCCGGTCCGGACCACGTCGCGCGCTTCTACAAGCACGGCACGCGGCCGGCACTGGACATCTCGACCATCTCCATAGGCATCGCCGGCAAACTCCATGACGGCGTGCTGAGCAACGTGCGCGTCGCCTTCGGCGCCGTCGCCCCGACCCCGGTGCGCGCCAGCGCGACCGAGAAGGCGCTCGAAGGGCTGCATCTCGACGCCGCCACCATCGAGGCCGCCGCCATCGCCGCACGCGACGAGGTCACACCCATCGACGACGTGCGCGCCACGGCCTGGTACCGCAAGGAAATGATCCACAACATCACGAAAAGGATACTCGGCAATGTCGCTCAAGCATGACATCGAATTCACCCTGAACGGGGTGCAGCGCAAGGTGACGGTCGACGTCACGATGAACGCCCTCGACATGCTGCGCGAGGTGGTCGGCCTCACCGGCACAAAGTACGGCTGCGGCGAGGGCGAATGCGGCGCCTGCACCATCCGGGTCGACGGCGTCTCGCTGAATTCCTGCCTGATGTTCGCCGTCGATTGCCACGGCCGCAGCGTCACCACCGTCGAGGGCCTCACCGACCAGCCGCGCGGCGAGGCGCTGCGCGATGCCTTCGTCGCGCACGGCGCCGTGCAATGCGGCTTCTGCACGCCGGGCATGATGATGCAGGCCGACCACCTGCTGGCCAAGCACGAACACCCCGACGACGCCTGCGTCAAGCGCGGCCTCGAAGGCAACCTGTGCCGCTGCACCGGCTACAAGAAGATCGTCGACGCCGTGGTCGCCTGCGGCGCGGCGGAATAGAGGAGCATGCCATGACCGTCGCAGAGAAAAAACCCCGTGTCATCGAACCCGATTCGCTGATCGGCAAGCGCATCCCGAAGATGGATGCGCCCGAAAAAGCCAGCGGCAGGACGCGCTACATCCATGACATCAACCTGTCGGGCCAGTTGCACGGCAAGATCCTGCGCTCGGGCCGCATCCACGCCCTGATCAAGTCGATCGACACGTCGGCGGCGAAGGCCCTGCCCGGCGTGCATGTGGTGATCACCGCCGCCGACATTCCCGACCAGCGCCCGATCGGCGTCGCCAAGGACCACTTCCCGCTCAAGGTCGGCCGCGTCCGCAGCCAGCGCGACGAAATCGCCGCCGTGGCCGCCGAGTCGGAGGAAATCGCCGAGGCGGCGCTCAAGCTGATCAAGGTAGAGTACGAAGACCTGCCGGTTATCTCCGATCCCGAGGATGCGATCAAGCCTGACGCGATCCTGATCCATCCCGAGCCGCACGGCGCCGACGGCACCCACCTGCACCTCAAGCAGGGCACCTCGATCGCCCACAAGGGCAAGCCCGACAACATCGCCATGCGCTTCGACTACGCCCACGGCGACGTGGTGCAGGGCGAGGCCGAGTCCGACGTGGTGGTCGAGGATACCTTCAAGCTGCATTACGTCACCCACTGCTGCATGGGCGTCTCGGGCATGATCGCCGAGTTCGATGCCGCCGGCAACGTGCTGATGTACTCCAACACCCAGGTGCCCTTCCTGCACAAGCGCGAGTTCGCCGAATACCTCCACATCGACCCGGCGCGCATCCGCATCATCCAGCCGCCGATCGGCGGCGGCTTCGGCTCCAAGCTCGACATCTACCCGTTCGAGGTGATCTGCCTCTACCTCGCGCGCGCCGCCAAGCGCCCGGTGAAGATGCTGTTCACCCGCGAGGAGGAATTCCTCGCCTCGCCGACGCGCCAGCCGGTGCTGCTGACCCTGCGCAGCGGCTGCAAGAAGGACGGCACGCTGACCTTCCGCACCGTGCACACCCTGCACGACAACGGCGCCTACACCTCCTGGGGCGCGACCACGCCCTTCGTCATGATGCAGACCTTCTCTTCGCTCTACCGCGTGCCGCATTGCGATTACCACACGGCGGCGGTGTACACCAACAACCCCTACGCCGGGTCCTTCCGGGGCTACGGCAACCTGCAGGCCACCTTCGCCATCGAACAGCACATGGACATGCTGGCCGAGGCGATCGGCATGGATCCGCTGGAGTTCCGCATGAAGAACGCCCAGGAGGCCGGCGAGGTCACCGGCCAGGGCATGAGCTTCAAGAGTTGCGGCTTCAAGGAATGCATCACCACGGCGGCGACGCGCAGCGACTTCTCGCGCAAGTTCGCCGAAAACCGCGCCAACCAGAAGAAGCCCGGCAACATCAAGCGCGGCATCGGCATGGCCTCGATGCTGCACGTCGGCGGCGGCGCCAAGATCTACCCCTCGGACGGCTGCGGCACCATCCTCAAGATGGATGACTTTGCCAACGTGACGCTGATCACCGGCGCCTCGGAAATCGGCCAGGGCTCGGAGACCGTGCTCTCGCAACTGGTCTGCGAGGAACTCGGCCTGCCGATCTCGGCCATCACCGTGGTCAACAACGACACCGCGATCACGCCGTGGGACGTCGGCGTGCATGCCAGCCGCACCACCTTCATCGCCGGCAATTCGGCGATCGGCGCGGCGAAGAAGGCCAAGGCCAAGATCCTTGCCGTGGCGGCGAAGAAATACGGCGCCGCCGAGGCCGAGCTCGACCTGCGCGGCGGCTTCGTCATCCGCGGCGACAGCGGCGAAGCCATCGTCGAAGTGTCCAAGCTGCTGCGCAACCTGCACTTCCAGGACAAGGCCGAACTGGTGATGACGACGTTCTACTACGAACCGCCCAGCGTGCACCAGGACAAGGGTTTCAAGGGCGACGTCTCGGCCGCCTATGCCTGGGGCACCCAGGTGGTCGAGATCGAGGTCGACACCGACACCGGCTTCATCAAGCTGGCCAAAGTCACCGGTGCCCACGACGTCGGCCGCGTGCTCAACCGGCTCGGTATCGAGGGCCAGATCGAAGGCGGCGTGGTCATGGGCCAGGGCTATGCCTTCACCGAAGACCTGATGATGCAAGACGGGATCATGAAGAACCCGAATTTCCGCGACTACAAGCTGGTCACGGCGCCGGAGATTCCCGAAATGGACATCGCCTTCATCGAGTCCATGGACGGCGAAGGCCCGCAGGGCGCCAAGGGCGTCGGCGAGGCGCCGGCGATCTGCATGGCTGCCGCCGCCGCGAACGCCATCGCCAACGCCACCGGCGTGCGCCTGTTCGAACTGCCCTTCACGCCGGAAAAGGTCTATCGCGCCCTGCGCGGCCAGACGCCGAAGCGCTACTGGAAGCCGTGGAAGGCGGAATAGGACCGAAAAACATGTCCGCAGATTGCGCAGATTTACGCAGATTTCTTCAAGACTGAATACCGAGACACCGATGCTGAAAGCGCTGCCTGATCTGCGTCAATCTGCGAAATCTGCGGACAAAGGATTTTCCTGAGATGAAACCACGCACCATTCTCTCCATGGAGCAGGCCTTGTCGCTCCCCTACGCCACGTTGCGCTTCGCCCAGCTCGGCTGGCGCGTGATCCGCATCGAATCCACGCCCAGCGGCGAGGGCCTGCCCGGCGACCCCAACCGCTACATCGGCGGCCGCGTCGCCGACGACGACCGGCGCAGCTATTTCATCGCGCCCAACGTCGGCAAGGAAGCCATCGCGCTCAACCTCAAGGATCCGCAGGGCCAGGAGGTGTTGAAGCAGCTGATCGTGGCGCTCGACGCCGACGTGTTCTGCTGCAACACCGTGCCCAAGCGCTACAGGCAGCTCGGCATCGACTACGAAAGCCTCGCCGCCGTGAAGCCGGACCTGATCTGGGCCGGCATCTCGGCCATGGGCCCGGAGTACCCCGACGCGCCCGGCTACGACCCGGTGATCCAGGCCATGGCCGGCTACATGGAGCTGACCGGCCCGGCCGACGGCCCGCCGACCTTGTCCGGCGTGCCGCTGATCGACCTCAAGGCCGGCGACGAGGTCTTTGCCGGCGTCATGATGGCACTGGTCGAGCGCGCCGAATCCGGCAAGGGAACGCGCATCGACGTCTCCATGCTGCAGGCGGCCGCCTCCTGGCTGATCACCACCCTGCCCCTGCTCGACTTCAATTGCGATCCGTCCGAGGTCACGCGCTGCGGCAACGAGCACCGCAAGTTCATCCCGACCAACGTCTATCCCACCGCCGACGGCTTCATCTACATGGCCATCGGCAGCGACGTGCAGTGGCGGCGCCTGACCGAGATTCCCTGGTTCGCCCCGGTGGCGAACCCGGTGCGCGCCACCAACGAGGGCCGGGTGCAGGAGCGCGAAGCCATCCACCGCGACATGGCGGCGGTTACGAGCCGTCTCGCCACCGCCGAGATTGCCGCCGAGTTCCGCAAGGCCACCATCCCGCATGCGGCGATCAACGACATCCCGGCGGTGCGCGAGATGGAAGCCATCGCCCGCGCGCTGACGCGCACGCAGGCGCCCGACGGGCGCGAGGTGCGCATGCAGCCGCTGGCGGTTGACCTGCCCGGCGCCCGGCGCAGCCTCGCCTTCCCGCCCAAATATGGCCAGCACACCCGGGCCGTGCTCGCCGAAGCCGGGTTCTCGGCGGCGCAATGCACGGAACTCGGCGCACGGGGCATCATCGCCGGTTGATGGCCATGGCCGCGTCCCTCCCCTCCCCGAACCGGCCGCGCGGCGCGGCAGCGCAAGGTCCGGAGGCGGCATGACCCTCTCGCATCGCATCTCGCTGCGCCTGTGCCACTGGTGGCGCACCACCACCGACGGCGCCCGACCTTAACCCCTCCCCAGGCGGCGCCGCGCGCGCCCCACCCCGGACCCGCCACACCCGCCGCGCGAAGGCGCGGCCCAACCCCAAGGGGCGTGGCCGTACGCAGGACCGAGATGCCGCAGAGCGTCCGTCCACTGGAGGAGAAAAGATGGACACCCGAACCCTGGAACACCGCGTGCTGTTGGGCAACGAGGCGATCTCGCGCGGCCTCGTCGAAGCCGGCTGCCAGTTCATGAGCGCCTATCCGGGCACGCCCAGCTCGGAAATCCTGCCCGCCGTGGTCAGGTACCGCGCCGAACTCGGCGTCGATTTCTACGCCGAGTGGTCGACCAACGAGAAGGTCGCGCTGGAAACCGCGCTCGCCGCCGCCTATACCGGCAAGCGCGCCGCCGTGGCGATGAAGCAGGTCGGCCTCAACGTCGCCGCCGACCCGGCGCTGTCCGCCGCCTACATCGGCGTCGCCGGCGGCCTGCTGCTGATCGTCGCCGACGATCCCGGCCTGCACTCCTCGCAGACCGAGCAGGACTCGCGCCTGTTCGCGCTATTCGCCAAGATCCCGGCGCTCGACCCCGCCAGCCCGCAGGAAGCGCGCGACATGGTGGCGCGGGCCTTCGAACTCTCCGAGCGCCACCAGTTGCCGGTGCTGCTGCGCCCGACGGTGCGCGTCTGCCACTCCGAGCAGTCGATCGCCTGCGGCCCGGTGGTGGCGCCCCTGCGCCCCGCCGACTTCCAGAAGAACCCGCGGCGCTGGGCGGCGACGCCGGCCGCGCGCATGCAGCTGCATCGCGAGCTGAACCTCAAGCTAGCCGCCATCGAGGACGAGTTCGCCGCCTGGCCGGGCAATCTCGCCATCCCCGCACGCGACGCCGCGGGCCCGGCGCCGCTGGGCATCGTCGCCGCCGGCGTGTGCTTCTCCCATCTCAACGACGTGCTGGAAAGCGTCGGCCTCGCCGGCCGCCTGCCGATCCTCAAGATCGCCACGCCCTACCCGCTGCCGCGCCGCCTGGTGGCGGATTTCGCCAAGGGCTGCGAGCGCCTGCTGGTGCTGGAAGAAACCGACGTCGCCGTGGAAATGCAGATCCGCCTCGGCATCCCGGTCTGGGGCCGGCTCTCCGGCCATGTGCCGAGCCACGGCGAGCTGACGCCGGCGGTGATCGAAGGCCTGGTCGCCGCAGCCGCGGAGCAGGCCGGCCTGCCGGCGCGCCAGCGGCCGCCCAATCCGCTGCGCGAGGCCGTGGCGGCCCTGCAACTGCCGATCCGGCGGCCGACGCTGTGCCCCGGCTGCGGCCATCGCGCGGTGTTCTACGAACTGCGCCGCGCCTTCCCCGACGCGCTGTTCCCCGGCGACATCGGCTGCTACACGCTGGGGCTCAACCAGGGCGCGGTGGACACCGTGCACGACATGGGCGCCTCGATCTCCATGGCATCGGGCTTCTACCACGCCTACAAGCAGGACGGCCGGACGCCGCCGATCTTCGCCACCATCGGCGACGGCACCTTCTTCCATTCCGGCGCGGCGGGCCTGGAAAACGCCGTCTATAACGGCGCCCGCTTCGTGCTGCTGGTGCTCGACAACGGCACCACGGGGATGACCGGCGCGCAGCCGACGCCCGAAGCCGGCGCCACCGCCGACGGCCATCCCGGCGGCATCGTCAGCCTGGTGAACCTGATCCGCGGCTGCGGCGTGGGTTATGTCGAGCAGGCCGACCCGCACGACCTGGCGGGCTTCCAGCGCATCCTGCTCGACGCGCTGGACCACAGCCGCGCCGCCGACGGCGGCATCGCCGTGGTGCTCGCGCGCTACGTCTGCGTCACCGAGATGAAGGGGCTGGCCGCCGGCCAGCAGCCGATCCCGGTCGAGGTGCGCCACGCGCCGCGCCCGCGCGCCGCCGACGCGGCCGGCCCGCTCGATGCCGCATGGATGCCGCGCCACGTCGACCGCGTCTCGCCCTGCGCCGAGGCCTGCCCGGCCGGCAACGACATCGAGCGGCTGATGCTGCTCGCCGGCGCAGGCCGCCTCGACGAGGCGGCGCACCTGCTCTACGAGGAACATCCCTTCCCCGCCACGCTGGGCCGCGTCTGCCCGCATCCCTGCGAAACGGCATGCAACCGCACGGCCCTCGACGGCGCGCTGTCGATCAACGCCATCGAGCGCGCCGCCGGCGACAGCGGCCGCTCCGCGGCGCACTGGGTCACGCCCGCCGCGCCGACCGGCAGGCGCGTCGCCGTGATCGGCGCCGGCCCGGCGGGGCTCACCGCCGCCTACCACCTGGCGCGCCGCGGCCATGGCGTCGAGGTATTCGAGGCGCTGCCGGAAATCGGCGGCATGCTGCGCTGGGCAATCACCGAATACCGCCTGCCGCCGGCCGTGCTCGGGCGCGAACTCGACGTCTTCGCCAAGCTCGGCGTCACGCTGCACACCGGCATGCGCCTCGGCGACAACCTGGCCTGGCGGGCGCTCGACGATTTCGACGCGGTGTATCTCGCCACCGGCGCCTGGCAGCAGCGCGCGCTGGGCCTGCCCGGCGAGGATTGCGGGCGCGTCGGCTTCGGCCTCGACTTCCTGCGCCAGGTGCGCTCCGGCAATGCCCCCCGGCTCGGCGCCCGCGTGGCGATAGTCGGCGGCGGCAACACGGCGATCGACGCCGCGCGCACCGCGCGCCGCCAGGGCGCCGCCATCGACGTGTATTACGACGTGCTGCTGGCGATCCCCGAAGAGGTCGATGCCGCGCGCGCCGAGGGTATCGCCTTCCACGAGGCCATTGTTCCGGCCGGCTTCGAGCCGCAGCCCGACGGCAGCGTCAGGGTGCTGCTGCGCCCACTTGCCGCCCGGGCGCCGCAGGGCGCCACGTCGCGGCCCTTCCACACCGAATCGCGCAGCGCCGACCAGGTGCTGGTCTGCATCGGCGGCGACGCCGACCTCGGCTATGCGCCGGCCGCCGGCCTGCCCGCCGGCAGGCGCATCGCCGTCGATGCCTGGGGGCGCACCGCCGACCCGCGCATTTTCGCCGGCGGTGATGCGTCCAGCCTCGGCGCCGGCACCGTGGTCGGCGCCATCAACGCCGGCAAGCGCGCCGCGCTGGCGATGGACGAGCGCCTCGGCGGCCCCCCGATTGCCGCCGAGGCGATGCAGTTCGCCCGCGGGCCGGGCGTCGTCAGTTGTACCGCCGCACCGCGCAACGCGCAGCAGAAGGCCGCACCGGGGCCGCAGGAGGTCCGGCTCACATACTTCCGCAGGCGGCCGCGCACGCTCTCGCCGCATCGCGCGCCGCAGGAGTCGATCCGGGACTTCGGGGAGGTCAACCTCGGCCTCGACCCGGCCGGGGCAACCGCCGAAGCCGGCGAGCGCTGCTTCCACTGCGGCGTGTGCACGCATTGCGACATCTGCCTGGAGGTCTGCCCGACCCGGGCGATCAGCCTCGCGGACGGCCGCTACCGCATCGACCCGGCGAAATGCACAGGCTGCCGCCTGTGCGCGGCGGAATGCCCGCGCAGCGCGATCAGCATGCCGCAGACCGGCAGCTGCGTCGCCTGCGGCTATTGCACCACCTGGTTCGAATGCCCCTCGCTGCTGCGCGCGCCCGACGGCCTGGTCAGCATCGACGAGCGCACCTGCATCGCCTGCGGCGTCTGCATCCAGGTCTGCCCCCAGGGGGCGATCCGGCCGCGCGCCGGCGGCATGGAGGTACGGCCATGAAATGCCAGACCGTGATCGCCGGCATCGGCGGCCAAGGCGTGCTGTTCGCCGCCAAAATCCTTACCGAAATCGCCCGCCGCCGCGAGGTCCCGGTGCTCGGCTCGCAAACCTTCGGCATGGCCCAGCGCGGCGGCTCGGTGACCACCCACCTGAAGATGGGCGAGTTCGAAAGCCCGCTGATCTGCGAAGGCGATGCCGACCTGCTGCTGGCCCTCGATGCCGTCGAGGCGCATCGCACCCTGCCCTTCCTGCGCGCGCGGGGCAAGGGCGGCGCGCCGGCCTGCGTGGTCAACGCCAGGGAGGACGCCGCCTTCCCCGACCCGCGCGTGGCCGGCCTGGTCGCGGACATGGGCATCGTCGTGCATCGCTGCAATGCCGACCGCGAAGCGTTGGCGATGAAGCTGCCGCTGGTCGCCAACCTCGTGCTGCTGGGCTTCGCCTCCAGCCGGCCGGGCTTCCCCTTCGCCTACGACGAGGTGCGCGAGGCCACCGCGGCGCTTTCCGGCCCGCACCGCGCGACCAACCTCGAAGCCCTGGAACGAGGCCGCGCCTTGTCCGGTCCATAGTACGATCCGCCAATGCATCGCGGAAACCACCGAGCGCGCCGCAGAGCGTGCGGCGACAAGGAGCCCCAATGAGCATCGCCAACGTCAGCCTCGACGACAAATACCGCCTCGAACGCGGCACGGTCTTCCTCACCGGCATGCAGGCCCTGGCCCGCCTGCCCATGCTGCAGCACGAACTCGACCGCCGCGCCGGGCTGCACACCGCCGGCTATGTCTCGGGCTATCGCGGCTCGCCGCTGGGCGGCCTGGACTTCGCCCTGCACGCCGCGGCGCCCTTCCTCAAGCAGCGCGACATCAGCTTCCAGCCGGGGCTCAACGAGGACATCGCCGCCACCGCGGTGTGGGGCACGCAGCAGCTGCACCTGTTCCCGCAGCCCAGATTCGACGGCATTTTTTCCATGTGGTACGGCAAGGGGCCGGGCGTGGACAGGAGCGGCGACGTCTTCCGCCACGCCAACCATGCCGGCACCTCCAAACACGGCGGCGTGCTGCTGATCGCCGGCGACGACCCGTCGGCGCGCTCTTCGGCCGTGGCCCACCAGAGCGAGCACATCTTTTCCGCCTGCGGCATCCCGGTGCTGGCGCCGGCCAACCTGCAGGAATACCTCGACTACGGCCTGCACGGTTGGGCCATGTCCCGCTACTCGGGCTGCTGGGTGGCCATGAAGCTGACCTCGGACACGGCCGAAAGCTCGGCCGTGGTGACGGTCGATCCAGACCGCCACGAGCGCATCATCCCCACCGACTTCCAGATGCCGGCCGACGGCGTGCACCTGCGCTGGCCCGATCCGCAACTGGCGCAGGAACTACGCCTGCAGCAGTACAAGGTCTATGCCGCGATCGCCTACGCCCGCGCCAACAACCTCAACCGCCTGATCTACGACAGCCCGCGGCCGCGGCTGGGCATCATCGCCTGCGGCAAGGCCTACATGGATGTGCGCCAGGCGCTCGACGACATGCACATCGACGCGGCCCATGCCGCCGAGATCGGCTTGCGCCTGTTCAAGGTCGGCATGCCATGGCCGCTGGAGGCCGAGTCCGTGCGCCGCTTCGCCGAGGGCCTGGAAGAAATCCTGGTGGTCGAGGAAAAGCGCCAGATCATCGAATACCAGCTCAAGGAAATGCTCTACAACTGGCGCGATGACGTGCGCCCGCGCGTGGTCGGCAAATACGACGAAACCGGCGAATGGCCGCTGCCGGAGAACCGCTGGCTGCTGCCGCCCACCGCCGAGCTGACGCCGGCCATCGTCGCCCGCGCCATCGCGGCGCGCATCGGCCGCTTCCACACCTCGCCGCGCATCGCCGACCACATCGCCTTCCTCGACGCCAGGGCGCAGGCGCAGGCGAGGCCCAGGGTGACCCTGGCGCGCACGCCCTGGTTCTGCCCCGGCTGCCCGCACAACCAGTCCACCAAGGTGCCCGAAGGCAGCTGCGCGCTGGGCGGCGTCGGCTGCCACCTGATGGCGGTGATGATGGGCCGCAACACCCTGACCATCTCGCACATGGGCGGCGAAGGCGCGGCCTGGCTCGGCGTCGCCGGCCACAGCGGCACGCGGCACGTATTCGCCAACATGGGTGACGGCACCTATTTCCATTCCGGCCTGCTCGCCATCCGCGCCGCCGTCGCGGCGGGGGTCAACATCACCTACAAGCTGCTGTTCAACGACGCCGTGGCGATGACCGGCGGCCAGCCGGTGGACGGTACGCTGACCGTGCCCCAGCTTTCGCGCCAGCTCGCCGCCGAGGATGTCAAGCGCATCATCGTGATGAGCGACGAGCCGGAGAAGTACCAGGGCGTCACCGACTTCGCCCCCGGCGTCGAGATCCGCCACCGCGAGCGGCTGGACGAAACCCAGCGCGAGCTGCGCGACACGCCGGGCGTCACCGCCCTGATCTACGACCAGACCTGCGCCGCCGAGAAGCGCCGCCGCCGCAAGCGCGGCAGCTTCAAGGACCCCGCCGTGCGCGTCTTCATCAACCAGGCGGTGTGCGAGGGCTGCGGCGACTGCGCCGCCAAGTCCAACTGCCTCGCCGTGGTGCCGGTGGAAACCGAGTTCGGCCGCAAGCGCGCGATCGACCAGTTTGCCTGCAACAAGGATTATTCCTGCCTCGACGGCTTCTGCCCGAGCATGGTCACGGTGCACGGCGGCAGCGTGCGTCGCGGCCGGGCGCTGGCGGCCGGCGACCAGGCCGGCGCCGACCTGCCCGCGCCGGCGCCGCAAAGCCTCGCCGATCCCTACGCCATCCTCGTCGCTGGCGTCGGCGGCACTGGCGTAGTGACCATCGGCGCCCTGCTCGGCATGGCCGCCCACCTCGACGGCAAGGGCGTCACCGTGCTCGACATGACCGGCCTGGCGCAAAAGGGCGGCGCCGTGATGTCCCACGTGCGCCTCGCCGAACGCCAGGAGCAGCTGCATTCAGCGCGCATCGCCACCGGCGAGGCGAAGCTGCTGCTCGGCTGCGACATCGTCGTCGCCGTCAGCGAGGATGCCCTTTCAAAAACCACCGCCGGCTCCACGCAGGCCATCATCAACACCGGGCGCAGCATCACCGGCGAATTCCTGCGCAACCCGGACCGCGAATTCCCCGAGGGCGCGATGGAACAGGCGGTGGCCGACGCCGTCGGCCGCACGGCGACCCAATTCCTCGACGCCGCGCAGATGGCGACGCGGCTGCTGGGCCATTCCATCGCCACCAACATCTTCATGCTCGGCCTCGCCTTCCAGCGCGGCCTGGTGCCGCTGTCGCTGGAAGCCATCCTGCGCGCCATCGAGCTCAACGGCGCCGCCGTCGCGGACAACCTGCGCGCCTTCCACTGGGGCCGCCGCGCCGCCCACGACCCGGCCGGCGTCGCCGCCCTGATCGGCGGCGGCGAGCCGGCCGCGCCCGAACACCGGCTGTCCGCCAACCTCGACGAACTGATCGAACGCCGCCACGACTACCTGGCCGCCTATCAGGATGCGGCCTACGCCCGGCGCTACACGGCCCTGGTGGCACGGGTGCGCGCGCACGGGGAAAAAGTCGGCGCCGGCGACACGGCGCTGGCGGATGCCGTGGCGCGCAACTATTTCAAGCTGCTCGCCTACAAGGATGAGTACGAAGTCGCGCGCCTGTTCGCCGAGCCCGCCTTCCAGAAAGCGCTGGCCGCCAGTTTCGAGGGCGACTACCGGCTCAACTTCCACATGACCCTGCCCTGGAGCCGCGCCGCCGGGCCCGGCGCCGAGCCGCCCAAGCAAGGCTTCGGCCCCTGGCTGCTGCCGGCCATGAAGCTGCTCGCCCGCTTCAAGTTCCTGCGCGGCACCGCCTTCAATCCCTTCGGCCGCAGCGCCGAACGGGTACAGGAGCGCGAACTGATCGCCGATTACGAAGGCATGCTGGCGCACATCCTCGACACCCTCGACGCGCCCGACGCCGCGCGGCTCGATGCCGCCATCGCGCTGGCCCGCCTGCCGGAGACCATCCGCGGCTACGGGCCGGTCAAGGAACGTTCGGTCGCCCAGGCGCGCGCCCGGCAAAAGGAACTGCTGGCGGCCTTCGACAAGGAGTACGTTGCCACGGCGCCTGCCGCCTGACGCCGTGATCGCTCATCCCTGGAAGAATCCGAATCACCGATACCCGGCCTGCGCAGTGGAAAGCAATCCGGAAAGGGACGTCACTCATCGCTGCCCGGATCGGGATTCAGACCGCCGTGGCGCTTTACGCTACCATGCGCCGGCATGAGGGCGATTTTCGGCATCGGGATGGCAAGCCGCCGTTACTTCACCGATCGATGCAACGAAAACATGAACGGAACACGTGTGACGCCGCCTGACCGATCCCTGACCTGCCGACCGCAACAACCCGGCGCGCGACGAACCGGAATTCCGGATTCGGCACCACGCCGTCAGGACAGCTTCCAGTATTCGCCGACTACCCGACCATCGCGCCAATACCCTGCGTTCGGTCCGGGAACCTGCCCCCCCCTTCCAGTCATCCTGCCAGCACCTTGACTTCATCTCCGCTCTGGGCCAGCGCCTTCCGGCCCTTCTACTTCCTCGGCGCACTCTACGCGCCGCTGTTGGTCACGGCCTGGCTGGGAGCCTACCTCGGCCTGTGGAGCCTGTCCGCCGACGGCATGCCGCTGAAGCTGCAGCACGGCCACGAGTTCATCTTCGGTTTCGCCGCCGCCATCATCACCGGAATAGTTCTGACGGCGCTGCCGAGTTGGGCCGGCACCGAGGAAATCCGCGGTGGGCGGCTCATGCTGCTGGTCGCGCTGTGGCTCGTCGGGCGCATCGCCTTCTGGGCTGCCCCCTGGCTACCGCCGCTGCCGGCCGCGGCCATCGACTGCCTGATGTTCCCGGCAGTTTTCGCCATGTTGACGCCACAACTGCTGCGCGCCGCCAACCGCCTCTACCTGCTGCTGCTGCCCATCCTGGTTGCCCTGTTTGCCGCCAACGCGATGTATTACCACGGCCTGCTCACGGGCAACCATGCCCAGGCGGGGACGGCGCTGCGCCTGGCGATTTACGCCATCATCGTGCTCTACGTGCTCAAGGGCGGCGTGCTGGCACCGATTTTCACCGGCAACGCGCTGCGCGAACATGGTCGCGGCACAGTGGCGCCATGCCACATGGCACTGGAGATTGCCGCCACCGGCGCCCTGCTCCTGCTCGCCGCACTCGACCTTGGCGCCGCCGCGCCGGCCTGGACCGGCTCCGCCGCGCTGGCCTGCGCACTGTTGCACGGCTGGCGCTGCGCGCGCTGGCAAGGCTGGCATGTCGCAGACGTCCCGCTGGTGCTGGTCATGCACCTCGGTTTCGCCTGGCTGGTGCTGGCCTTCGCCCTCAAGGCCGCCGCCGATCTGGCCGGCATCGTCCCCGAGGCGGCATGGCTGCATGCCTTCACCGTCGGCGGCCTCGGCCTGATGATGCTCGGCTTGATGACCCGCGTCAGCCTGCGCCACACCGGCCGCCCGCTGGTGGTGCCAGGTGCCATGCTCGCTGCCTATGTCCTGATGTTCGCTGCCGCCCTGCTGCGGCTTGCGGCCTCCGTGCACGATCTGGGGCCTGCCGTGTTGGCGCTATCCGCCGGGCTGTGGGCAGCATCCTTCGTGCTCTATTTCATGGTGTTCGGGAAGATGCTGCGGGGCCCGAGCGCACCGCGTTCGGCCACGACGCCGCGATCACCGTAGCGCCGGCGCCGACTTTTTGTACCGCTTAATCCCTCGCTGGTCGATCGCGACGCCCCGGCCGAAGCCACCGCGGTTGCCGATGTAGTGGAAGCGCTCCGGCACCAGCCGGAACCGGCTTGCCCTGGCCAGTGCCTTGACGTTGGCGGGCGGGGCAGTGGCAACCGCGCCGGCCTCAGACGGGCTCGACGTGTTTCTTGTCGAAAGCTGCCACACCGTCGGTAGTTTCGGTGCCTTCATGCAGGCGCTTCAGGCGATAGGCGATCTGCGG
>JADYZH010000143.1 GCA_020853215.1 Sulfuritalea sp. | reverse complement strand
TTGCGCTGCTCCTCCTAGCTCAGCTTCTTGCCGGCGATCAGGTTGGCGACGATGTAATCCATGGCGGATACACTGCCGGTCGACACCGGGGCCTGCTGCCTGTTGCTCCAGATGGTTTCCGGCCGCGCCTGCAGGATGAAAATGTTGCCGCCGGCGGGAAGGTCCTTGTCGATGGCCCATTCGATGTCCATCGGACGGCCGTAGTGCTTTTCGATCTTCTTGCCCATCCAGGCCAGTTCGGTGACTTCGTCGTCGATGATCGACTGCACGTTCTGGCGCTCGAAGGGCACCTCGGCGGCGATGGATTTTTGCGTCTTCAAGTCGACCGTGTAGGCGATCTCCTTGGTGGAAATCGTGCGCTCCATGATGTCGAGGGCGACCTTGTTCACCACGAAATGATCCGGCGTGACTTCGCCGGAAACCACCGATTCGCCGAAGCCGAAATTCGAATCGATGACGATCACCGAGCGGTCGCCATTGGTCGGATGGACGGTGAACATCACGCCGGCAGAGAAGGAGTTGGCCATTTTCTGGATGCCGACGCTGATCGCCACCTGTTCGTGCGGGAAGCCCATCTTTATCCGATAGGCGATCGCCCGACCGGTGTACAGGCTGGAAATGCAGCGCCGCACGTGGTGCATGACGTCGTCGATGCCGCGGATCCACAGATAGGTGTCCTGCTGGCCGGCAAAGCTGGCGCCGGGCAGGTCTTCGGCCGTGGCGCTGGAACGCACCGCGACCGGTACCGCCGGAACGCAGCAGACGACCGACAGCTTGCGATAGCACTCGGCAATCAGATCTTCCAGTTCGATGGAAATGGGACAGGATTCGATCATCTCGCGGATCACGCGGGAGGCTTCTTCCAGCTTGTCCATGTCTTCATGGTCGAGACCGGTCAGCAGCTCGCCCACCGCCGCCTGGATGCCCGCGTCGCGCATGAACTGGCGGAAACCGTGGGTGGTCAGGGCAAAGCCCGGCGGTACCCGCACGCCCGCGTTGATCAGTTCGCCGAGCGAGGAGCACTTGCCCCCCACCAGATCCACGGAGTCCTTGTTGCACTCCTGGAACCAGCACACCATGGGTGTCGTGCCATCCATCGCCGCCTCCGTGCCAGTTTCTTCAGTTACCAAAGCGTTGCTCATTATCCGATTGCCCTCGACCCTAGCGGGTGATGGTTATCACGCCGGAAGAGCCGTCGACCCGGATCATCATCCCTGTCTTGATGACCTTGGTCGCGTGCCCGGTGCCGACGATGGCCGGCAGGCCGTACTCGCGGCAGACGATCGCGGCATGGCTCATGACGCCGCCGACATCGGTGACCGCCGCCTTGATCTTGGCGAAGGCCGGCGCCCAGGACGGGGAGGTGGTCGGCGCGACGAGGATCTCGCCTTCCTGCAGGTCGCGGATGTCCATTGCGCTGCGGCAGACGCGCGCCTTGCCCTCGACGATGCCGGGGCTGCCGGCAAAGCCCTTGAGCTGGGTGATGCTGTCGGGATCGCCGATGTCCTGAACCTCGGACCAGTCGGCCAGGGAACTGTTGGTAACGCCCCAGAGCACGATGGTGAAGGGCTCCTGGATCACTTCCGGCGCGATGCCGATGGCCGGCGGCGGGCTCCACTGGCGGAATTTCTCCATGACACCCTTGCGCCATTCGATTTCCGGCGGCCAGGAGAAGCTGCCGCGCGGCGTGACGCCGGTGGCCCAGGCGGTGACGACGTCCCACAGGGCCTGCTTGATCTCGTCGCGGCGCAGCAGCCAGATGTCCTCGATCTCCTTGATCAGGCCGTGTTCCTTGAGGATCGCCGCGACTTCGCGCATCTTGTTCCAGAACACCGAATGGAACCAGTGCTCGACGTAGAACAGGTGGTTTTCGACATAGGGGAACACCGTCTTGGCGCAGCCGAGCAACTCGTCGAACTGTTTCAGATCGGCTTCATTGGTGATCAACTCGCGGTACTCGGCTGTGATGCGGTCGCGCTCGGCCCGCACCTGTTCCGTCGGGCGGTCTATGTTGACGCCGGCGTCGAGCTTGGCGATGTAGGTCTGGATGCCGGAGAGCGGAATGTCCAGGGTATCGTTCCAGCTGCGGTCGGTGTGGAACCAGCCTGTGCCGGTGGAAACGTTGAACCACGGGTAGCGCGCCTTCTCGAAGGCGGCCAGCCATTCCGCGCCCCCCGGCAGCTTCTCGACGGCGAGCTTGACGGCGACCCAGTCGCGGTTGCCCGCCACGGCCTGGGCGACGCCGAGGGCAATGGCCTTCTTCGCCAGTTCCTTCAACTCGTCATCCGGCTTGTACATGATCACGTCGATGCCCGAGATCATCTGCGTGATGCGCTGCAGCGGGATGCTGGGGAAAAGCTTCTGCGTGAAGTCCATGAAGAAGACATAGGCCGCATAGCCGAGGTTGAGGAACTCGAAGTGGTACTGCCAGCACTTGATGCCGAGGTTGATCAGGTCGTCGTAGTTCTTGATCAGGTGGTAGCCCTTCGACTCGCCGAGGGCGTCATTCACCACAGAGATGTCCTCGAGGTCGGGCAGGGGCGAGATCTTCAATTCTTCCAATTCCTTGATGGTCGCCTCCATCTTGACCTTCCACTTCGCCTCCAGCGCATCCCAGTTCTTGTAGTAGTAGCCGGCGCGCTCCATGAAGTTCGGCACGCGGCTGCCGATTTCGGCGCCGTCCTTGACCGGCACCGGCGAGATGTAGACGTAGCCGTTGATCATGCGGTGGTCTACGCCGCGCACCGGCGGCACCTGGAAGATGCGGTTGTTGAACTGCGACAGGGCGAGGTACCAGGCTTCGTCCCAGATCGTGTCGAAGGGGTAGAGCGGCTCCGGATAGTGCAATCCGTCATAGAACCAGAACGTCTCCTTTTCGTACTGGTTGCGCGCCGGATCGTCGGTGACGAACTGGTACTGGTACGGATACATCCTCTCCCAGCCTTCGGTCCCGGGAATGGTCTTGGTGCTTACGTCGTGTGGCACTGGAAACTTCATCGAATGTCTCCTCTTGTTTTTTGTGGTGAATGTCAAAACGGTCGGGCCCGTGAATGGACCCGCAACGCGGACAGTAACGCAAGGCTTGGGCCACCCGTTATTGCTGCTGTGCAGCAGGTTCCGGCTAAATGAGAAGTCGGCATCGGATGAACGCTACTAAAACAAGGGAATGGGCAAGGTTTGCATGTGCAGCAAAAATGCCATGGAGTTGGCTGAAAGAGAGGATGTTTGAGGGGAAATAGGGGGCGTCGACTGCTACTCAATTGGTCAAATTCTCCGTAACCTCTCCTGTAATTTGACCTTTCCATGAATGCCGCAATCAGGGCGGGCAAAATTTGATTTTTTTCCTTCAATAACAACAGCCTTCCGGATATGCGCTTAAAATGGACAGCCACAGGATAGACAAATCAGGAGCGGACAATGAGGGTGAGGCCATGACCAAACTCCGAAGCGTAGGGCGTTCCACCAACGAGGATCTGCGCGCTCGCGTTCATTTTTGCGCCGAGACCGGACAGATCTGGTTGCACGAACACCGCATGTTGCTGGTGCACGCCGAGGCGCAGGCGACCTTGCGCAAGGAACTGATCGACACGCTGGGCATGGAACGCGCGCGCGGATTGCTGACGCGCATGGGTTATGCGGCCGGCGTGCGCGATGCCGAGCTGGCGCGCACCCGCGCCGAGGATTCCACCGACCTGGAAGCCTTCATGACCGGCCCGCAGCTGCATACGCTGGAAGGCATCGTGCGGGCAACCCCGGTCAAGGTGGAACTCGATCGCCACGCCGGAACCTTCTACGCCGAGATTCTTTGGGAAAATTCCTGGGAAGGACAATGGCATCGCCACCACTACGGCATCCACAGCGAGCCGGTGTGCTGGACGCAGATCGGCTATGCCTGCGGCTACACCTCGGCCTTCATGGGGCGTACCATCCTCTACAAGGAAGTCGAGTGCACCGGGATGGGGCACAACAACTGCCGCATCATCGGCAAGCCGGCCGAGGAATGGGATGACGCCGCCGAGCAGATGCGCTACTTCAACAGCGAGTCCATCGCCGACCAGCTGATCGACCTGCAAACCCAGGTGGTTCAACTGCGTTCTTCAATCGGCGACCGCGACCAGCTGCCGCAGGACGTGGCCGGCATTTCCCCGGGTTTTCGCGCCGCCTACGATTTGCTCAAGCAGGCCGCCGGCAGCAACATCAGCGTCCTGTTGCAGGGCGAAACCGGCGTCGGCAAGGAGGTCTTCGCACGCAGCCTGCACGAGTTGAGTTCGCGCAGCGGCAAACCCTTCGTTGCCGTCAATTGCGCCGCCATCCCGCACGAACTGGTCGAGTCGGAACTGTTCGGCGTCGAGAAGGGCGCCTTCACCGGCGCGCTGGTGGCGCGCCCCGGACGCTTCGAGCGGGCCGATGGCGGCACCCTGTTCCTCGACGAGATCGGCGACCTGCCGGCCTCGGCCCAGGCCAAGCTGCTGCGCGTGCTGCAGGAGGGCGAGATCGAGCGACTGGGCGACCAGAAGACGCGCAAGATCAACGTGCGCCTGGTGGCGGCCACCAACGCCAATCTGCAGGACCTGGTCAAGGCCGGGCGCTTCCGCTCCGACCTGTACTACCGGCTCAACGTCTACCCGATACTCATTCCGCCCTTGCGCGAGCGCAAGCAGGACATACCGCTGCTGGCCAAGCATTTCCTGGCCCGGCATACCGCGATCCACGGCAAGAAGCTGCGCGGTTTCACCGACAAGGCCAAGCGCGCCTTGCTTGCCTACCCGTGGCCGGGAAACATCCGCGAACTGCAAAACTCGGTCGAGCGCGGCGTGATCCTCGCCCCCGGCGGCACGCGCATCGAGGTCAACCAGCTGTTCATGTCGTGCAGCGAGGAACAGCCGCCCGAGTTCGGCCTCGGCAACGGCGGCGGCCTCGACGTCAACCGCTGGGAAACCGGCAAGGATCTGCGCGAAGCGGTGTTCAACGGTTCCTTGACGCTCGACCAGGTCGAAGCCATGCTGCTCGAAACCGCCGTGGACAAGGCGCGCGGCAACCTGTCCTCGGCGGCACGCATGCTGGG
>JADYZH010000142.1 GCA_020853215.1 Sulfuritalea sp. | reverse complement strand
CTTCATGCGCGACCAGATGAAGCTGGGCGACCGCGGCTTCTTCTACCATTCCAATTGCGCCGAGCCGGGCATCGTCGGCATCGTCGAGGTGTCGAAGCTGGCCTATCCCGACGCCACCCAGTTCGACCGCAAGCACAAGTACTACGACCCGAAGTCCTCACCGGACGATCCGCGCTGGCTGAACGTCGACGTCAGGCTGGTGAAGAAGACAAAACTGGTGAGCCTCGCCGAACTGCGCAGCCATCGGGAACTCGCCAACATGCGCACCCTGGCCAAGGGCAACCGCCTGTCGATCACGCCGGTCGACCCGGCGGAATGGAAATTCATCACCGAACGACTGATGGGCATGAAGAAATGAGCGTGTGGTGGCTGGCCTACCCGCTGCTCGGCTGCTTCGCCGGCTTCATCGCCGGCCTGTTCGGCGTCGGCGGCGGCCTGACCATCGTGCCGCTGCTGTTCATGCTCTTCGCCGCGCAGGGCTTTCCGCCCGAGCACGTCATGCACCTCGCGCTCGGCACCTCGATGGCGACCATCGTGATCACCTCGATCTCCAGCATGCGCGCCCACCACGGCCACGGCGCGGTGCGCTGGGAGATCGTCAAGGCGATGGCGCCGGGACTCGTGCTCGGCACGCTGGGCGGCTCGCTGTTCGCCAGCCAGGTGCCGACGCGGCCGCTGGCCTTCGCCTTCACCGCCATCGTCTATTACGCCTCGGTACAGATGGTGCTCGACTTCAAGCCGAAGCCGACGCGCGCCCTGCCGCGCACGGCCTGGCTGTTCGCCGTCGGCATCGTCATCGGCATCGTCTCCAGCCTGGTCGCGGCCGGCGGCGGCTTCCTCTCGATCCCCTACATGGTCTGGCACAACGTGACGATCCACCACGCCGTCGGCACCTCGGCGGCGCTGGGCTTCCCCATCGCCGTGGCGGGCACGATCGGCTACATCGCCGCCGGCTGGAAGGCCACCGGCCTGCCGGCCGGGAGCCTCGGCTACATCTACCTGCCGGCCTTCGTCGGGGTGTCGGCGATGACCATGCTGATCGCGCCGCTCGGCGCGAAGACGGCGCACCGGCTGCCGGTGAAGCAGCTCAAGCGCGCCTTCGGCGTCTTCCTCGCGCTGCTGGCGACGAAGATGCTGCACAGCCTGATCGGCTGAAGGTCCTTTCCTCAGCGACCGGGCAAACGGTTGCCTTGAATGCCGAATGGGGCGGAAGGATCCCGCCCCGGTGATTACTTCTTCAGCTGTGGCTGGTCGATGTAGCGAACGTCCTTGACGGGCAATGGCAGCGGATTAATGTACTGATACCCCTTGGACTGCCAGTACGCAAGCTCCGGGAACCCGGCCGGGACCACGGTGATGAAGCCGTGCATGTCCTCCGCCTTGAAGCCCGCCGCCTTCATGGCGTTGTTGCACATCTTGAACTCGACACCCTCCTTGTTGAGTTCGGCCATCTTATCCACGATACCCTGGTATTTCTCGTAATTCTCCTTGGCGAAGGCGCGCAATTCGGGCCCATGCGTAACCACGACCACATTGCCTCGCGTCTCCTTTTTCGTATTTTTAATGAAGTTGTAGAGAATATTGAGTTTTTGCGGGTCGTCGTAATTGACATCGAACACTACGTTGGTGGCAGGCATGCTGTGCATGTCGACCTTGGCCGTGCCATATGGAGCGAATTCCGCCGCGACGACTGTAGATGCCGCAAATCCGGTAGCACACAACACGACAAAGGCTGCTCTTGCTAACTGCTTCATTCAGAATCTCCTATATATCAAGGGTGCGCCGAATGCCCTCGGCGCAGGGTACTCAATACCCGCAGAGAGTGTCCGTCAACTGCGGCTTCTTGAATTTCGTCGAGGCTCGTCAGGCCCCTAAGGCTTCAGGTAGACGTAGCCTTCTTCCGACTGCAGGCGGCTTACCTCCGCCACCCCCGACGGCACGATCTTCGCCTCGGAGTGCACCTTGCTCCTGTCGATCTTGCGGCTCAGCAGGGTGAAATTGCAGACGCGGAAATCGACGCCCTTCAGCGACAGGTCGTCCACGGCGGCGGCATAGGGATTGCCGTTCTTGTCCTTGGCGCCCTCGAGCAGGAAATTGATGCCGCCGGCATGGGAGACGACGACGATTTTCGCCTTTGGATCGGCCGTCAGGTGGTTGCGGATGTTGCGCAGGCCGTTGCTGGCCTGGTCGAGCCCTTCGTTGATGTGGTAGACCACCTTGACGGGCTCGCCCGCCATCTTGCCGCCGTTCGTGGCGCAGGCGGCAAGGGAAAGCGCAAGAAAGGCAGCCGTCAGGCCGCGCAGAATCGGATTGAAGATGTTCATGATCTGTCCTTTCATGTCAGTCTGCGGGGCGGATGTGTTATGGCCGAACCACCGTCCAGCCTTGCTTGCCTTTCTCGATGATCTCGATGACCCCCGCCTTCACGTAGCCGATCTTCGGATGCATGTCGGCCTGGGTGAGCTTCTGGCCCCGCATGGTGTTTTCGCACATGAGCACCTGCGCACCTTCGCCGAGAGTTTCATCGATGCGGTTCGACAGCGGGGAATCGAACTTGACCATCCCCGAGCCGTGGCCGAAAACAACCACTTCCACATTGACCTTGTCCTTGCCGTATTCGGCCTGGACGTTCCTGACGACGTTCAGGGCCTGGTTCCAGGTCTTCGGATTGTCGTCGCTGACCTGGATGACGACGCCCGGCTTGGCGCTCTTGACCGGCTTGGCGCTCTTGGACGGTGCTGCGGAGGCGGGAAGCGACAGGATCGCGCAACATAGCGCGAGCTGGATGAACGACCTGCGAATCATGATGGCTCCTCTCTGGTTGGCAAAATCGTGCGCCGTCTCTTGTGGTTGCGGATGCGGCGGCGTATCGGGAAGACGGGAAGCGGCGCCGATTTATTCCCGCGGCCAGCCATGGAATAAAACCGGCGTGCGCTGCGTCATAATGGGACGGGAGGGAAATCCGATGAAATGGTTGCAGACGCGGGCGCAGCGCGAGCTGACCGAAAGAATCGAGGCAAGCCGGGGCCACCTCTATCGCGTGGCCTTCGCCTGGTGCCACGATGCCCCCCTCGCCGACGACCTGGCGCAGGAGGCGCTGGCGCGCGGCCTGGCGCGCATCGGCCAGCTGCGCGAGGCCGAGCGGCTGTCGAGCTGGCTGTTTTCCATCTTGCACCGCTGCTGGATCGACCACCTGCGCG
>JADYZH010000141.1 GCA_020853215.1 Sulfuritalea sp. | reverse complement strand
TGGCTCCTCGACCTGGGCTCGAACCAGGGACCTACGGATTAACAGTCCGGCGCTCTACCGACTGAGCTATCGAGGAATATTCAAGAGGCGCGGATTATAGCCGGGCGGGTTTTTGGCCGCAATAGGCTCCGAATCATTTGATCACCGTGGCGATGGCCCTGGCGACGTAGTCGATGTTGCGCGTGTTGAGCGCGGCGACGCAGATGCGGCCGGTGCTGACGGCGTAGATGCCGAATTCGTTCTTCAGGCGCTCGACCTGGGCTGCGGAGAGGCCGGTGTAGCTGAACATGCCGCGCTGCACCTTGATGAAGTCGAAGCCGATGGCGCCGGCGGCGGTGAGTTTGTCGACCAGGCTGTTGCGCATGGCGCGGATGCGGTCGCGCATGCCGGCCAGCTCGTCTTCCCACTGCTGGCGCAGTTCGGGGCTGGAGAGCACGGCGGCCACCACGGCGCCGCCGTGGGTGGGTGGGTTGCTGTAGTTGGTGCGGATCACGCGCTTGACCTGCGACAGCACGCGGGCCGACTCGTCCTTGCCGGCGGTGACGATGGTCAGCGCACCGACGCGCTCGCCATACAGCGAGAACGACTTGCTGAAGCTGCTGGAAACCACGAACTGCAGGCCGGAAGCGGCGAACAGGTCGAGCGCCACGGCGTCGGGCTTGATGCCGTCGGCGAAGCCCTGGTAGGCCATGTCGATGAAGGCCACGAGGTCGCGCTGCTTGACCAGGTCGACGACTTCCTTCCATTGCGCGGCCGAGAGGTCGGCGCCGGTGGGGTTGTGGCAGCAGGCGTGGAGGACCACGACCGACCTGGCCGGCATCGCGGCCAGCGCGGCCTTCATGCCGGCGAAATTGACGCCGCGCGTGGCCGCGTTGTAGTAGGCGTAGTTCTCGACCGTGAAACCGGCGGATTCGAACAGGGCGCGGTGGTTCTCCCAGCTCGGATCGCTGATATGGACCTTGGCCTCGGGCAGCAGGCGCTTCAGGTAATCGGCGCCGACCTTGAGCGCGCCGGTGCCGCCCAGGCATTCGCAGGTGATGGCGCGGCCGGCGGCGAGCAACTCGGAATCCTTGCCGAACAGCAGGCCCTGCACCGCGTTGTTGTAGGCGGGAATACCCTCGATGGGCTGGTAGCCGCGCGGCGGCTGGGTTTCCAGGCGGACCTTCTCGGCGGCCTTGACCGCGCCCAGCAGCGGAATCTTGCCGTCGTCGCCGAAATAGACGCCGACGCCGAGGTTGACCTTGTTCGGGTTGGTGTCGGCGTTGAAGGCTTCGTTGAGGCCCAGGATGGGGTCGCGGGGGGCCATTTCGACGGCGGCGAAGAGAGAGGACATGAATGCTCCGGGTGCGGAAAAGGTTAAAAAGTCGGCGCTGGCGCTACGGCGATTTTATGTTGCAGCGCAAAGCGCGCAATAATACCCGAATGCCGGGGTCGGTTTCATCAGGATTTTCCGGGGTTTCCATAAATAAACAAGCGGGTAGCCTGTGGCCGAGATTCACGAACTGAAGGGCAGGGTGGTCGAGTTCGCGGGCAGTCCGTGGCGTTTGCACCAACCGTTTCCGCCGGCGGGAGACCAGCCCGAGGCGATCCGCCTGCTGACCGAGGGCTTCAACGACGGCCTCTCGTTCCAGACCCTGCTCGGCGTCACCGGCTCGGGCAAGACCTACACCATGGCCAATGTGATCGCGCGGCTGGGCCGCCCGGCGCTGGTGCTGGCGCCAAACAAGACGCTGGCGGCGCAGCTCTACTCGGAATTCCGCGAGTTCTTTCCCGAGAACGCCGTGGAGTATTTCGTTTCCTACTACGACTACTACCAGCCCGAGGCTTACGTGCCTTCGCGCGACCTGTTCATCGAGAAGGATTCGTCGATCAACGAGCACATCGAGCAGATGCGCTTGAGCGCGACCAAGAGCCTGCTGGAACGGCGCGACGTGGTGATCGTGTGCACCGTGTCGGCGATCTACGGCATCGGCGATCCGGTCGATTACCACAGCATGATCCTGCACCTGCGTGTCGGCGAGAAGATCGGCCAGCGCGAGGTGATCCGCCGTCTGACAGAGATGCAGTACGAGCGCAACGAGATGGACTTCAAGCGAGGCGTGTATCGCGTGCGCGGTGACGTGATCGACATCTTCCCCGCGGAAAATGCCGAGAGCGCGGTGCGCATCACGCTGTTCGATGACGAGCTGGAGTCGATCACCTTGTTTGATCCGCTGACCGGTCACACGCGGCAGAAGCTGGGCCGCTTCACGGTGTTCCCGTCGAGCCATTACGTCACGCCGCGCGCCACGGTGCTCAAGGCCGTCGAGGCGATCAAGGAGGAACTGCGCGAACGCATCGAGTTCTTCCAGGCCAACCAGAAACTGGTCGAATGCCAGCGCATCGAGCAACGAACCCGCTTCGACCTCGAAATGCTCGACCAGCTGGGTTTCTGCAAGGGCATCGAGAACTACTCGCGGCATCTTTCCGGGCGCCAGGCCGGCGAGCCGCCGCCGACGCTCTACGACTACCTGCCGCCCGACGCGATCATGTTCGTCGACGAGTCGCATGTGACCATCCCGCAAGTCGGCGGCATGTACAAGGGCGACCGCTCGCGCAAGGAAAACCTGGTCGATTACGGCTTCCGCCTGCCCTCGGCGCTGGACAACCGGCCGCTGAAATTCGATGAGTTCGAGAAGCTGATGCCGCAGACGGTTTTCGTCTCGGCGACGCCGGCCGATTACGAGGAAAGGCATCAGGGCCAGGTGGTCGAGCAGCTGGTGCGGCCGACCGGTCTGGTCGATCCGGTGGTCGAAGTGCGGCCTGCCAGCACCCAGGTCGACGACCTGCTGGCCGAGTGCAAGAAGCGCATCGCGGCCGGCGAGCGGGTGCTGGTGACGACCTTGACCAAGCGCCTCGCCGAGCAATTGACCGAGTACATGGGCGACAACGGCATCAAGGTGCGCTACCTGCATTCCGACATCGACACCGTCGAGCGCGTCGAGATCATCCGCGACCTGCGGTTGGGCGAGTTCGACGTACTGGTCGGCATCAACCTGCTGCGCGAGGGCCTGGACATTCCCGAGGTGTCGCTGGTGGCCATCCTCGATGCCGACAAGGAAGGCTTCCTGCGCTCGACGCGTTCGCTGATCCAGACCATGGGCCGCGCCGCGCGCCACCTGAACGGCACCGCGATACTCTATGCCGACCGGATCACCGATTCGATGCGGCGGGCGATGGACGAAACCGCGCGGCGGCGGGCGAAGCAACTGGCGCACAACGAAGCCGAAGGCATCACGCCGACGGGAGTCAGGAAGCGCATCAAGGACATCATCGACGGCGTTTATGATGCCGATACGGCGGTGCGCGATCTCAAGGCGGCGCAGGAGGCGGCGCGCTACGAGGTGATGAGCGAAAAGGATCTGGCGCGCGAGATCCGCAGGCTGGAGAAAGCCATGCAGGAACATGCAAAAAACCTGGAATTCGAGGAAGCGGCGGCGGCACGCGACGAGCTGTTCCGCGTCCAGCGCCTGGCCTTCGGCGGCGAAGCGCACGATGCTCCCGGGGATGCCGCCTGATGCTGCGCCGGATTTTGTTCGTCTGCACCGGAAATATCTGCCGCTCGCCCACGGCCGAAGGCGTGGCACGCGGACTGGCCGAGAAGCTGGGCCTTGCTGAGGCCTTCGAGTTCGATTCGGCGGCCACCCACGGCTACCACGTCGGAGACACGCCCGACCCGCGCACCGTCGCCGCGGCGCGGCAGCGCGGCTACGACCTCGCGCACCTGCGGGCGCGGCGCGTGACGGACTTCGACTTCATCCGCTTCGACCACGTGATCGCCATGGGGCGCGACCATCTGGAATGGCTGCAGCGCGCCTGCCCGCCGCTGTATCACGACAAACTCGCCTTGCTGCTGGAGTTCAGCGAGAGTTTCGATGAGGACGAGGTGCCCGATCCCTATTACGGCGGCATGGACGGCTTCGAGCGGGTTCTCGATCTGGTCGAGGATGCCGTGGAGCAGTTGTTGCTGCGGCTCAAGCAGCGATAAAAAAAACGGGCGCCCGCAGGCGCCCGGTGAATGCTTGCAGTGAATGTGGGGCCGGCTTCAGCCGGCCTGGCATTGTAGGGCCGACTTAAGTCGGCCATGTGTGGCGGACTGAAGTCCGCCCTACAGTCTGTCCCACAAGGAACACACTTTAGTCGTGCTTGGTTTCCACCATTTGCAGCGGCTCGCTGGCGATCACCGGCGCCGGCCTGGGTTTGCGGCCGAGCGATTGTGCCGGGGCGAAGCTATCCGCGGCCGGTGCGGCGTGGCTGGTTTCGATCATCACCAGGCCGACCTGCTGCAGGGACTCCTTGACATCGACTACCGCAGGCTGCGGCGCCGGCGACACGATGATGGGATCGGCGGCTGGCGGCGGCATTGCCACGACCGCCGGTTCGGGTACAACCGCAGGCCGGGGCGCTGGCTCGACAACCACGGGCGCCGGAGCTACGGCTTCGGCAGCCACCGGCGCAGCGACTTCGACGGGCAACGGAGCGGGGGCTTCGGCAACTGCCGGAGCAGCGGCTTCAACAGACAAAGGAGCCGGTGCGGGTGGCGCGGCGGCCGCAGCGGGTTCTGCGGCGAACAGTTCTGCCGTCGATGCGACTGCCGCTACCGGGATCGCTGGCTCCGCGAACGCTGCGGGCATGGCGGCGTCATCGGTCAGCGTGGCGACAACGACGCCGGTGGCGGCCACTTCTGTCGTGCTGCCTTCGTCGCTGCGGCCGCGACCGCGACCGCGGCCGCGACTGCGGCGTCCGCTGCGGACTTCACCGTCGGCGCTGCCTTCGTTGTTAGTAGAAGGCGACGCCGGTGATGCGCCGTTTTGCGCTGCGCCGGCTTCGCCGCGGGGCGGACGCGGCTCGCGGGGCGGACGCGGCTCGCGGACTTCCTTGGGTTCACGCGGCTCCCTGGGCTCGCGGGCCTCTTTCGGCTCGCGCGGCTCGCGGGGCTCACGCGGTTTGCGATTACCGCCCTCGGTTTGCTGTTCGTCGCGCTTTGCCTGGGGGCGCGGAGCCTGTTCGCCACGTTCCTTGCGCTCGCCGCCTTCGCGGTTGTCACGGCCGTCGCGGCGACCGTTGCGATCGCGTCCGCCTCGACCGCCATCGCGGTTGCGGTCGCGATTGCCCTCGCGCCGCGGCGGCCGGTCGGCCTTTTCCGCGCTGGCGACCGGTGCTTCGGCCTTGGGACTGCCGGTAAGGAAGGAGAGCAGCTTGCTGAAGAAGCCGCCTTCGCTGGCAGCCGGGGCTGGAGCGACGGGCGCCACTGTTTTTTGCTCGACGATCGGCGCCGGCGAATCAGGCGTGATGCCCTTTACTGCGGCTTCGATCTTGACGGGCTTGGCTTCGGCGTTGGCCGACGGCGGCTGATAGGTCTCTTCAACCGGCTTTTCCGCCATCTGGTAGCTGGCCAGCACGATGCCTTCGGCGTTGAGCTGGTCATGGCGCAGGCGGACGATTTCGTGGGCCGGCGTTTCCAGGTGGCGGTTGGGCACGATCACCAGATTCACGCGGTGGCGCACCTCGATGCGCGAGATGTCGACACGCTTTTCGTTGAGCAGGAAGGTGCCGACGTCGACCGGAACCTGGCAGTGCAGCGCGCCGGTGTTTTCCTTCATGGCTTCCTCTTCGAGGATGCGCAGGATGTGCAGCGCGGCGGATTCGGTGCTGCGGATGTGGCCGGTGCCGGTGCAGCGCGGGCAGGTGATGTAGCTGGTTTCGGCGAGTGCCGGACGCAGGCGCTGGCGCGACAGTTCGAGCAGGCCGAAGCGGCTGATCTTGCCGGTCTGGACGCGGGCGCGGTCGAAGTGCAACGCATCGCGCAGGCGGTTTTCGACTTCGCGCTGGTTCTTGGTCGATTCCATGTCGATGAAGTCGATCACGATCAGTCCGCCGAGGTCGCGCAGGCGCAGCTGGCGCGCGATTTCGTCGGCGGCTTCGCAATTGGTGCGCAATGCCGTTTCCTCGATGTCGCTGCCCTTGGTGGCGCGCCCCGAGTTGACGTCGACCGAGACCAGGGCTTCGGTATGGTCGATGACGATGGCGCCGCCGGAGGGCAGCGTGACCTGGCGCGAGTAGGCCGATTCGATCTGGTGTTCGATCTGGAAACGCGAGAACAGCGGCACGTCGTCGTGGTAGCGCTTGACGCGATTGACCGTGCCCGGCATCACGTGCGCCATGAACTGCTGCGCCTGTTCGAAGATGTCGTCGGTGTCGATCAGGATCTCGCCGATCTCGGCGTGGAAGTAATCGCGGATGGCGCGGATCACCAGGCTGGATTCCTGGTAGATCAGGAAGGCGCCGCTCTGGGCCTTGGCCGCGCCGTCGATGGCGGTCCACAGCTGCTGCAGGTAATTGAGGTCCCATTGGAGTTCTTCCAGCCCGCGGCCGATGCCCGCGGTGCGGGCGATCAGGCTGGTGCCGGGCGGAACCTCCAGCTGGTCCATGACCTCGCGCAGTTCCTGGCGGTCATCGCCCTCGACACGGCGTGAAACGCCGCCGCCACGGGGATTGTTCGGCATCAGCACGAGGTAGCGGCCGGCCAGCGAGACATAGGTGGTCAGCGCCGCGCCCTTGTTGCCGCGCTCGTCCTTTTCGACCTGGACGATGAGTTCCTGGCCGTTGCTGAGTACGTCCTGGATGCGGGCCTTGCCGGGGTCGACGCCCGGTTTGAAATAGTTGCGGGAAATTTCCTTGAACGGCAGGAAGCCGTGGCGCTCAGCGCCGTAGTCCACGAAGGCGGCTTCGAGGCTGGGCTCGATGCGGGTGATGACGGCCTTGTAGATGTTGCTCTTGCGCTGTTCCTTGTTGGCTGATTCGATGTCGAGGTCAATCAGCTTCTGACCATCGACGATCGCGACGCGGAGTTCCTCGGCCTGCGTCGCATTGAAAAGCATGCGTTTCATGTGTGCTCCCGCGCGCATTCACGCCAGGCGGGCACGACAAGTCGCACATCGCGGGCGTCAGGACGCGGGCGGTGTGCCTCGGGTTTGCGGTTGCTTCGGCGGGTTCATGGTGCCTTTGGTTTAACGTGGCAAACGGGTTGATGACTTGTCTTCGGTAAGGCGGCCGCTGACTCGAGTCAGCGGCCGGCAATCTGTGCCCAAATCCGTGCGTGTGTAGCGCGCAATCAAGTAGTATCGCTCTTTCGGGCGAGCGAAATACCCTGTGGTTCGCGGCTTGCGTGCCGATCGGTTTGTGATTCCGGCGGCTGTCTGATGGTGCTTGCACAAGCTCGTCACCTCTTTGCATACGGTCGCTGAACAGCGAAAGCAAAGGCGGCGACAACATCCCGGAAACCGTGCCACCGACGCCACTTCGGGCCGCCGGGCACACCGTCACGGGACGGCTAACCAAGAGCGCAGTATATTGGAAATGAAGGACTTGAGCAAAGATTCGGTGACATGGCTTGAGGTCGGCGAGGAGTCCGAAGGCCAGCGCATCGACAACTTCCTGCTGCGCATCGCCAAGGGTGTGCCCAAGAGCCACATTTACCGCATCCTGCGCAGCGGCGAGGTACGGGTAAATAAGGGCCGGGTTCCTGCCGAGTACCGGTTGCGGGTTGGCGACCGGCTGCGCGTTCCGCCTATCCGCACTGCCGAGCGCCATACGCAAGCCGCTGTTCCGGCACGAGATTTTGAAATCGCGTTCGAGGACGAGGCGCTCATCGTGGTGGACAAGCCATCCGGTGTGGCGGTGCACGGCGGCAGCGGGGTGTCCTTCGGCGTGATCGAGCAGTTGCGTCGGGCGCGGCCGCTGGCGAAGCTCCTCGAACTGGCCCATCGGCTGGACCGGGAGACCTCGGGCTTGCTGGTGGTGGCCAAGAAGCGCGTCGCCCTGACCAAATTGCACGACATGTTTCGCGACGGCGGCATCAGCAAGCGCTACCTGGCGCTGGTCAAGGGCCGTTGGCGCAACGAACTGCAGCATGTACGCCTGCCGCTGCACAAATACCTAACGGCCGACGGCGAACGTCGGGTCAGCGTGCAGCCGGAGGGCAAGTTCGCACATTCCATCGTGCGCTTGGTGGCGCGCTGGGAGAATTTCAGCCTGGTCGAGGTGGAACTCAAGACCGGCCGTACCCACCAGATTCGGGTGCATCTGGCTCATCTCGGCTTTCCTATCGCCGGCGACGACAAGTATGGCGACTTCGCGCTCAACAAGGCCTTGCAGAAGACCGGGTTGGGCCGCATGTTCCTGCATGCGGCGAAGCTGGCGTTGCCGCATCCACTTTCGGGCGCCCCGGTGGAACTGGAATCGCCGCTTCCGGTGGAGCTGCGCAGCTTTACTGAAAAACTCGATGGAAACGAGAAAAGGGACTATGGGCAGGCGTTTTGAACTGATCGTCTTCGACTGGGACGGCACCTTGATGGATTCAACCGGCGCCATCGTCGCCAGCATCAAGGCGGCGGCGACGGACCTCGGCATCGAGCCGCCCAGCGACGAACGGGCCAGCCATATCATCGGCCTCGGCCTGATCGATGCGCTGCGCCATGCCTTGCCCGACCTGCCCGCAGAGCGCTACCAAGACGTTGCGCTGCGCTACCGGCAGCACTACATGGCGCGCGACCAGGATCTGCTGCTGTTCGCGGGTGCCGAAGCGCTGATCGACGAACTCGCCGCGGCCGGCCACATGCTGGCTGTGGCGACCGGCAAGACGCGCAAGGGACTCGACCGCGCGTTCGAGGTCAGCGGACTGGGCCCGCGTTTCCATGCGTCGCGCTGCGCCGACGAGTGCCATTCCAAGCCGCATCCGCAGATGCTCGACGAATTGATGGCCGAGTTCGGCGTCGGGCCCGAGGTGACGCTGATGATCGGCGATACCACCCATGACCTGCAGATGGCCCGCAATGCCCGTGTCGCCGCCTTGGGCGTGGCCTACGGCGCGCACCCGCGCCACGCACTGGAGGCCGAAGCCCCCCTGTATTGCGCGGACAATGTTGCGGAACTGGCGGCGTGGCTGCGGCAGCAGGCTTGAAGCTACGCCGGATTTGCGCAAGCGGAGAACTGATCGAAGGGGGCTCCGGCCTGCGCTTCACGGTGACGTGGAGAGGACGCGAGGAAGCGGCCTTCGCCGTGCGTTTCCGCGGACGGGTTCATGCCTACCTGAACCGCTGCGGCCATGTTCCGGTCGAACTGGACTGGCAACACGGCGAGTTCTTCGATAGTTCAGGCTTATACTTGATTTGTGCCACGCATGGCGCCCTGTATGCCCCGGATTCGGGACGCTGCCTCGGCGGGCGCTGCAATGGCAAGGGGCTGGAGGCGGTTCCGGTGGCCGAAGATGACGGGTGGATTGTCTTGATCGAGGAAGGTGGGCAAGGTGTCGGATAGCAACAATGATGTGAACTGGGAACGCAAGGTTCTGGAAAAGCTTGCGCTCGAAGCGCTCGCCGAGCAGCGCCGCGGCCGGCGCTGGGGCATTTTCTTCAAGTTGCTGGGCTTCGGCTATCTGGCCCTGGTGCTTGTCTTGGCGCTGGACCTGGGATCGGGGGACAAGGCTGCCGAAGGCGAAAAATTCACCGCGCTGGTGAATCTCAACGGCGTCATCAAGGCCAAGGGCGACTCCAATGCCGAAGACATCATCGGTTCCCTGCAGGCGGCCTTCGAGGACAAGCACACGGCGGGCGTGATCCTGCGTATCAACAGCCCGGGCGGTAGCCCGGTGCAGTCGGGCATCATCAACGACGAGATGCGGCGGCTGCGTGCGAAGCATCCGGAGATTCCGCTGCATGTTGTGGTGGAGGATGTCTGCGCCTCCGGTGGCTACTATGTGGCGGTGGCTGCGGACAAGATCTTTGTGGACAAGGCCAGCATCGTCGGCTCGATCGGCGTGCTGATGGACGGCTTCGGCTTTACCGGCACCATGGAGAAACTTGGCGTCGAGCGCCGGCTGCTCACTGCCGGCGTGAGCAAGGGCTTCCTCGACCCCTTCTCGCCGGAGAACGAGACCGACAAGGCGCATGCCCGGCAGATGCTGGGCGAGATCCACCAGCAGTTCATCGATGTGGTAAGGAAAGGCCGCGGCAAGCGCCTCAACGAAACACCGGAAATGTTCTCGGGCCTGATGTGGAGCGGCGCCAGGAGCATCGAACTGGGTTTGGTGGACGGCTATGGCACGGTCGACAGCGTGGCCCGTGATGTCATCAAGGCCAGCGAAGTGCGCGATTTCAGCATCCGGCAGAACTTCGCCGAGAAGTTCGCCAAGCAGTTCGGCGCCGACATGGCCGAAGGCATGGCGAATGTCCTGACGCGGCTCACGTTACGCTGACGACGCTGACCCCGAGGTCGGCGAGCAGGAGTTCCTGGGCGCTGCTGCGGTTTCGCCGGCTCGGTTTGATCAGGTATTCGCCGTCGCCATTCATTTCCCAGGCCTGGCAGTTGTCGGCCAGGTAGGGCTTGAGCCCTTCCTTGAGTACCCGCTGCTTGAGCTTGGGCTCCAGTACCGGAAAACTGATTTCGATGCGGCGGAAGAAGTTGCGTTCCATCCAGTCGGCACTCGACAGGTAGATGTTCTGCCTGCCGTCGGCATGGAAATAGAAAATCCGGTGATGTTCGAGGAAGCGCCCGATCACCGAACGCACACGGATATTCTCGGAGAGGCCCTTGATCCCCGGGCGCAGCGAGCAGACGCCGCGCACGATCAGGTCGATGCTGACGCCAGCCGAGCTGGCTTCGTAAAGCGCCTCGATGATTTCCGGCTCCAGCAAGGAGTTCATCTTGGCGATGATGCGCGCCGGCTTGCCCGCTAGCGCCGCGTCGATTTCGCCGCGGATCGACGCGAGCATGTTGGAGTGAAGCGAAAAAGGCGCCTGCCACAGGTGCTTGAGCGCCGTGGCCTTGCCGAGGCCGGTCAGCTGCTTGAATACCTCGTTGACGTCGTCGCCGATTTCCGGGTTCGAGGTCAGCAGGCCGAAATCGGTATAGAAGCGCGTGGTGCGCGGATGGTAGTTGCCGGTGCCGAGGTGGATGTAGCGCCGATAGCCGTGGTCTTCGCGGCGCAGGACCATCAGCATCTTGGCATGGGTCTTGTAGCCGACGACGCCGTAGACGACATGGGCGCCGACTTCTTCGAGCCGGGCGGCGATTGACAGGTTGGCCTCCTCGTCGAAGCGGGCCATGAGTTCCACCACGACGGTCACTTCCTTGCCCCGTTCGGCAGCGCGCAGCAGGTGCTGCATCAACACGGAATCGGTGCCGGTGCGATAGACGGTCATCTTGATCGCGATCACCTGCGGATCGTCGGATGCCTGCTGCAGCAGCTGGATTACCGGATTGAAGGCCTGGAAGGGGTGGTGGATCAGGATGTCATGCTTGCGGATGCTGGCAAAAATGTCGTAGCGCTTGGCCAGCACCTTGGGCAGGCCGGGCTGGAAAGGCTGATACATGAGGTCGGGGCGATCCACCTGGTCGGGCACCGACATCAGGCGTACCAGATTGACGATGCCCGGTACCCGATAAAGGTCGCTGAGGTCGAGACCGAACTGCTGGAGGAGGAACTCGGCCATGGCGGGCGAGCAGTTATCGGCAATTTCCAGGCGTACCGCATCGCCGAAGTGGCGCTGCGGCAGTTCGCCCTGCAACGCGATGCGCAGGTTCTTGACTTCCTCGTCGTCGACGAACAGGTCCGAATTGCGCGTGACGCGGAACTGGTAGCAGCCGAGCACGCTCATGCCGGTGAATAGTTCGCCGACGAATTCATGCAGGATTGAGGAAAGGAAGACGAAACCGTGGTCGATGCCGGAAAGCTCCTTCGGCAATCGGATGACTCTCGGCAGCGCGCGCGGCGCCTGGACGATGGCGGCGCCCGAGTTTCGCCCGAACGCATCGGTACCCTCCAGTTCGACCGCGAAATTGAGGCTCTTGTTCAGAACCCGCGGGAAGGGGTGCGAGGGATCGAGCCCGATCGGAGTCAGCACCGGCATCACTTCATTGACGAAGAAGTCGTGGATCCAGTCGCGCTGCGCCTCGGTCCACAGACTGCGGCGCAGGAAGGCGATGTCCTCGCGCGCCAGTGCAGGCAGGATGACATCGTTGAGTAGTGCGTACTGGTCGGCAATGAGCCCGTGGGCCAGCACGGTGACGCGGCGGTAGACCTCAAGCGGCGTCATGCCGTCGGCGCCGCCGGCGTGGCTGCCGAGCTTGATCTGCTCCTTGAGGCCGGCGACGCGAATCTCGAAGAACTCGTCGAGGTTGGAGGAAACGATGCAAAGGAAGCGCAGACGCTCGAGCAGCGGCACATGTTCGTCGGCAGCCTGTGCCAGGACGCGGCGGTTGAAGGCGAGCAGCGACAGCTCGCGGTTGAGGAAGTGATCTGCGGGAAACTGGCGCGAGGGCGTCATGGGGGCGTCCGGATGATTCGAATCCGATAATTATGTGTCACTTTTGTTGCGGCAGGATGACGACCGACAAACTTCCGCGAGGCGTTAGAATTCGCCATGGCCTACGAATTGATAGCCGCGGTGGATCTCGGCTCGAACAGTTTTCGCCTTCAAGTTGGGCGCATTGTGGCCAACCAGATTTATCCACTCGACGGCCTCAAGGAGTCGGTAAGGCTCGCGGCCGGGCTGACTCCGGACAAAAAGCTTGATAGTGCAGCGCAGCAGCGCGGCATCGATGCCTTGTCGCGCTTTGGCGAACGCTTGCGCGACTTCGACCCGGGGGCTGTCCGCGCCGTGGCCACCAACACCCTGCGCGTGGCGAAGAATGCCGACCAGTTCCTGGCGGAGGCCGAAGCCGCGCTCGGCTTTCCGATCGAGGTGATCGCCGGCCGCGAGGAAGCGCGCCTGATTTATCTTGGCGTGGCGCATACGCTGCCCAACCCGCAGACGCGCCAGCTGGTGGTGGATATCGGCGGCGGCTCCACCGAATTCATCATCGGTCAGAATATCAAACCGATCCAGCTGGAGTCGCTTTACATGGGCTGCGTCAGTTTCAGTCTGCGATTTTTCCCGGACGGCCATGTCGACAAGCGTTCCTTCCGGGAAGCCGAACTGGCAGCGCGGCGCGAGCTCCAGGCCATCGTCCACGTGTATCGCGAAACGGGCTGGGACGAAGCCATCGGTTCCTCCGGTACGGCCAAGGCCATCGTCGACCTGCTGGAAATGAATGGCTGGTCCGACCTCGGCCTGACGCGCGATGGAATTGAAAAACTGCGCGGCGAACTGATCCATGCCGGCGAAGCGTCGCGCATGAAACTGGATGGATTGCGCGCCGACCGGATTCCGGTGCTGCCGGGGGGGCTCGCCATCATGTCGGCCATCTTCAAGGAGTTTGGGCTGGAGCGCATGGCGTTTTCGGAAGGTGCGCTGCGGCTCGGCGTACTCTACGACCAACTCGGTCGCTATCACCACGACGACTTGCGCGAAGCCACGGTGACCCGCTTCATGCAGCGCTACGAGGTGGACCAGCGCCAGGCGTCTCGCGTAGCGAAGACCGCTCTCGCACTGCTCCATCAAATGGTGCCGACCAGTCGGGTGGCGGACCATCCGGACTCCTTGTTCCTGGTCTGGGCGGCCTGCCTGCATGAAGTCGGAATATCCGTGGCGCACTCGAGCTACCACAAGCACAGTGCCTACATCCTCGCCAATGCCGATATGCCGGGATTTTCCAGGCGCGATCAGGGGCGCCTGGCACGGCTGGTGCTGGCGCATCGCGGCAAGCTGGAGCGCGCCCAGCCGTTGCGCGGCGAGGCGCCGGAATGGACACTGATCTTCTGCCTGCGCACCGCTGTCCTGCTGCACCGTGCGCGCGACGACCAGCCCTTGCCGCCGCTTTCCGCCGGTTTCACCCGCAACGGTTTCCACCTCAGCCTGGGCGCCGATGGATTGAACGTCCTGCCGCTGACCACGGCCGCCCTCGCGGACGAGGCACAGCAGTGGGCCGGCATTGGCGGTGACCTGCGGATTGATCGTCTGCCGTGATTGGCCGGGCGATGCCACATGGTTATAATTGGCGCCTTCCCACCCCGCGAGCGCACGTACCCGCCCGATGTCTTCCGCTCACCTTGAAATGACAGTTCGCGACGGCGGACAGCATGTGCGGGTCGCCGGCCGCTGGACACTCGCCACCACATCGCTGCGGGTGGCCGATTTGTCCGCGGAGCTGGGCCGTGCGGCGGCAGCCGAGGCCCGCTGGGACTGCATGAACCTGGAAGCCATCGACAGTGCCGGCGCCATGCTGTTGTGGCGTGCCTGGGGGCGGTCCATGCCCGTGCAATTGGAGATCAAGCCGGAACACTGGCGGGTTTTCGAACGCATCCAGACCGCCGACCACGAACCCCGGCCGGCGGTTGTCCCGGTCTCGCCCCTGCAAGGGGTGATCGTGGTCGGCAGTTCGACGATCGGCGTCGGGCGTCACCTTGCCGATTTCGTCGGATTGATCGGTCAGTTCGTCCTGAATCTGGTTTACGTGATCCGCTTCCCGGCCGACCTGCCGAAGCGGGAGATTTCGGCCAACCTCTACAAAAGCGGGGTGCGCGCGATGCCCGTCACGGCGCTGGTCGGGTTTCTGATCGGGGTCGTGCTTTCCTATTTGTCCGCCTTGCAGCTCAAGCAGTTCGGCGCCGACATCTTCATCGTCAATATCATCGGCCTCGGCATCGTGCGCGAGCTGGGGCCGGTGCTGGTCGCCATCCTGGTGGCGGGACGCTCCGGCTCGGCGATGACGGCACAGCTCGGCGTGATGCGCGTCACCGAGGAGATCGACGCGCTGGCGACCATGGGCGTGCCGCGCGGGCTGCGCCTGATCTTCCCCAAGGTGGTGGCGCTGACCATCGCCATGCCGCTGCTGACGCTGTGGGCCACGGCGATCGCGCTGGTCGGCGGCATGGTTTCGGCACAGATGCAGCTCGACATTTCCTACGGTTTCTTTTTCCAGACCCTGCCGCGCGTGGTGCCCGCCGCCAACCTCTGGATCGGCCTGGCCAAGGGCGCGGTGTTCGGCATGTTCGTCGCCCTGGTGGCCTGCCACTTCGGCCTGCGCGTGCGGCCCAATACCGAAAGCCTGTCAAGCAACACCACGGCAGCGGTGGTCACGGCGATCACCGTAGTGATCATCCTCGATTCGATTTTCGCCATTGCCACGCGCGGCATCGGGCTTCCCGGATAAGCGATGACAGCATGAATGCCCCGGTCATCCGCATCCGCGACCTGTCGACCCGCTTCGGCGAGGTGTGGATCCACAAGGGGCTCAACCTCGACATCGAGCGCAGCGAAATGGTTTCCCTGGTCGGCGGCTCGGGCAGTGGCAAGACCACGCTGCTGCGCATGGTGATCGGCCTGCTGCTGCCCGATGCAGGCAGCATCGAGCTGTTCGGCGAGCCCTTGTTCGGCGGCGGGGTGGCCCGCGAACGCACCCTGCGCCAGCGCTTCGGCGTGCTGTTCCAGCAGGGCGCGTTGTTTTCGGCCTTCAGCGTGTACGACAACATCGCCTTCCCGCTGCGCGAGCTGAAGCGCTACGATGAGGACGCTATCCACGACCTGGTGATGCTCAAGCTGTCCATGGTCGAACTGCTGCCGCGCCACGGCAAGCTGATGCCGGCCGAGCTTTCCGGCGGCATGATCAAGCGCGTCGCCCTGGCCCGTGCCCTGGCGCTGGAGCCGGAACTGCTGCTGCTCGATGAACCGACCGCCGGCCTCGACCCCGACCGTTCCGACAGTTTCGTGCGGCTGATCCGTACGCTGGGCGAGGAACTCGGGCTCACGGTAATGCTGGTCACCCACGACCTCGATACCCTGGCCGCGCTATCCACCCGCGTCGCCGTGCTTGCCGAGCAGCGCATACTCGCCTACGGCACGACCGAGGAAATCATGCATTACGATCACCCCTTCATCCGCAACTTCTTTCTTTCCGATCGCAGCGTGCGTGCCTTGCAGAATTCCGGGCACGCTTCCGCACCACACTGAGAGCCAACCATGGAAAACCGATCCCACGCTCTGGCGGCCGGCATCTTCACCATCCTGCTTGGCATCTGCGCCGCCGTCGCCATCTGGTGGCTGGGCCAGAGCGACGAGTCGACCACCAGCTACGTCCTCGAAACGCGACGCAACGTCACCGGCCTCAATCTGCAGGCCCAGGTTCGCTATCGCGGCATCCGGGCGGGCAAGGTGACGGCTATCGAACCCGACGAAGCCGATCCGCGGGTGATCCTGGTGCGCATCAACCTCAGCAGCCGCTTCAAGCTGACCAAAGGCAGCACCGCCCAGCTCGGCTACCAGGGCGTGACCGGGCTGGCCTACGTGCAGATCGAGGACGACGGCTCCTCGGCGGAGCCGCTGAGCGGCAAGGATGGCGAGTCGCCGCGCATCGCCCTGAAGCCGACCCTGTTCGATACGCTGGGCGAGAAGGCCGGCGACATCGTCACCCAGATCAGCGCGGTGTCGCAGCGCCTGAATGCGCTGCTGGACGAGAAGAACGTGAAGAATCTTTCGCGCACGCTGGACAACGTTGCAAACGCGTCGGAAAGCCTGCGCGAGATGCCGGCCATCCTGGCGGCGATGCGTACGGCGCTGTCGGAGGACAACCTGCGCAAGCTGCACCAGATCCTGGTGCAGGTCGAGAAAACGGTTGGCGAGGCCGCGCCCCTGACCCGCGAAATGCGCGACCTGGTCAAGTCGATGGATGGCATGTCGCGTCGCGTCGAGCAGCTGGCCGGCAGCGTCGGCAACGAGCTGTCGCGCGAAACGCTGCCGCGTGCCAACGAGCTGATGCGCGAACTGGCAACCAGCTCGCGGCACCTCTCGCGCCTGCTGGAAGGCATCGAGAATAATCCGCAGATGCTGATCTTCGGTCGTGGCGGCGGCATGCCGGGTCCTGGAGAACCAGGCTTTTCCGTTCCGGCAACCCAGGGGGAAACGAAATGAAACTGCTGCTCACGATTCTTGCAGGTGCGTTGCTCGCGGCTTGCGGCGGCAATTTGGCGACCGTTGGACCGGTTCGCTACGACTTCGGGAGCCTCTCCGGGGGTAGCGCGGGGTCGCGGCTGCCGGTCGCCGCGGTCGAGGTGCAGGCGGTGCCTGCGCTGAACGGGCCGGCGATGCATTATCGCCTTGCTTATGCCGAACCGCTGCGTCGCCTGACGTATGCCGAGAGTCGCTGGGCCGCGCCGCCGGCCGAGTTGCTGCAGGCGTTCCTCGAGCGGCGCTTTTTTGCATTTCCCGATGCCGATGCCAGCGGCAACGGCTGCCGCCTGGAACTGGTGATCGACGAGTTCGAACAGCGCTTCGACGATCCCCGGCAAGGCATGGCGATCCTTGAGGCACGTGCCGCGCTGACGCCGATGCACCGTGGCGAGATTCTGTCCAGAAAGAGCTTCGTGATCCGCAAGCCGGCGCCAACGCCGGATGCCCGCGGCGGTGTTGCAGGCGCCCGCGATGCGGTGCATGCTCTGGCGGACGATCTGGACGGGTGGCTGGCCGATCTCTCGCGCGCGCAGCCGGCCCTTGTCAAACGCTGCCGTTCCTGACCACCATTGAAGCGGGGGAATCCGATGAGCAATCCATATGCCTCCGGGCTGGACAAGAATCCGGCGAATTACGTGCCGCTGACCCCACTCAGCTTCATCGAGCGTTCGGCCTACATCTATCCGCAGCGCGTGGCATCGATCCATGGCGCCCGCCGCTACACCTGGCTGGATGAATACCAGCGTAGCCGGCGCCTGGCTTCGGCGCTGGCGGCACGTGGAGTCGGCGTTGGCGACACGGTGGCGGTGATGCTCAACAACACGCCGGAGATGTTCGAGTGCCATTTCGGCGTGCCGATGTGTGGCGCCGTGCTCAATACGCTCAACACGCGCCTCGACGCCGAGACCATCGCCTTCATGCTCAATCACGGCGAGGCGAAGATACTGATCACCGACCGCGAATACTCGCCCATGGTGAAAAAGGCGCTGGCCGAACTGGGCCGCGAGATCCTCGTCGTCGATGTCGATGACCCGGAGTACAGCGGACCCGGCGAGCGCCTCGGCGGCATCGACTTCGAGGCCTTCATCGCCGCCGGCAACCCCGACTACGCCTGGAAGACCCCGGCCGACGAGTGGGATGCGATCTCGCTCAATTACACCTCGGGTACCACCGGCAACCCCAAGGGCGTGGTCTACCACCATCGTGGCGCCTACCTCAACGCGCTGTCCAACATCGTCTCCTGGGGCATGCCGCCGCAATCGGTGTACCTGTGGACCCTGCCGATGTTCCACTGCAACGGCTGGTGCTTTCCGTGGACCGTGGCGGCCAATTCCGGCACCAATGTCTGCCTGCGCCGGGTCGATGCAAAACTGATCCTCGACGCCATCCGCGAGCATAAGGTCAGCCATTACTGCGGTGCGCCGATCGTGCATTCGATGCTGATCAGCGCCCCGGCCGAGTGGCGCGCCGGCATCAACCACAAGGTGTCGGCGCTGGTCGCCGCGGCGCCGCCGCCGGCCGCGGTGATCGAGGGCATGAACCAGATCGGCTTCAACATCACCCACGTCTACGGCCTCACCGAGACCTACGGCCCGGCGGCGGTCTGCGCCAAGCACGAGGAGTGGCTGCAACTGCCGCTCGACGAGCAGGTGCGCCTCAACGGCCGCCAGGGCGTGCGCTACCACTGCGAGGAAGGCATCACGGTGATGGATCCGGACACCATGCAGCCGGTGCCCTGGGACGACCAGACCATGGGCGAGATCATGTTCCGCGGCAACATCGTGATGAAGGGCTACCTGAAGAACCCGAAAGCGACCGAGGAGGCCTTCCGCGGCGGCTGGTACCACACCGGCGACCTCGCCGTGATGCAGCCCGACGGCTACGTCAAGATCAAGGACCGCAGCAAGGACGTCATCATTTCCGGCGGCGAGAACATCTCCTCGATCGAGGTGGAGGACACGCTCTACCGCCATCCGGCGGTGATGGGCGCCGCGGTGGTGGCCACGCCCGACGACAAGTGGGGCGAGGTGCCCTGCGCCTTCATCGAGCTGCGCGAAGGGGCGACGGTCACTGCCGAGGAACTCACCGAGTTTTGCCGCGAGCGCATGGCGCGCTTCAAGGTGCCGAAGAAATTCATCTTTGAGGCGCTGCCGAAAACCTCGACCGGCAAGATCCAGAAGTACGTGCTGCGCGAGAAGGCGAAGTCGACCCAGGCCATCGAATAGCCGGCGCGCCGCGGCAACCATAACGCAAAGGAGATACATCATGAACGCACCCGAAACCGCACTGCCGATCCTGCTGCGCGAGGACTGCGCCGGCGTTGCGACGCTGACGCTGAACCGGCCGACGCAGTTCAATTCGCTCTCTGAGGAACTGCTGGCTGAGTTGCAGGCGACACTTAATGTCATTGCCGCCGACAATTCCGTGCGCGCCGTCGTCATCGCCGGCGCTGGCAAGGCCTTCTGCTCCGGCCACGACCTCAAGCAGATGCGCGCCAATCCCGCCAAGGACTATCAGCAGAAACTGTTCAAGGCCTGCGGCAGGATGATGATGACGCTGACCGAACTGCCGCAGCCAGTGATCGCGCGCATCCACGGCATCGCCACGGCAGCTGGCTGCCAGCTGGTCGCCATGTGCGACCTGGCCGTCGCCGCCGAGGGCGCAAAGTTCGCCGTGTCGGGCGTGAACCTCGGCCTCTTCTGTTCCACGCCCTCAGTCGCGCTGGGTCGCGCCATGGGCCGCAAGCAGGCCATGGAAATGCTGCTGACCGGCGACTTCATCGATGCCGCCGAGGCGCAGCGGCGCGGCCTGGTGAATCGCGTCGTGCCGCTCGATCAGCTCGACGCCGAAGTGAAGAAGCTCACCGATTCGATCTGCGCCAAGACCCCGGTGGCCTTGGCGATGGGCAAACAGCTGTTTTACAGGCAGCTCGAAATGGGGTTGGATGGCGCCTACCAGCTGGCCGCCGAAACCATGGCCTGCAACATGATGGCCCACGATGCGGCGGAAGGCATCGATGCCTTCATGCAGAAGCGCAAGCCGGAGTGGAAGGGCTGCTGAAAGCGTTGAAAAAGTCGGCGCTGGCGACACGGCGATACCGCGCGTGACGGAGCCGGTTCCGGCGCCCGCTCGCGCGGCGCAACTGCTGTTCATCATCGATACGCTGGTCGCCGAAGTTCGTATCGGCGGCAATGTCAGGGCGACGCTCGACAGCGCGCTGGACAGGGACCTCGGGCTCGACAGCCTGGCGCGGGTGGAACTGCTGGCGCGCATCGAAAAGACGTTCCGCGTTCGCCTCGGCGACGAGGTGCTGGGCGCGGCGGAAACGCCGCGCGACCTGCTGCGCGCGATCGTCGCCGGGGTGGCGGTGGCGGCGGGTGACGCACATGGCGATGCGCTGTGGCTGGCGCCGGACAGTCCGGAGCAAGGCAGCCCGGATGGGGCCGTAACCCTGGTCGAGGTCTTGCAGTGGCATGCGCAGCGGCACCCGGAGCGGCCGCATGTGCTGTTCCAGCGCAGCGCGACGGAAACCGACACGCTGACCTACGGCGAATTGCTGGCGGCGGCGCGCGAGGTCGCCGGCGGCCTGCGCGACGGCGGAATCGTACCCGGCCAGTGCGTCGCCCTGATGCTGCCGACGGGGCTGGAATTCCTGCAGTCCTTCTACGGCATCCTGCTCGCCGGCGCGATTCCGGTGCCGATCTATCCGCCGACGCGGCCGGGGCAGATCGAGGACCACCTGCGCCGCCAGGCCGGCATCCTGCAGAACTGCGAAGCGGCGGCGCTGGTCAGCTTCGATGCGGCGCGCATGGTGGCGCGCATCCTTTCCGGCCTGGTGCCGACGCTGCGCACGGTGACCACGCCGCAGGCGCTGCGCGCGGCGGGAAGCGGGGCCGCGGCGGCGGCCGACCACTGCGGCCTGGCAGCGGAAATCGCCTTCATCCAATACACATCCGGTTCCACCGGCGATCCCAAGGGCGTGACGCTGGACCACGCCAACCTGCTCGCCAACATCCGCGCCTGGGGCCGCGCCGTCGCCCTGACGCCGGCCGACGTGACGGTCAGCTGGCTGCCGCTGTACCACGACATGGGCCTGATCGGCGCCTGGCTGGGCAGCCTCTACCATGCCTGCCCGCTGGTGCTGATGTCGCCGCTGGATTTCCTGGCGCGGCCCGAGCGCTGGCTTTGGGCGATCCACCGCCATCGCGGCACGGTGACGGCAGCGCCCAACTTCGCCTTCGAACTGTGCCTGCGTCATCTCGATCCGGCCGGCCTGCAGGCGCTGGACCTGGCTTCCCTGCGCTATGCCGCCAACGGTGCCGAACCCGTGGCCGCCGCGACCCTGGCCCGCTTTGCCGCAGCCTTCCGGCCCTACGGCTTTCGCGCCGAGGCGCTGGCCCCGGTCTATGGCCTTGCCGAAAGCACGGTCGGTCTCGCCGTGTCGCCGCCGGGACGCGGGCCGCTGATCGACCGCGTGCGGCGCGATGCCCTGGCGAAAGGGGAGGCGGTGCCGGCGCCGGCCGACGACAGCCATGCCCTGCAGCTGGTGGCCTGCGGCCGGCCCTTGCCGGGACACGACGTCCGCATCGTCGATGAGGCGGGGCGCCCACTGCCGCCGCGCCGTGTCGGCCGCCTGGAGTTTCGCGGCCCGTCGGCGACGCGCGGCTACTATCGCAATCCGGCCGCCACGGCGCGCCTGATCCGCGACGGCTGGCTCGATTCCGGCGATCTCGCCTATCTCGTCGACGGCGACATCGTCATCACCGGGCGCATCAAGGACATGATCATCCGCGGCGGGCGCAACCTTTATCCCTACGAGCTGGAAGTCGCGGTCGGCGGGATTCCGGGGGTGCGCCGCGGCTGCGTCGCGGTGTTCGGCGTGGACGTGGCCGGACAGGGCACGGAGAAGCTGGTGGTGGTGGCCGAAAGCCGCGAGACGGATGAAGCGGCGCGGCAGGAATTGATCCGCCGCATCAACGCGCTGGGCGTCGATCTGCTCGGTGCGCCGCCCGACGACGTGGTGCTGGCGCCGCCCCATGCGGTGCTCAAGACTTCCAGCGGCAAGATCCGGCGTGCCGCAACGCGCGACGTGTATTGCGGCGATGGCTTCGGCGCCGGCGGCCGTGCGCCCTGGCTGCAGGTGCTGCGCCTCGGTGCGGCCGGGCTGTGGCAGGGTTTGCGCGGCGGCGTGCGTCGCGGCGGCGATCTGCTTTACGCGACCTATGCCTGGTGCGTCTTTGGCCTGCTGTTGCCGCCGGCCATGGCCGCGATCCTGTTGCTGCCGGATGCCGGCATGCGCTGGCGCTTCACCCGCGCGCTGGCGCGGGCTTGCGTGCGCTTGTCCGGCATCCGCCTGGAAGTCACCGGGCAGGAACATCTGCAGCCGCAGGCGGGGATCTTCGTCGCCAACCACGCCAGCTATGTGGATAGCATCGTCCTGGCGGCGGCGTTGCCGCTGCCGGTCAGTTTCGTGGCCAAGCAGGAACTGGCGTCGCAAGCGCTTGCCGGTCCGCTGTTGCGGCGCCTGGGCGCCGTATTCGTCGAGCGCTTCGATGCGCGACAGGGGGTCGATGACGTGCGCCGGCTGGCCGCAACGACGGGCGGGCGACCGCTGTTCTTCTTCGCCGAGGGTACCTTCACCCGCCAGCCGGGCCTGCGGCCCTTCCGTCTCGGGGCTTTCCAGGTGGCCGTACAGAACCGGCTGGCGGTCGTGCCGGTGGCGCTGTCAGGGACCCGCGAATTACTGTGCGACGAATCATGGTTGCCGCGGCGTGCTGCGGTGCAAATCACCTTCTGCGAACCCGTCGCCGCGACGGGCGATGGCTGGCAGGCGGCACTGCAATTGCGCGACACGACGCGGCGGGAGATCCTGAAGCGCTGCGGCGAACCCGACCTGGCGTAGTGCGGGGCGGCCGGTCCGGCGCTGGTTCAGCGGCGGGAGTTCTTGCCCCACATCGCCGTCAGCATCGCCACCGTCATGCAGCTGAAGGCAAACAGTGACCATTCCGCGATCGACAGGCCGAGGAACTTCCAGCCCGCTTCGGAGCACAGGCCGGAGGCCTCGAACATCGTCGGCCACTGGGCGCCGGCCCAGTTGACGAAGTGTTCCCACCAGGGTTGATCGGCGGTACAACTGGCACCCTTGGCGAAACGCTGCAGCCAGGTCTGGTAGGCGGCGATCGAGGCGCCGGTCGCGGCCGTGGCGGCCATGACGAAGGCGGCCAAGCCGCGCGGCAGCGAGCTCGCGGCGGCCGGGCCGGCCAGCAGCCATGCGACGATTGCTTCCAGTACGAGCAGCAGGTAAAGCATGCGCTGCAGGATGCACAGCGGGCAGGCGGCCAGATTCAGGGTATGTGCCAGAATCAGGCCGCCGCCGACGAGGCCCGCGGCGGCGATTCCGGTGGCGGCGATCAGGCTGCGTGGCGCAGACAGCTTGCGCAGCAAGGGCACGGCTTACTTGCCCTTGCGCTCCTGGCGCACCTTGGCCACGACGCTGTCGGTGATCCTCAGCAAGTCCTCGTAACTGCTGGCGGCTTCGTTGTTGATCAGGTAGCGGCCGTCGACGGCCAGCGACGGTACGCCGCCGATGCGGGCGGCGCTTGCATCCTGGTCGGCGCGCTGCACCTTGGCCTGCATGGAAAAGCCGGAGAAGGCTTCGCCGAACTTCTTGGCGTCGGCGCCCTTGCTCCCTACCCAGGCGATCACAGCCTCATCGGACTTGAACGGGACGCGCTGTTCGTGGATCGCGATGAAGACGGCAGCATCGAGCTTGGCCAGGTCGCCGGTGGCTTCGAGCGCGTAGTAGGTCTTCGACAGGCGGGCCCACTCGGGGCGGTTGAAGCTGACCGGAATGCGGCGGAAGCTGACATCCTTGGGCAGCTTTGCCGCCCATTGGCTGATAATGGGGTGGAAATCGCTGCAATGGTTGCAGCCGTAGGAGAAGAATTCAACCACCTCGATCTTGTCCTTCGGGCTGGCGAGGGCCGGGCTGATCATCTTGAATTCCTTGCCGACCTGGGGTTCCGCCGCGAAGGCAACCGCGGGCAGGACGAAAGCGGACATGAGCGTTGCAAACAGCAGGTTAACAAGTTGTTTCATGAAAAATCTCCGTTTAAAAAGCACTTCGAGTCGGATTGTATGACAGCGTTCCCCATAGAATGAACGCGCATGCAAATTTTCTCGATTTGCCGCCGACCGGCCGGGAGTGCGGCTGAAATCGGGACTTCGATCCGGAGCGATACCCTCATGGACATGCCGAAAAACCATTTCAAGCACAAGCTGCGGCAGGGTCAGTGGCAGGTCGGCCTCTTCGTCGGCCTTTGCAGCAACTACAGCATGGAAATCCTGGCCGGGGCCGGTTTCGACTGGCTGGTGATCGACGCCGAGCATTCCCCGAACAATCCGGCGACCGTGCTCGCCCAGTTACAGGCCGCCGCGCCTTACGCGGTGCAGGTTCTGGTACGGCCGATGAGCCACGACCCGGCGCTGATCAAGCAGTATCTCGATGCCGGCGCGCAAACCCTGCTGCTGCCCCTGGTCGATAGCGCCACGCAGGCGCAGGAACTGGTACGTGCCATGCGCTATCCCCCCGGTGGTATCCGCGGCGTCGCCGCCTCGCTGGCCCGCGCCGCGCACTGGAACGGCGTCAAGGACTATGTGCAACATGCCGACGCCGAGGCCTGCCTGGTGGTCCAGATCGAAACGCGGCAGGGGCTGGAAAACCTCGACGCCATCCTGGCGGTGGAAGGGGTCGATGCCGTCTTCATCGGCCCCGCCGACCTCGCGGCATCGCTCGGGCATCTCGGCGAGGCCGGCCATCCCGAGGTCCGGGCCGCCATCGACGATGCGTTGCGGCGCGCCGCTGCGGCTGGCAAGGCGGCCGGCGTATTTGTCACCGATGCTGCGCTTGCCGCGCACTACCGCAATTGCGGCGCCTGCTTCGTTGCCGTTGGGGGCGATACTACCTTGCTGCGAAATGCGGCCGTTAACCTCGTCGAGTCTTTCCGCAACGGGTTTGGCAGTGGGCACGAAATAAAAACGGGAGCCTGAGCTCCCGTTCGTTTCGGCGGCAATAGACTCCTCAGGCAGCTGTTACCCGACGCCGACGGCGGGCAGCGGCGCCAAGCAGGCCCAAGCCGGCCAGCAACATCGCGTAAGTCTCCGGCTCGGGGACCGGGGTGGTGACGGGCACGCCCTCGTCGAGGTTTACGCAGACGTTGCAATAGTTGGACTCGCTCGTTGCGTATTGCTGGACCCCGACGGTATTGTTCGAGTAAACGTAGCCTTCGCCGTCCACATCGGAAAACTGCACGTTGAATTCAGTAAGTGCGCCGAAGCTGTCGAATATCGTCCCGCCACTAGTAACCTGTGCCAAGGTCCAGTGTTTGTCTTCGGTCCAGAAGGAAAAACTTGTAATCGCCGCGTATCCGAGCAGGCTGTTGTCAACTTGCACGGTGCCAGTCAGATAGGGGCTAGGCAGCGTGTTGAAGGGGGTACCATTGTTATCGAACCATTCGCCGGAGACTGTGAACCCGTAGTCGAAGATCGCCGCTTGCGCGGAGCCTGTGATCATGGCGCAGACGGCAGTAGCAATCGCGCCACGCCGGAGGGTATTGATATTCAACATGTGGTTTTCCTCCAAGGAAAGTCATCAAGGTTAAGCTGAACTTTCTGCTTGCGTACGATCCTACCCTTCCGCTGCGAACACCGGCAATAGCCCGTTCGGACTAGTCGGGCTGCAGACGTTGGCTGCCGTCGCGCCAGCGCCGACTCTTGGTGGTACTACCGCGCTGGCGGGCAATGCGGCAGAATCCGTCTCTCGCCGGAAACATCGAAAGCATCCCATGAAGAATCCTGAACTCCTGCGCCATGCCTGCCTGATCGACGGCGAATGGCTGGCCGCCATCGGTGCCACCCTTGAGGTCCGCAACCCGGCCAACGGCGAGCTGGTCGGCGCGGTGCCGAACTTCGGCGCGGCCGAAACCCGCCGCGCCATCGATGTGGCGCAGGCGGCCTTCCTGCCGTGGCGGGCGAAGACGGCCGACGAGCGGGCGCGGATCCTCAAGCGCTGGTTCCAGCTGATGATGGATAACCAGGAAGACCTGGCGCGGCTGATGACGGCCGAGCAGGGCAAGCCACTGGCCGAGGCACGCGGCGAGATCGCCTACGCGGCGTCCTTCATCGAGTGGTTTGCCGAGGAGGCGCGCCGGGTCTATGGCGAGGTGATTCCTTCGCCGTCCCGCGACCGCCGACTTATCGTACTGAAGCAGCCGGTCGGCGTCTGCGCCGCGATCACACCGTGGAATTTTCCGGCGGCGATGATCACGCGCAAGGTGGCGCCGGCGCTGGCTGCCGGCTGCACCATGGTGGTCAAGCCGGCCGAGCAGACGCCGCTCTCCGCGCTGGCGCTGGCCTGGCTGGGGCAGCAGGCGGGGATTCCGCCGGGCGTGCTCAACATCGTTACCGGCGAACCCGTCGCGATCGGCGGCGAACTGACCTCGAATCCGAAAGTGCTGAAGCTGTCCTTCACCGGATCGACCGAAGTCGGGCGGCTCTTGATGGCCCAGTGCGCGCCGACCATCAAGAAGATGTCGCTGGAACTCGGCGGCAATGCGCCCTTCATCGTCTTCGACGACGCCGACCTCGATGCGGCGGTGGCCGGGGCGATGGCCTCGAAGTACCGCAACACCGGCCAGACCTGCGTGTGCACCAACCGCTTCCTGGTGCAGGAGGGCGTGTGCGATGCCTTCGCGCAGAAGCTCGCCACCGCCGTGGCCGGGCTCAAGGTCGGCAGCGGCCTGGAGGAGGGCGTCACGCAAGGGCCGCTGATCGACGGCGCGGGCCTGGCCAAGGTCGAGGAGCTGCTGGCGGATGCTGTCGCAAAAGGTGCACAGGTGATTTGCGGCGGCAAGCGCCACGCGAAAGGCGGAACCTTTTTCGAACCAACGGTGCTGACCGGCGCGACGCCGGCGATGCGCCTGTCGCGCGAGGAAATTTTCGGGCCGGTGGCGCCGATTTTCAGCTTCAAGGATGAAGCCGAGGCCGTGCGCCTGGCCAACGACACCGAGTTCGGCCTCGCCGCCTATTTCTACAGCCGCGACATCGCGCGCGCCTGGCGCGTCGGCGAGGCGCTGGATTACGGCATGGTCGGCGTCAACGCCGGCGTGATTTCCAACGAGGTCGCGCCCTTCGGCGGCGTCAAGCAGTCGGGCCTGGGCCGCGAAGGTTCCCGTCACGGTATCGATGAGTACCTGGAGATCAAGTACCTCGCCATGGCCGGCTTGTAAGCCGTCCGCCACCTTGCCGGTGCTACCATCGCCTTCCTTCTGACCGGCCGCGCCCCATGATCCCGATAGACGTCCTGCTTGCCTTTCTCGCTGCCTCCGTGCTGATCACCATCGCTCCCGGACCGGACAACCTGATGGTGCTGTCCGTCGGCATCAGCCGCGGCCGCGCCGCCGGGATCGGCTTCGGCCTCGGCTGTGCGCTCGGCTGCTTCACGCATACGCTGTGGGCGACACTCGGCATCGGTGCCGTGGTGCTGGCCTCGGAGGCCACCTTCACCACGCTGAAGATGGCGGGGGCCGCCTACCTGGTCTACATCGGCATCATGGCCTGGCGCTACGCCGGAAAACTGGGCGTGATCAAGCTCGATGACGGCAGCGCCGAACCGCTCGGCGCACATCTGCGCCGCGGCTTCATCGCCAACGTGATCAATCCCAAGGTGGCCCTGTTCTTCATCGCTTTCCTGCCGCAGTTCGTCGATCAGTCGCGCGGCCCGGTCTGGATCCAGATGTTGCTGCTGGGTGCGCTGTTTGCGGCACTGACCGTGGTGATCTTCGGCAGCCTCGGCTGGTTCGCCGGCAGCATCGGCGCGCGGCTGCAGCGGCAACCCGGGCTTGCGGTCTGGCTCGACCGCTGTGCCGCGGTAATTTTCGTCGGCCTGGCCCTGCATCTGGCGACGGCGCGCTGACAGCCGCCGTGTCGCCGGCGCCGACTTTTGCGTGATCAGCCGCGCGTGTTCGACTGCGCCGGGAATTCCGCCAGCTCGATCTTCGCGGCGGGCTTCCAGTCCTTCTTGCGGTGTTCCGCGACCACGTTGGTGAAGATTCCGCCGCGCACGTAGAAGCGCGCGGTCAGGCGCATGAAGCGCGGGCGGGTGGCCCGCACCAGATCGTCGAGGATGCGATTGGCGACATCCTCGTGGAAATGCCCTTCGTCGCGGAAGCTCCAGATGTAGAGCTTGAGGCTTTTCAGCTCGACGCAGAGCTTGTCGGCGATGTAATCCAGCGTCAGCACGGCGAAATCCGGCTGTCCGGTCTTGGGACAGAGGCAGGTGAATTCGGGGATTTCCATGTGGATCTGGTAATCCCGGTGCGGCGCGGGGTTGGCGAAGGTTTCGAGCGACTTGGCGGGGGCCTGTTTTTGTGGGCGGGGCATGCTGTGCGGGGCCGGGTAAGAGGGGCGGGACGGATTATAATGGCGCAGCTCCAGAGTCGTGTTTTTGTCATCATTTTCCCGGTTCATCCCTCGTGCGTTTAAACAAGCTGAAACTTTCGGGCTTCAAGTCCTTTGTCGAGCCCACCACGGTGCTTTTCCCCGGCCAGCTGGCGGGCGTGGTCGGCCCCAATGGCTGCGGCAAATCCAACATCATCGACGCCGTGCGCTGGGTGCTGGGCGAATCGAAAGCCTCCGAGCTGCGCGGCGAATCGATCCAGGACGTGATCTTCAAGGGCGCCGGCAGCCGCAAGGAAGTCAGCCGCGCCAGCGTCGAGCTGTTTTTCGACAACGCCCAGGGCCGCGCTGCCGGGCAGTGGAGCCAGTACGCCGAAATCACGGTCAAGCGCGTGCTCGACCGCGAGGGCAATTCCAGCTACTACATCAACAACCTGCACGTCCGCCGCCGCGACGTGATCGACCTCTTCCTCGGCACCGGCCTCGGTCCGCGCGCCTACGCCATCATCGGCCAGGGCATGATCTCCCGCATCGTCGAGGCCAAGCCCGAGGAACTGCGCTTTTACCTCGAAGAGGCGGCCGGCGTCACCAAGTACAAGGAACGCCGCAAGGAAACCGAGCACCGTCTGGAGGATGCGCGCGAGAACATCGCCCGCGTCGATGACATCCGCAACGAGCTGGAAGCGCAGGTCGGCCATCTGCAAACGCAGGCGACCGTGGCGCAGCAGTATCGCGACCTGCACCAGCGCATGTCGCGCAAGCAGATCCTGCTCTGGCTGAAGAAGCGAAACGACGCCCGGCAGGACAGCCAGCGCCTGGCGCGCAATGTGGATGAAGCCGTCAATCGCGTCGAGGCGGAGACGGCGCAACTGCGCGAAATCGAGGCGCGTGTCGAGCATGCCCGCGAGAGCCATTATTCGGCGTCGGATGCCCTGCACGCGGCGCAATCCGAGATGTTCGCGGCCAATACCGAAGTCAGCCGCCTCGAATCCGAGATCGGCCATTTGCGCGATTCGCGCTCGCGGCTGGAAACGCGCCTGGATCAACTGGGCGTCGAGGACACCCACTGGCATGGCCAGCAAAGCCAGTTGGCCGAGGATGCGGCGCGCTGGAATCTCCTGCTGGAGAATTCCCGCAGCCGTTCCGCCACCGCCACCGCCCGCCACCAGGAAGCCGCGGCCCGCCTGCCCGCCGCCGAGGATGCCCTGCAGGCAGCCGGCACCGATGTCACCGAGGCCCGTCGCAATCTGAGCGATGCCGAGCAGGCCTTGCGCCTGGCCGAGGCCGACAAGGGACACGCGCAGCGTGCGCTGGACAACCTGGTACAGCGTCGCAGCCGGCTGGAGCAGGACAGGCAGGCATTGGGCGCACCGGAGCCGGCCTTGCTGGCCGCGTCGCTGGAGAGCGAGCGGACCGCAGAGGCGGCGCTGGCGGTGGCGCAGGAGCGCCTGGCGGCCCTGCAGGCCGCCGTACCGGCGGCCGAGACACAGTTGCGCGCCGCCCGCGAAGCCTTGCAGGCGGCCCATCGCAGCCTGACCGAGACGCGCGCCCGGCACGACGCGCTGGCCCAGTTGCAGGCCAAGGTTGCACAAAGCGGCGAGATCGGCGAATGGCTCGAGGCGCGCGGACTGGCCGCAGCCAAACCCCTGTGGCAGGCGATCCAGGTCGAAGCCGGCTGGGAAACCGCGGTCGAAGCCGTCCTGCGCGAACGCTTCTCGGCCCTGGCGGCGGATGCGGATACGGTGCGCGCGGCATTGGCCTCGCCGCCACCCTCGATTCTGACGTTGGCGCTGGCGGGTAGCGCCGCGGCAACTTCCGCGGCTGCCGACAGCCTGCGCGGCAAAGTGCGCTGCGAAGACGCGCGCTGGTCCGGCGTGCTAGACGAATGGCTGGCCGGCGTATCCGTCGCTGACGATCTCGCCGCCGAATTGCCGCTGGGTTCCGGCCAGCGCGTATCGCGCGCCGGACACCTGCTGACTCCCGCGGGACTCACGCTGTACGTACCGGATGCCAAGACCCACGGCGTCATCGAACGCCAGCGCGAGATCGACGAACTGGCCGGCGTGCTCGAAGTGCGCATCGCCGCGGAAGTGGCGGCGCGCGAAGTGCAACGCACGGCCGAGCAGTCGCTGGCCGAGGCCCAAAGCCAACTCGGTGCGGCGCGGCGTTCGATGCAGGAGGCGCAGCAGGCCTTCCATGCGGCACAGGTGGCGGCGCTGAAGCTGACCCAGGCGCAGGCCCGCTTCGAAGAGCGCTCGGCGCAGATCGACCGCGACCTGGCTGAACTGCGGCATCAGGATGAAACGGAACTGGCCCGTCGCGAACGCGCCGAGGCGGAAGGCGCACGCCAGCGCGAACGCCTCGGCGAAGTACGCGAACGCCTCGAACAGACGCTGGAACTGCATCGGCAAAAGGATGCGGCATTGCGCGAGGCGCGGGCGCTGGAAATCCAGCTCGGGCGCGAAGCCCAGGAGGCGGGTTTCTCCGAACGCGAGTGCCTGTCCAAGCTCGACGACAACCAGCGTGCAGCCGCCACGGCGAACAGCCAGTTGCAACGCATCGAAGCCGAAACCGGCACCGCCCGCACCGAACTGGCCGGCATCAGCGATACGGTGCTGCAGGAACAACTGCACGCCGCACTGGACGGCAAGCGCGACAAGGAGTCGGCGCTGGCGGAACGGCGAAATGTGCTGGAAACGGCCGCTGCGGAGGTGCGCAGCCTCGACGAGCAGCGCATGAAGCTGGAGCAGGGCATCGCCCCGTTGC
>JADYZH010000140.1 GCA_020853215.1 Sulfuritalea sp. | reverse complement strand
CGATTTCGTTGTTCTTGATCATGTCCACGACGTGCGGGCGCCCCTCGGTCACCTTGTTCACGACGCTGACCGGGATGCCTGCCTCCGCGATCGCGCCGCCGGTGCCCCGCGTGGCCACCAGGGAAAAACCGAGTTCGTGCAATTCGCGTGCGACATCGACCGCCTTGGGCCGGTCGGCAGGCTTTACACTGAGGAAGACCTTGCCGGACTTGGGCAAGCGCGTCCCGGCGGCGAACTGCGACTTGATGAAGGCCTCGCCAAACGTGCGGCCGACGCCCATGACCTCCCCGGTCGATTTCATCTCGGGTCCGAGGATGGTGTCGACGCCGGGAAACTTGATAAAGGGAAAGACGGCTTCCTTGACCGAAAAATAGGGCGGAATGACTTCACGCGTCACACCCTGGTCGGCCAGCGAACGGCCGGCCATGCAGCGTGCGGCGATCTTGGCCAGCGGCAGGCTGGTGGCCTTGGAGACGAAGGGAACGGTGCGCGAGGCGCGCGGATTGACTTCCAGCACGTACACCACATCCTCGCCGCGACCCTGCGCATTCTTCTGGATGGCGAACTGGACATTCATCAGGCCGACCACATTGAGGCCCCGCGCCATCATCTCGGTCTGGCGCCGCAGCTCGTCCTGGACCTCCCGGCTCAGGGAGAACGGCGGCAGCGAGCAGGCGGAATCGCCGGAATGCACGCCGGCCTGTTCGATGTGCTCCATGATGCCGCCGATCAGCACCTGGCTGCCATCGCAGAGGGCGTCTACGTCAACTTCGATCGCGTCGTTGAGGAAGCGGTCGAGCAACACCGGCGAATCGTTGGAGACCTTGACCGCCTCGCGCATGTAGCGCTCGAGGTCCTTCTCCTCGTGCACGATTTCCATGGCACGGCCGCCCAGCACATAGCTCGGCCTGACCACCAGCGGATAGCCGATCTCGGCGGCCAGGCGGATCGCGTCCGTCTCGGTGCGCGCGGTACGGTTGGGCGGCTGCTTGAGGCCGAGGTCGTGCAGCAACAGTTGGAAACGCTCGCGATCCTCGGCGGCGTCGATCATGTCCGGCGTGGTGCCGATGATGGGCACGCCGTTGGCTTCCAGGTCACGCGCCCGCTTCAGCGGCGTCTGGCCGCCGAACTGGACGATGACGCCGGCCGGCTGTTCGACATGGACGATTTCGAGGATGTCTTCCAGCGTCAGCGGCTCGAAGTAGAGTCGATCGGAGGTGTCGTAGTCGGTGGAGACCGTTTCCGGATTGCAATTGACCATGATGGTTTCAAAGCCATCCTCGCGCATCGCCAGCGCCGCATGGACGCAGCAGTAGTCGAACTCGATGCCCTGGCCGATGCGGTTGGGACCGCCGCCGAGCACCATGATCTTCTTCCTGCCGGAGGGACGCGACTCGCACTCGTCCTCGTAGGTCGAATACATGTAGGCGGTGGACGTGGCGAATTCGGCGGCGCAGGTATCGACGCGCTTGAACACCGGGCGCACGCCCAATTCATGGCGACGCTTGCGCACCGCCGTCTCGCCGGCGCCGACTTTCGCGCCGATGCGGCGGTCGGAGAAGCCTTTGCGCTTGAGGCCGCGCAGGGTCTCTGCGTCCAGTTCGGCGAGGTTGCGCGAGGCCAGCCAGGCCTCGATCTTGATGATGTCCTCGATCTGCACCAGGAACCAGGGATCGATGCCGGTCAGGTCGAACACCTGCTGCAGCGAATGGCCCTCGCGGAATGCCTGGGCGACATACCAGATGCGCTGCGGTCCCGGGCTGGCCAGTTCGCGGTTGATTTCCTCGACATCGGCATCGATTTCGTCGAAACCATAGACGCTGACTTCAAGCCCGCGCAGCGCCTTCTGCATCGACTCCTGGAAGCTGCGGCCGATCGCCATCACCTCGCCGACCGACTTCATCTGCGTCGTCAGGCGATCATTGGCCATCGGAAACTTCTCGAAGGCGAAGCGCGGCACCTTGGTCACCACGTAGTCGATCGAGGGTTCGAAGGAAGCCGGCGTAGTGCCGCCGGTGATGTCGTTCTTCAGTTCGTCGAGGGTATAGCCGACGGCGAGTTTGGCCGCCACCTTGGCAATCGGGAAACCGGTCGCCTTCGACGCCAGCGCCGAGGAACGCGACACGCGCGGATTCATCTCGATCACAACCATCGCGCCGTTCTTCGGGTTGATGGCGAACTGCACGTTGGAGCCGCCGGTATCGACGCCGATCTCGCGCAGCACGGCGATGCTGGCGTTGCGCATGATCTGGTATTCGCGGTCGGTCAAGGTCTGCGCCGGAGCGACCGTGATCGAGTCGCCGGTATGCACGCCCATCGGATCGAGGTTCTCGATCGAGCAGATGATGATGCAGTTGTCCTTGTGGTCGCGCACCACCTCCATCTCGTACTCTTTCCAGCCGAGCAGCGATTCCTCGATCAGCAGTTCCTTGGTCGGCGAGGCTTCGAGACCGCGCTTGCAGATCTCGACGAATTCTTCCTGGTTGTAGGCGATGCCGCCGCCCGAACCGCCCATGGTAAAGGACGGCCGGATGATGGTGGGAAAACCCATGGCGCCTTGCACCTGCTGCGCTTCCTCCATGCTGTGGGCGATGCCCGAACGCGCCGAACCGAGGCCGATGCGGGTCATCGCCTGCTTGAATTTCTCGCGGTCTTCGGCCTTGTCGATGGCCTCCTTGCTGGCCCCGATCATTTCGACGCCGTATTTCTCCAGCACGCCATGCCTGGCCAGGTCGAGCGCACAGTTCAGCGCGGTCTGGCCGCCCATGGTCGGCAGCACGGCATCCGGGCGTTCCTTGGCGATGATGTTCT
>JADYZH010000139.1 GCA_020853215.1 Sulfuritalea sp. | reverse complement strand
TGGCGCAGGTCGCGATGTGGCTGACCGACCACCAGATGAACATTGAGGCCAGCGAGATCTTCGGCGAGCCCATCCTGCGCATCCCGCTGGTGAAGAGCGCGCATATCCGCCACGGCAACGCCTTGCAGCTCGACTGGGCCGAGTTCGTGCCGCCGACGCGGCTCAACTACATCCTCGGCAATCCGCCCTTCGTCGGCAAGCAGCACCAGAGCGCGGAGCAGAAAGCCGACCTGGCGACGGTGATGACCGGCATCCATGGCGCCGGCGTGCTCGATTTTGTCGCCGGCTGGTATGTCAAGGCGGCGCGCTATCTGACGGCAGAGATCAATCCCTTCGGCCAGATCATCGAGCGCGCGGCACCGGGGAAGAAGAAATTCAAGGACGTGCGTTTCGGCAAGGGCGAGGCGGCCATGCACGACATGTTCCTCGATGCCGCCGAAGTCGAAATCAAGTCACGTCGGGCCGTGCGCTGTGCCTTTGTCTCGACCAACAGCATCACGCAGGGCGAACAGGTCGGCGTGCTCTGGGGCTGGCTGCTGAACCAGGGGCTGCACATCCAGTTCGCCCATCGCACTTTTCAATGGATGAACGAAGCGCCGGGCAAGGCGGCGGTACATTGCGTGATCGTCGGATTCGGCACCGCGCCGTCCCGCCAGCGCCGACTTTTCGAATACGACACGGTCGACGGCGAGCCGCACGAGGTGAAGGCGGCCAGCATCAATCCCTATCTGGTCGATGCCGTCGAAACCATACTGCCCTCGCGGCGGCAGCCGATATCGCCGGTGCCACCCATCGTTTTCGGCAGCATGCCCAATGACGGCGGGAATTTGCTGCTCTCCGATGCCGACAAAACGGAGCTGTTGCGCATTGAACCGCAGGCAGCGAAATGGCTACGTCCATTCATGGGCGCCGAAGAATTCATCAATGGCGTTGCGCGCTGGTGTCTCTGGCTGCCCGATTGCCCGGCGGCGGAAGTCAAGGCCATGCCCGCGGTTGCCGAACGGGTGGCGGCGGTCAGGCAATTGCGCGCGGCCAGCAGCCGGGAAACCACCCGCGCACTGGCCGCGACGCCTACGCTTTTCGGCGAGATTCGACAGCCGAAAACTGCCTACCTGTTGATACCAGCTCATTCTTCGGAGCGCCGACAGTTCATTCCCATTGGGTTTTTTGAAACGACGCAAATTGCGAATAACAGTTGCCTCGTGGTACCCGATGCCACTCGCTACCACTTCGGCATTCTCACGTCGTCCATGCACAACGCCTGGATACGCCACGTCGCGGGACGACTGGAAAGCCGCTATCGTTATTCGGCCCAGATCGTCTACAACAACTTCCCCTGGCCCACGGCACCGACGGAAAAGCAGGCCGCCGAGCTCGAAGCCGCCGCGCAGGCCGTGCTCGATGCCCGCGCGGCCGAATTCAAGCGCGACGCGGCGACGACGCTGGCGACGCTCTACGACCCCGACCTGATGCCGCCCGCCTTGGTGAAAGCGCATCAAGCCCTCGACCGCGCCGTCGATGCCGCCTACGCGGCGGATGCCAAAGCGCTCGGTGCGAAATCGAAATGGAACAGCGACCGCGAACGGGTCGCCTTCCTTTTCGAGCTGTATCAGCGGCTGACCAGCCTCGTACCTACCGCACCGGGTTGATGCCACCCGCAAGCGTGACGGAGAACATGGCAGGCGGTGTCGCCGCTGCCGCCTTGCACAGAATCCTCGGGTAAAGCTCTACCACCAGCCTGGCGGTATCTGCGGCGGTGGCGTTGCCCGAAGCCAGGGCAAAGAGGATGACCTTTGCGTCACGGAAAACTTGCAGCTCGTTCGGCTTGCGGCGTATCGCCTGATCGCGGGTAATCACGATCCAGCCTTCGCGGCCGGCGACGCTCAGCCACTCGGTATCGGGACAGGCAGGCGCGAAACGTTCGCGGTGGGCTATGAACGGGATTTCCGCCTGCCTCAGCGCATCGTCGAGTCGACGACTCCAGGCGCAGCGGTCGATGAACAGGAACGGTGCCGCGCGAACCGAATCAGGCGGCAAGGCGCTGCTCGAAGCGGAGTGCTTCCTCGATTTCCTCTTTGCCGACACCGTAGTCGCCCGCCATCTCCGTTACCGAATCGCCGGCGCGGAATCTGTCGATAATGATGGCGGTCGGCACCGCGACTTCCGAAATCACGGGTCGGCCAAAGGCCAGGCGCGGATCGATCACCACCGTTTTTGGCTGATTCTTGTCGGCCATCGAACTGCGACTGTAGGGGAACAAACGGATCGGGGTGCCGCTGCGGTCGCGCTCGATCCGCGCCAAAGCGTGTTCAAACTCGCCCCGGAGCGCTTCTTGTCCCTGGCGCGAGACATTGAGCAGCGTCGATGCATGGGTGACAAACAGATCGATGCCGTTCGTCTTGAAATCACGATCGAGCAAGGGACGTTCGGAACCCAGCTTTCTCTTTACATAGTCGACGCTGGCGCGGACCTTGGGCAAGGAAACTTTGTGCTTGCGCCGAATCGCCGACAGGACATGCAATTCGCACAGATTCGCGAATGAAAGCAGACGGTGCCGGGCGTCGGCCGGGCGAATGACGGCATGGAACTTTCGGACCTCGCCCGAGGGGATGCGATTGGTTTGCCCAAAGCTCCAGGCTTTCAGGGTCGCGACGGGCAGTCCGAGAATTCGGGCGGCTTCGCTTGGAGTGTAGGCGGGCGTGTCATGCATGAAGATCGGGATTCCTTGGAAAGAGAAGGCGGGAACGGATCGAATTGTGGATCATAAGCGCCCGGCGATGCAACCGAAAGGAAGCTTAGATGGGCGGAATTGCAGCTGAATCAGACGTAAGCGTCTCGGCCGTGGCTTGAATGGAGGCGGGTTTCCCTATTTTTTTCGTACCCGTCCGCTAGCGATGAACCAGAGCCAGCTCGCCACCTGCAACGCCAGCAGCCCGCCGAAAGTCATCTGGTAGGCGACGCGCATCGCATAACCGCCGGCCTGCAAGGCATCCACCAGGGCGCCGAAGCCCCACTGGATGCAGAAGGCGCCGACGAACACCATCAGGTTCAGCGCGGTGTTCACGCGGCCGGCCAGCGCGGCGTCGAAGTCGCCCTGCAGCAGCGCATAGGCCAGGTTGCCGACCGAGAACACCAGGCCCAGCGCCAGCCACAGCGGTTCGCTCGGGCCGATGCCGGACACGATGAGCAGCGTCGCCAGCAAGCCCAGCCCCATGCCGAATTTCAGCAGCAGGCCGGGACCGATGCCGCGCGCCTTGAGCGGCGCCACGCCGAAGGCGATGCCGAGGAAGCCGGCGAGCATGCCGCTGCCCATCAGCAGCAGATGGTGGGCGGCCGCCTCGCGCGACAGGCCGGCGAAGTTCATCAGCCAGGGCACGGCCCACAGCCCCTGCAAGGCCAGGAAGCCGCCGATGATCAGCGTCGATTGCGGCGCGTAACGCCAGAAGGCGCGGCTGGCGAGAACTTGCGCGAGGCCCGCAAGCTGGCCGGAGAGCGGTTCCGGCGCGGCGCCGGCCGGCTTGTCCGGCGTGCTGAAAATGCCCGCGGCGGCGGCCAGTCCGGCCACGGCCAGCACGATGAACACGGCGCGCCAGCCGAATTGCGGGATCGCCCAGGACAGCGGGGTCGAGGCGGTCAGCGCTCCAAGGCCGCCGGCGGCCATGATGGCGGCATTGAGCGAGGCCTGGCGTTCGAGGCCGAACCACTGGCCGAAGGCCTTGAACGAGGCCATCAGGCAGGCCGAAACGCCGAGCCCGATCAGCGCCCGCGCGACCGCCAGTTCGGTCAGCGAGTCGCCAACGGCGAACAGCGCACAGCCGGCGGCGGCGATCAGCAGCAGCGAGGCTTCGACCCGGCGCGGGCCGTAGCGGTCCAGGGCGAGGCCGAGCGGCAATTGCACGGCGCCGAAGGCGAGCAGGTAGGCGCTGGTCAGGAGGCCGAGGTCGGCGGCCGAGACACCGAGTTCGCGCGTCAGTTCCGGCGCGATCACCGCATTGACGTTGCGCAGGAAGTAGGAAAAGTAATAGCCCGCGGCGAAGGGCAGGAAGATGCGCAGCCAGAGGTTCATCGCGCATCCCCGTAATCGGCGAGGCGCGCCATGCGCTCGCGGATCTTGCGCACCCAGTCCGCTGCCAGGCCCGGCGCCGTCGCCATGCGTTCGAGCGCAGCCAGCGCCGGGCGGTGCTCGCGCAGGGTGCGGTTGAAGCGCGTCAGGCTGACCGCGGCCGGCGCTCGCTCGAGATGGATCAGGGCATCGCCGGCCGCGCATTCGCCCGGCTGCAGGACGCGGAAATACCAGCCGGCGATGCCGTGTTCGGCGACGTGGGCGGCAACGCCCTCGATGCCGCAGCGCGCATCGATCTTCCAGCAGGGCGTGCGCGGCTGGGCGATCTGCAGGCGCACCGTGCCCAGCGCGAAGACGTCGCCGATGCAGGCGGTGTCCTCGGTGATGCCGGCGGTCGACAGGTTCTCGCCGAGCCCGCCGGGAACGAGGTGGCGCGCGTCGGGAAAGGCGCGGGCCAGCGCCGCATGGTGTTCCTGCGGGAACAGGTGCACGGCCTTTTCCGGGCCGCCGTGGGCGCGCGGGTCGGCATGCTCGTCGCCGACCAGCCCGTCGATTTCGATGCGTACCGCGGCCGCCAGCGCCTGCTTGGCGATCGCGCTGCCGCGGCTCTCACCCGGCAGCAGGCCGACGCGGCCGGCGAACAGGCCGCTGACGATGACAGGTGCGATCAGTTCCATAGCCAGGCGGCTCCCCTCACGCCGGACGAATCGCCGTGGCGGTGCTTGAGCAGTCTTGTCGCCACCCGGTCGGAAAAAATGTGCTCGCCCCACAGACGCGGCACGTTTTGGTAAAGCCGATCCATGTTTGAAAGTCCGCCACCCAGCACGATGACATCGGGATCGAGGATGTTGATGACTTGCGCCAGCGCGCGCGCCAGCCGCGCCTCGTAGCGTTGCAGGGTGGTCTCGCATTGCGTGTCGCCGTTCGCGGCATGTCCTGCGATTTCAATTGCTTGAAAGTCGGCGCCGGCGACACGGCGATGATCGCGGGCGAGGGCGGGACCGGAAAGGTACAGCTCGATGCAGCCCTTGCGTCCGCAGTAGCAGACATCGGTGTGGTGTTCGCCCGGCATCGGGTTGTGCCCCCACTCGCCGGCGATGGCATTGGCGCCGGTGAGTACCTTGCCGTCGATGACGATGCCGCCGCCGACGCCGGTGCCGAGGATCACGCCGAACACCACCGGCGCATCGGCGCCGGCGCCATCGACGGCTTCCGACAGCGCGAAGCAGTTGGCGTCGTTGGCGAGGCGTACTTCGCGCCCCAGTGCCGCTTCGAGGTCGCGCTTGAGCGGCTTGCCGATCAGGCAGGTCGAGTTGGCGTTCTTGATCAGGCCCGTGACACGCGACTCGGCGCCGGGGATGCCGATGCCGACGCGGATCGCCGTATCGCCGGCGCCGACTTTTTTCACTGTGGCATCAACCAGCCCGGCGACGGCCGCCAGCGTCGCCGCGTAGTCTCCCTGCGGCGTCGCCACGCGCTCGCGCAGCAGGGCTTCGCCATCGTCGCCGAGCACGATGATCTCGATCTTGCTGCCGCCGAGGTCGA
>JADYZH010000138.1 GCA_020853215.1 Sulfuritalea sp. | reverse complement strand
CGTCGCACCACCAGTCGCCTGGCCAATTTCTCGTCTCTCACCATCTCGTGCCCACTCACGTTCTCGTGGGCACGAGTTTCGCGGTTCCCGTCGCCGACGGCTAGACGTCGTCTATAGAGCGCTTACGCTCGATCTGCGCGACCAGCGTATCGCGCTGCAGCGCCGTGACTTGCTGCGCGGCGATTACCAGGCCACGGCAATAGGCCGCCAGCCCGTAGGCGGCCTCCTGGACGGTCGCGCCGGCGATGGCGGCCGTCAGTTCGTGCAGCTTGTCGGCAGGCGCCGCCTGGCGCGTTTCGTTGAGTAGCGCGATGATGCGCTCGGCTTTCGTGTTCATCAGTGAGCTCCTTTCCTGGTTGCATCTGGCACACGGTTTAGCCGTGCAGTCATTTCGAACAGTTGGACCAGATCCTCGCCCTCGTCGTCGATTGCCACGGCGCGAACCGTTACGGGATTGCCCAGCGTCACCTCGATCCGCGCGGGCCGGTCTTTGCCGATCTGCGCGCATACGGCGGCGAAGGCCTCCGGCGAATCCCGCCGCGCGAATTCGCAGCCGGTCTGGAGCATGTCCCGGGCGGCGCCGATCAGTTGATGTAGTGCTTGTGAATCGGTCATAGATCTCCTCCTTCAGCGTCTGCAGCAACCAGTTGCACGAGTCGGGCCTCGAGGCGTTTGATCTCGTGGGCCGCGTTTTTGGCGTAGCCGTCGGCGCCGCGTACGCGCCAGGTCGATTCATCGCGCTCCAATTTGGCGATTCTCGAATCAAGGCGTTTGATCTCCAGCGCTGCAGCTCGCTGGCAGGCATCGCTGCAATACTTTCGCGGACGGCCGGCGCCCTGTTGCTCCGGCAGTTCGGTTTCACACTTCAGGCATTTCATTGCTCACTTCCTTTCATTGAATTGATTGATCGGATTCATACCCCCCCCTAATTAATCCGCAGGTCTTGAAACAAAAAGTTCAAAATCTGCGCTCGTAAAAATTTGATTAAGCAGACGGTCCTGTTCGTTGACCCTCCAGAGACTCGATACCCCCCCCTATCAATTACGCGGTTATGCGAAGAGTGAGGAGAGCGCGGTCTGGTGTTTGGAGGAGGCAGACATATAGCCCGCCTCCTACCCATCGGTGCGCCCTCTTGCTCCAGTGACAGTGACAAAAGGGACAGAAGCACTCGGCAATCTTTTGTCACTTCTGTCACTGTCACCGCAGGCGAATGCATAACTTCCTGATAGAAAAGAAAATGCTTATTTTTTGTGTCTACTGACAAATGGCTTTTGGTGGCAGAAGGGTTCATATCGAGCCCTTCACCGCGTAGAGCTTCGGATTGACCAGGTAGAAGGCAGAGGCCCGCCCGCCGGTCGAGGCCTTCTTCTCCCCGCTGATGATGTACAGGTCGCGCAGGGCAGCCAGGGCGCGCTCCAGGCGCTCCACCTTGCTGAACCGCCCATGCATTGCCCGCTGCGCGTCGCGCCTGGTGAAGTCGCGCCTGTCGCCTGCCTTGATCCATCGCAGTACGGCCAGGGCGTCGACGTCGGTGTCGTCTGACCCGAGCATCGAGAACGCGGCCTCGGCGTGGGGTATCAGCAGCCGGCACAGGTCAAGCGCACGTTCGACGGCAGCAAGCCCCACCGCATGACTATCGAGCCCATGCGCGGCGATCTGGAACACGGCAGCCAGGCGCGCGGCAGCGCCGGGCAGCTTCGACGTCCAATCACTGATTGCCTCGAACCTGCCGCCCTCGCCCTGGTGCTTCTCAACACCGTCGGAAAATGCCAGCCAGGGCTCCAGCGCGTCGGCGGTAAATGGCAACACACGCGGCTCTTGATCGCGCAGTTCGTAGCCTTCAAGCAGCGCCATGATGGCGCGGTGATACCCCTCTTCGAGGTCGCGCGGGATCGGCTTGCGCTGGCGCACATCACGTGTCCCAATGTTCGACTTCGGAATGGCATACAGGAACCGCGCCAACATGCCATTGGCACGCATGCGCCTTCCGGCCGCCAATTCGGCGAAGGTCTCTGGTTGAACGATCAAGCCGATACTCAGCGCAGGCCGGTCAAGGTGTGCCTCGCGCCCCTGGCGATCGACACGGATCGCCGACCCTGCATGCCCTTTGAGATAAACGTCATTGCTCGCGATGCCGCCGCGAAGGGCGCCGGTCATATTTAGTAACGTGTCCGACTCCTCGCTGGAAATGAACAGCTTGCCGCCCTGATCGGCCATCATCGTTTCGGTTTTTTCGGGAGTAGCGTTACCGGTATGGATGCGCGGCGACTTCAATTCGTCGGGCATCTCGTCCAACTCCCGCTTGATCTCGTCTTGAAACCTTGCGCGAATGTTCGCGTCATCAGCCCGCGCAGCGTCCTGTTTCAACTTCTCGATGCGCTTGGTCGCCACTTCCCGCGCAGCATATCGACGATGAATCTCAGCTCTGGCACGATCAGCGAACAGCTTCTCGGCATATATCAGCGGAGCCATGCAGGCATTCCAGACTGCGGTTTTTCGCCCGCCGACCGCGTAGCAGATCAACACCCACAATGCGACCGGCTCAAGGTAGCCATCATTGAATGGTGATACCTCTTTACGCCCCTGCAGCACCGCACCCAGGATGGCCACAATGAACAGCGTCGCGATGGCCGGCGGTGTCTGCGTGCTTCCGGCAACCGCTGCAGCAAACTCGCCAAAAATGCCAGGAAGAATGTCGGCAGGAATATCCGGCGTTTGCCGCGCGCCTGGTTGGATCGGATCAGGCCAGACATACTCCGCCGGTTCGTCGGCAGGTAACGGTGCCGTCGAGGCCGGCGACGAGGCGGGATAGCGGCTCACGCTGCGCGCAATGCCGCGCACTTCGTCATCAGCCAGGGGCGGCGAGCAGCGGGCGGCATTCTCGGCAATCAGCGCCGCCTCGATGGCCGTCAGGGTCATGCCCTTGCGCTGCATCGTCCCCGCCATGCGCGCCAGGGCGTTGTTCCGACCGCCGGCGATGATCGCGCCAGCGGGCTGCGTAGCCGGTGCGCTGCGGGTTTTGGTTGTGCCTACTTCGTCCAGCGCCAGTGCGTCGATTATGGTCTGCACCGGGTAGGGCTGTATCGCTGCCAAGGACAGGATGCGCGTCACGAATGGCGCGCCCTTGCGATGTACGAGGCCAGGCAGGCGCATGACGCGCGGCAGATCGTGCACCGTGATGTCGCCGTTGAAGCGCCCGGCCAGAGCCCGCTGCAGGGGCGCGAAACGGTCAAGCGGGCAATCGGCAACAGCCCAGTAGGCATGAAACCGGCCAGGGCTCGATTCAATTACCGCGTGGGGCTCCGGGCCAGCAGCCAGCACCGGCTCCAATGGCGCGCCGTCTAGATCAACGAACAGCGCGCGAATGCCAGTCACGTTGCCGGCCGCGCGCCCCTTGCCGTCGCCGTAATTGACCATCCAGAAAACGCCGGCTCCGCGCGCACTCAGCTCCGACAGTTCGGCAGCATACTGATCGAGACCGCCGTGAAGTATCCGCGCCAGTGAGCGCGACTTGCTGGCGTCGCCGAAGGTCTGGAATGTCACCGGCTCACCCTCGGCCATCAGATCAAGGAAGCGGTGCGCCTGGTCGAGTTCGATCATCAGGCGCTTCCTCCTGCCGGCATCGCCATCAGCATGCCGGCCTTCGCGGCCTCGCGTGCCTCGGCAAGTAGCTTGGCGCTCACCTTGTTGCCATTGGCCCGCATTGCAGCAGTGCAGGCGCCGCACAGCAGCCAGGCCGTGCAGTAGAGCCCGCTGGCCGGGGCAAGGTGAGTTACGCGCCCGATTCCACGCGCCTTGCGGACAGCCGTGAAAGGCTTTTCGCACTCGCCGCAATGGTCGCCGCAGCCATTGCGGATCAGTTCGTCACCTAGTGCCTTGCTTACCGCTCCACGCAACGGCAGGACGGAAAGTGCCGGGCTACCGCTACCCTCGCGAACAGTCCAAGTCTTCGGGCCGTGCGGCGCCCCCTGGTGGCTTTTCATGGCCTATGCCGCTGCGCCGTTGGTGCGAATGCTCCGCTCGATCCTGGTCACCAGCCAGCGCTCATAACGGGATTTACTGATAAGCAGTTGCTTCCCGTTGCTCACCACGCAGGCGTCGAGGCCGGTCTCGTGACGGTGCCGGAGTTGCCAGCGCAGATTGGTGATACTGAGCGCGCCATTCGGCGATGCTGCGACCAGCGCCTCTAGCGTATAGAGGTCGTCAAGCTTCAGGGTGTCGGGCGCTGCGCCCGTGGTGCTGTCGGTGTTCATGGTCTTGTTCCTTTGTTTTGGAAAGCAAGGCCATGCTAGAGAGTGCGCTCCCTTACGTCATACGGTAGAAACCTTCCCTGCCTTGATCGCAGCCACCAGAAGGCGCTCAGCCTTGCGCCGGTCGAATGGGCGCTTCTCGATCGTCGAGAACAATGTCAACGTCCAGGTGAGTAGCGGGGAATGATCGCCGCTTTCATCCTTGAACCACACGGCGCAATTTGTCTGGCCGTAGTATTTCCATGACCGGATGCACCATTCCGCCAGCATTTGTTGATAGCCCTTGGCAGGCGCTCCCCCCTTAGATTCTAGGGACATGACCGAGAGCAGCGCAGCCTTGGCCGCGCTTTGTATCGCGGCCGGCGACGCAGCGCTCGATTCGTATATGCCCGCCGCTGACAACGCACAGCCAATTTCTGCGCCCGTTGTCGTATCGCAATTTTGGTAAGCCTCGTGCACATCGTCCTCGGCACAGTCGGCGATGTATTTCAGGGTTGTCTTCACAGACTGCCGCGAAACTTTATCGTCGTGGCTTGCCTTGAGCGTCCACTGGATCGCCAGACCATGCTCGATCTCCATTACCTCTTGAGTGGTCAGCTCCCTCCCAAGTGCGCCAGAAAGTGTTGTGGCGCACTTCTGCCCTATCTGGATCGCCCGACCGCTCACCCACCCCCCGCCGCTCGGGTGCAGGCCGTTTTTCGCTGTGTTCTTTCCCGTCATATCGCCCCCCTGCAAATGCGGCGCAGTGCCGTAATAAATACCCGAAAAGCGGGTATTTAAAGGTGAGCTGCGGCCACCTTTAAATGTCCCGCTTCCGGACATTACCCGATGCGGCGCTCATCCTCAGTCCGCACGCAACTCGCTCTCGAACACATCGAGATAAGCCAGTGCATCGGCGAAATCGCCTACCGTATCAGCACTGCCAGTTGGATGAACTGGCTTTAGTTCGCGGCTCGGTTGTTGCCCCTCACCTTGCAAACTCTCCCATCGGTCGGATAGCCGCTCAACTTCGCCATAGCTAGACAACCCCGTGATAATTACCTTCCGTAGGCAACGAATAGACTCTTGATCAATTTGGCAGGTCATTGCGCCGCCCCTTCGGCGACAAGGTCACCAACTAGACCGGCCTTTACGATTCTCTCGCGAAGCACATCAACATCGTTGGAAAGGCGGTCGGCTATTTCCTCTCCAAGCTTTGACAGTTGCGCGACATAGCTCTGCGAATGTGGGGTTTCCGCTAGGCGTGTAATCGCCGCAAACAATGCCTGAATGTGTACAAGATCGCTGTAGGCACAAATCATATTGGCCTCGCCATCTGTCCGCGTTACGCATTCGAACCCATTACGCATAATCGGCGAATTCATGCTGCACCGCCTTCCCTTGCTTCGGACAAGATCGAAGCATCAACCAACGCCTTGGACATTTGAACCAGGTACAGCGCCGCAAATGCGCTTTCGTTGCCCCCATTCATCATTGCCAAGTCACGGACAACTTTTTCAGCCGAGCTCAAAAACGTTGAAGCCTGTTCCAGCGCATCATCCAGATCAATATCGGCATTGATGGCGAACAACGCATCCTGGTTAGGGTTACAGGAAAAGAACTTCTTGAATTGCGTCTTCCGTGTTCCAGCTATCGGTGCTTGCAAGTCTTGCTTAGAATCAATGGCAGCCATGTTTGCATCTCCTTGTAGGTGCTTCGTGGTTAGGGCCGGGATCAGCGCTCGTATCGCCTTCCCGGCCCGCTTTTTTGCCTGAGTCCGTCAGGCAGCGGTCTTTAATCTTGGTTCGCGCTAGCCCATCTAACAAACGGTCGCCCGCGTTAGGTCATGGAAAATCATTTCAGGTAGGGATGCAGCATCCCGCGCTTTCTTGAACGCACCTATTACTTTCATTCTCTCGACGTCGGACAGTCCGTTCGCGGAGAGGGGGGTCTTCTTCTCTACCGCAATTCGCACAAAGCCTCGATATCTCTCTGGCATGCCTTCCATGAGGCGTGAAAGTTGGTCGCTGGTAAGGGTCAGGCGACGACGTTCAGCCGGCCTAGCTGGGTGCTTTTGAGTTGGTTTTTTCATGGTCTTTTCTCCGTTAATGTCTGTCAGGCGGAAGTGTTGCTCTTGTTCCCGCTGAGCAGCCGCTCAGCGAGGTCGACAGCATCCTGCGCTGCAAGGTGTTCGTAACGCTTCAGCATCGCCAGCGTGCGGTGACCGGAGACGACAGCCACCTGCGCCAGGTTCGCGCCGCCCTTCACCAGCTTGGTGATAGCCGAGTGCCTGGTCGTATGCAGCACGACTTCGCCGTCGTCGAGGCCGGCCGCTTTGCGGCATGCCTTCCAGGCGGTCTCTACGGGCTTCGCCCGCGCCGGCCGCGCCGGATCGTAGAAGACAAAATCGGAGTGCAGCGGCTTGACCTTGGCCGCAGCGGCGAGCGCCGCCTTGACATCGGAGACCAGGGGCAGCGCTCGCGCATGCCCGTTTTTGGTCGTCGGCAGAATGGCGATGCTTTCGGCGAGATTCACATCGCGCCAGCGCAGGTAATTGACTTCGGATCGGCGCGCGCCGGTCGTCAGTAGCATGCGCAGGTACAGCCACATCATTGGCCACTCGCTTTCCTTTGCAACTTCCAGCAATCGGGCCTCTTCCTGGTCGGTCAGGATACGCAGCCGGCCCGGGCCTTCCTTGAGCTTACGGACCTTGCCGCCTTTCATCGGGTGCGTGTCGATAACACCATGTGCCTGTGCAAACGAAAAGACCGCCGACAAGGTAGAGGTGTAGCGGTTGACGGTGGAGTTGGCCAGTTTGCGCTCGGTCGGCAGGTTGCCGCCTGGTGAGCTGCGCATCGCGGTGCGTTGCCTGAGTTTCAGAATCGCGCCGGCAATGTCGCCGTGTGAAATCTCGGCAACCCTGCTGGCGCCGAATTGCTCGCGCCAGAAATCGAGGTGAGACAGCCGAGCATATCCGCACTCACCCAGGGCGACGAAATCATCAAGCAGTTCGTCGAGACGCTTGCCTTGCCCGGCCTTTTTGAGAGTCGCGTCGGACTCGTTGTTGCGCAACCAGTCCTGCGCGTCACGCTTGGCGCGAAATACCTTCGACTTGGGAGCAAACCCCTGCCGGCGAACGTGCGCCCTGAACTGGGTGTACTCCTTACCGTCTCGGCCGGTCTTCCTTGTCTCGACAATGCTGCCCATGCTCACCCCCTGTTACGCACATTTTACGCACATAAGCCACAACAGGCAGCAATGCTATACGAACAGAAGATTTTAAGTCCCTTGTGTCTACCAATTTCACCATCCGGGCCCGAGAAACGCTCGAAACGGACGAAACACTGGAGGCGCGACCCGGAATCGAACCGAGGTACACGGCTTTGCAGG
>JADYZH010000137.1 GCA_020853215.1 Sulfuritalea sp. | reverse complement strand
CTACGGCCTGCTCGAACCGGGCCCCGTGGTGCTGCTCAGCACGGCCCACAAGGGCAAGCTGAACGTGATGGCCATGTCCTGGCACATGATGATGGAATTCGAGCCGCCGCTGGTCGGCTGTCTCGTCAGCGGCCGCCACCTGATTTTCGAGGCGCTGATGGCGACCCGGCAATGCGTCATCAACATCCCCACCGCGGACATCGCGGACAAGGTCATCGGCTGCGGCAATACCTCGGGGCGCCGCGTGGACAAGTTCCGGCGCTTCGGCCTGACGCCGCTGCCGGCGAAGACTGTCGCCGCGCCGCTGATCGCCGAGTGCTACGCCAGCCTCGAATGCCGCGTCGCCGATACGCGGCTGGTGAACCGCTACAACTTCTTCGTGCTCGAAGTGCAGCAGGCCTGGGTCGATACCGCCTGCAAGGACCCGCGCACGCTGCACCACCGCGGCCGTGGCCGTTTCATGATCGCCGGCGAAACCGTCAAGCTGGCGTCGAAAGCCAGGTAACCACTACAGCGCCATCTGGCCTCGGCAACACCCTGCCGCATTTTCAGCGTGGTTCATTGAGGTGGCAATGCGTCGAGTTTTGCCGCCACTTTCCGACAGGCAGCAACCAGATCGGCAACCAGGCGTTCGTCGACGCTGAGGTCGCCCTCATACTCGCCGAGGTTGCGGACGTCGTGACACTTGGCAAGGACGCGCCAGATATCGGGACCGAGGCTGAGTGTGTGCGGCAGCAACTGGAAGACGATATAGCGATTGGCCGACCGGTAGCCCTGCCGGCGCAACGCCGCCAGGCACAGTGCATGTGCCGCGTTGTAGGCCAGATCGAAACGGCTTTCGAGCGAAAGCTGATCGTTGGTCGCATCCTTGAGCCGTGCCCGACCGGAACGAACCAGGCCGGCGAGCTCCTTTGCGTCCGACGGCTCTGCTTTCAGTGGCTTGCCGTAGCCGGTGAGGTTCTCAAACGGCGAGGTCATCGTCGCTACCAATCAGCCAGTGTTTGGGTTGCGCCAGCACCCGCGTGACGAAAGCATTGTCGTCGGCAATGCGCTTCGCGAGTTCCTTGCGGGTCATCAGGGTCGGATTTACCGGCCGGCCCAGCCGGGCACCGACTTCTTCCAGCCCTGCAAACACATCGGCGTAGCTCAATTTGTCACTGATCAGCATCAGGTCGATGTCACTCGCCGCCGTGTCCTGCCGCTTGGCCACCGAGCCATAGACAAAGGCGGCAGCGATCCTCTTCGCCAACGGGGCCAGCGCCTCGCGTAGCGGTTCGGCGAGGCCGACTGTCTTCTGCGCAATGCCGCAAAGCTCGGCATGGATGGGCGAATCGGGATTGGCCTGGTAATGTTTCTGGTTGCCTAGCGGGCGCACCGTCACCAACCCGCTTTGTGCCAACCGCGCCAGCTCGCGCTGCACTGCGCCCGAGCCGGCGCCGGTAAGCCCGATCAGCTCCGTAGCGTAGAAGCTGCGCTGAGGCTGGCCGAAGATCAGACCCAGCACCCGCTGCTGCGTGCCGGAGAACAGAGCGTCGGCGAGACTGGTCTGCATGGAAGGGGTTTTAGTTGTCATGCCCATTATGGGAATGGTAATGCCCATAATGGGCACAGTCAATCTTTGTGTTTTGCTGGCTGCTTTATCGGGTCTTCGTCGCCGTGTCGCCAGCGTCGACTTTTTGCGGTTGCCCTCGTGCTCAGCCCGGCCGGCTATCGAGGCGGGACTGCAGGGCGCAGGCCAGCGCGGCGGCGTAGGGCAGGGACTGCATGCCGAGCACCAGCATCCACATCGCCAAGGCCGTGTCGCCGGGTTCGCGGTGCACGGCCAGGGTGGCGATGCAGGCGAGCAGGCCGAGCAGCAGCGCCGCTTCCTCGCGCACGTCGGCCAGCCAGCCGCGCTTTCCTGCCGACACCGGTGTTTCCGCCGGCGCCGCCGGGGCAACGCGGCGCGTGACATGGAACACGGCGCGGCGGCCGAGCAGTCCGGCGAGGATGCCGCGCGCGACGCTGTGCGACAGGCCCATGCCGGCCAGCGCGGCGCCGGCGATGCCCGCCGCGGAACAGGGCACGCGGCGCCAGTAGAGCAGCGGCCCGAGCACCAGGCGGGCGAGGAAGAACACCGCCAGCGGCACCACGAACAGCGCGGTCGGCAGGCCGAACCGGTGGGGCGCGAAAAGGAAGCCCAGGGTCCATGCCATCGCCGCGAAGCTGAAGACCAGGTGCAGGGCATCGCCGATCCACGGCAGCCAGCCGGCGACGAAGTGGTAGCGCTGCCCGGGGCGCAGCGGCGAATCGCCGCACAGCGCGCCGTCATGCCGGCGCAGGATTGGCATCGCGCCCTGCGCCCAGCGCTGGCGCTGGCGCCGGTAGGCGCCGAAGTCGGCCGGCACCAGCCCGGTGCCGAATACGCGATCGACATAGACCGCGCGCAGCCCCTGGCGGAACAGGCGCAGGCCCAGCTCGGTGTCCTCGCAGATGCAGGCCGGGTCCCAGCCGCCGGCCCGGCGCAACGCCGCGGCGCGGATCAGTGTCATGGTGCCGTGCTGGACGATGGCGTCGCGCTCGTGGCGGTGGTGCATGCCGATGCGGAAGAAGCCATCGTATTCCCAGTTCATCATGCGTCGCAGCGGCCGGTCCTGCCAGTCGCGGTGGGCCTGCGGTGCCTGCACGATGCCCACCGACGGATCGCCGAAATGGCCGGCCAGTTCGCGCAGCCACTCCGGCTGCACCAGGTAGTCGGCATCGACCACGGCAATCCATGCCGCCCGCGCATCGGTTTGTTCCAGCGCGAAGTTGAGCGCGCCGGCCTTGAAGCCGGGGTGCGCCGGCAGGTGGAAGAAGCGCAGCGCCGGACCACGGCCGCCGGTCGCTGCGCGCTCCTGCAGGCGCTGCCGCACATGCGCCTGCACCGGCAGCCACAGCGCCGGATCGGCGGTGTTGTTGTCGATGATCAGGATTTCATGCGCGGGCCAGTCCAGCGCCAGCAGGCTGTCGATGGTGGCGTTCACCATCGCCGGCGGCTCGTTGCAGCAGGGCACGTGGATGCTGACGAAAGGCGGCGTGGCGCCGGCGGGCAGCGGTCGCGGCGCCGCGTGCCGGCGCAGGCTGCCTTCCCAGAACAGCTCGACGAACTCGAAGGTCTGCGTCAGCAGGATCGCCGCCATGAAGCCCAGCGCCGGCACCAGCAGCGCCAGCACGGCGAGATCCGGCAGGCGCAGGTAATTGTCCAGCGGCAGCGTGCCCAGCAGCACGGCGAACGAAACCGCGGCCTGGGCGATGATCGCGAAGGCCACGCGCGCCGACAGTCGCATGCCGGCGAAGACCAGCAGGAAAGGCAGCATGGCCGCCAGCCCGACGGCCGAGGCGATGGCGACTTTGGTTTGCCAGTAGGGGTCGGCGTAGAGCGGGCCGGCGAGCTCGAACTTCTGCTGCCGCCCCGCGTCCAGCATGCCCCAGTGTGCGCCGACGGCCCCTTCGGTGGCGTGTTTCCAGGGCTGGTCGACGGCCTCCATCAGGTAGTAGTCGAGGCCGGACACCTGCGCGCGCGCCAGGAAGGAACGCACGAACAGGCCCTGCGCCGCCGGCGTCGGCCGCGCCACGCCGACCGCCGCACCGCCGCTGGGCCAGCCGATTTCGCCGATCACGATGCGCTTGCCCGGAAAGCGCGCCTGCACCTGGGCGTAACGGCGCAGGGTCTCGTCCACCGCGGCTTCGACCGGCACGCCCTCCCAATACGGCAGCAGGTGCACGGTGATGAAATCGACGTGCGCGGCCAGTTCCGGCTGGCGCAGCCAGACGTGCCAGGGCTCGGCGGTGGACACCGGCACCGCCAGTTCGGCGCGCAGCCGGTCGAGGTAGGCGTAAAGCACGGCCGGCGCCAGCTTGCCGTGCAGCTGGGTCTCGTTGCCGGCGATCACGCGCTCGACGCTGCCATGTTCGCGTGCCGCCTGCGCCGCCGCCGCGATTTCGCGCTCGTTGTTGGCCAGCCGGTGGTCGAGCCAGACGCCTAGGCTCAGGCGCAGGCCGAACTGCTGCGCCAGCGCAGGCAATTCGGGGAACTCGGCGGCGCTGTAGGTCCGCAGGCGCGGCGTCAGCGGCGCCAGCAGGCGCAGGTCCGCGGCGAGTTCCTCGCGCGTCGGAAAGCGCTGGGCGAGCGGGCTCTCCCAGCGCTGGAAGGCGTTGTAGGCGAGCCCGGCGACCCGCGGCGGCGCGTCCGGCGCCGGCAGCGGCGGATTCATCGCGCGCCATGTAGCAAAATTGGCAAGCAGCACCAGCGCGGCGATCGCCAGCGCGCCCAGCCAGCGCGAGGCGGCGGCGTCCGCACGCGACGGCCCGGGCGGCCGCCCGCCCTTGCCGCCGGCGGGACGGGCAAGCGGCGCGGCTTCGGCCGCGCCGCCTTCGTCCGCACCGGTTCGCAGCAGCGGCTGTGGCACGCCCGCGGTCGCCGAGGCCATCGCTGCCATTGCGGACATGACCGATGGATCGCCCGCCATGGCCATGGCGGCCGGCGTGCCTACGTTTCGTGCTACGGTGCACCGGCCCGCGCCGCCCGCGGGATCCGCGATCGCCTTCACGCCCACCGCCGCCGTCACCGATGCCTCCCCAAGATTCCGCGCCTGTCGCCATGCGACCGGACGCTGCCCGGCGCGGCGCGGTGCTGCTCCTGCTCGCCATTGCGCTGGCGCTGATCCTGGCGCAGGCGGTATCGCAGGACCGCCCCACGGCCTTGCCCGAAGCGGCCGGCGCGCCACGGATGCAGATGCTGCCCTGCGTTTCCTACGCCCCCTTCCGCCGCGCCGGCGAGACGCCCTTCGACCCGAATCTGCGCATCGCGCCGCAGGCGATCGAAGCCGACCTGCGCCTGCTCAGGGCGGTGACCGGCTGCGTGCGCACCTACGGCCTCGATCACGGCCTCGACGCGGTGCCGGCCATCGCCCGCCGCCTTGGGCTGCGCGTGGTGCTCGGCGCCTGGATCGGGCGCGACGCGACGGCCAACGAAGCCCAGTTGCGCCGCGCGCTGGATCTGGCGCGCGAGTATCGCGACGTGGTGCAGCTGCTGGTGGTCGGCAACGAGGTCCTGCTGCGCCGCGAACTGGCGCCCGAGGCGCTGGCCGCGCTGCTCGCGCGCGCCCGGCGCGAGTCGCCGGTGCCGGTGGCCTACGCCGATGTCTGGGAATTCTGGCTGCGTCACGGGCCGGTATTGCGCGAGCATGTCGACATCGTCGCGGCGCACATCCTGCCCTACTGGGAAGACGAACCGGTCGGCGTCGAGCAAGCGGTCGACCATGTGCACGCGATAGCCGCACGCTTGCAACGGAACTTCGGCAGCACGCCGGTCTTCATCGCCGAAACCGGCTGGCCGGCGGTCGGTCGGCAGCGCGGCCCGGCCGTGCCGGGGACACTGGAACAGGCGCATTTCGTGCGCGCAATGCTGGCGCGGCAGGCGGCAGAGCCGCTGGACTTCAACCTGATCGAGGCCTTCGACCAGCCCTGGAAGCGCGCGCTGGAAGGCGCGATGGGCGGCGCCTGGGGCCTGTTCGATGCCGACGGGATACAGCGCGTGCCGCTCGCCGGTCCGCTGCCTACCAATCCGCGCTGGTTCTGGCTGCCGCTCATTGCGGTGATGGGTGCGGCGGCCGGACTGATGGCAGGTGGTTGGCGCAGACGGAACACTGCGGATGCGGCGCCCGCTCGAACGGACCTGCTCGCCCGGTCGACGCTCGCCGCGGCCGGCGCGCTGATCGCGGCCTGTGCCCTGCTGCAGGCACAGGCGCTGCCCTTGTGGAGTCGCAATCTTTGGGAATGGACTTCCAGCGGCGGCGCGTTGCTGCTCTCGGTGGTCTGCGGCGCGGCGGCGGCCGGCCGGTTGGCGCAGGTGCTGCAATACGGCGCCGACGGCGTGCGCGGCGGCGTCCGGGTTGGTATCGCAGCGGCCTTCGCCGCGCCGGCAGCGACGGGTGCGCGGCTGCTGGCGATCGCGCAGGCCGGCCTGCTGTTCCTCGCGGCCGTCGACGCGCTCGGCCTGGTCTTCGATGCGCGTTACCGGCTCCTGCCCTGGCCCGTCATTGCCGCTCCGGCCTTGTTGCTCCTGATGCTGGCCTGGCTGGGCGACCGCCTGCCCGCCGCGGCGCGCGAAGAGAAACTGCTGGCCACCGTGTGCGCCGTTTGTGCCGTGCCGGTCGCCATCCTCGAAGGCCCGGCCAACACGCAGGCGCTGCTCTACGCGGCACTGCTGCTGGCGCTGGCGGCTGCCTGCGGCTGGATTCATCGCGCCGGCCCCGCGGTCGTGGTGGGCAATAGCGCCAGCGCGGCCAGCAGCGCCGCCGGCGCGGCCCAGCGCGTCGAGTAGAGCACCAGCCCGGCACCGGCCGCGGCCAGCGCGACCAGGCCGACCGTGCGCCAGCGCGTCAGCAGCGCCAGCACCGCAAGCGCCAGCGCGAACATACCCAGGCGCCCGCCGGCAAAGGCCTGCACCGTGAGGCTGCGCAGGATGCAGGTCGTGCTCTCCCAGGGCATGGCGTCGCACAGCGCGGTGAGCGCGGCGGGCTCCACCAGTCGATGGCGCGCCAGGCTCGCCAGCACCAGCGCGGCGGATAGTGCGACGATCGGCGCGACGAAGGGCGCCGCCCGCTGCGCGGAGCGCAAATCCGCCGTGCTCATCGCGCTGTCCCGCCGGGGGTGGTCAGAGTGGCAGCGGGCGTTGCCACCGTTGCCGCCTGCGCCGCGATCAGCGTCGCCGGCGCGTGCGGCGCGGCGAAGGCGCGCAGCACCAGTGCGGTCAGCTCGTGCATGCCGCCCAGCGATTTGCGCGGCGGGTTCAGCCCGGCATGGAAGCCCAGTTCCGTGAAGCGCTTCAGTAGCGCCGGGTCGCGCGAAACGATGTGTACCGGCACGTCCCACGAGGAACCCTCGCCGCTGATGTTGGCCGTCGGCTGGTGGTCGCCGAGGAGGATGAACACCGTCTCGCGCGCTTCCGCCTGGCGCAGGAAGCCGCCCAGCCAGCGGTAGGTGTACTCGACCATGCGCAGGTAGTCGGGGAACATGTTGAGCCACGCCACCTGCTCGCTTTCCGCGCGCGCCAGCTCGGCGGCGTCGAACGGCTTGTCGCCCAGCACGCGCTGCCAGTCGGGCTGGTAGGGCGGCACCGGGCTGAACGGGAAATGGCAGGTGATGGTCGGAAAGAACACGAAGCGCGGCGGCGCAT
>JADYZH010000136.1 GCA_020853215.1 Sulfuritalea sp. | reverse complement strand
CCCGAGATGCGCGTATGCACGTCGCCGCCGCCGAGGTCTTCGGCGCTCACCACTTCGCCGGTGGCCGCCTTGACCCGCGGCGGGCCGCCGAGGAAGATCGTGCCCTGGTTCCTGACGATGACCGACTCGTCGGACATCGCCGGCATGTAGGCGCCGCCGGCGGTGCAGGAGCCCATGACGATGCCGATCTGCGGGATGCCCAGGGCCGACATGTTGGCCTGGTTGTAGAAGATGCGGCCGAAATGGTCGCGGTCGGGGAAGACCTCGTCCTGGGTCGGCAGGTTGGCGCCGCCGGAGTCGACCAGGTAGATGCAGGGCAGGCGGTTTTGCAGCGCGATTTCCTGCGCGCGCAGGTGCTTCTTCACGGTCAGCGGAAAGTAGGAGCCGCCCTTCACCGTCGCGTCGTTGGCGACGATCATGCATTCGACGCCCTGCACCCGGCCGATGCCGGTGACCACGCCCGCCGAGGCGACATCGCCGCTGTACATGCCGTAAGCCGCCAGCGCCGAGAATTCGAGGAAGGGCGCGCCGGGATCGATCAGCGCGTTGATGCGCTCGCGCGGCAGCAGCTTGCCGCGCGCCTTGTGCTTGGCCGCCGTTTCCGGCGAACCGCCGCCGGAAACGGCGATGGTCTTCTCGCGCAGGTCGGCGACCAGCGCGCTCATCGCCGCCGCGTTGGCCTTGTATTCCTCGCTGCGCGTGTTGAGTTTGGATTTGATGACTGACACTAGAAGCCTCCCGTGGCGAGCCACTTGTCGATTTGCGGCAGGCGGTCGGCGCCCCAGAAGGGTTCGCCGTCCACCATGATGTACGGTGCGCCGAACATGCCTTTGGCAATCGCCGCATCGGTTTCCTGCTTGACGCGTTCCTTGATTTCGGGCGTCGCGATGGCCGCCGTGAAGGCATCGCCGTCGATCCCCAGTTTAGCTGCGATATCCAGCACCACCGGCGCTTCGCTGATGTCGCGGCCATCCACCCAGTAGGCGCGGAACACCGCGTGGGCAAACTCCCTCGCTTTCCCGCAGTCCTGGCCGTGCAGCCAGTAGTAGCCGCGTGCCGCGACCAGCGTGGCGAGCGGAAACTTGGGCGGGAATTTGTAGGGCACGTCCATGAAGCGCGCCGAGCGCTCGATGTCGCGCTTGCTGTACTCGCCCTTGAGCGGCACGGAAAGCAGCAGCGGCAGGCCCGAGGCCTTGAACGCGGCGCCGAGCATGACCGGCCGCCACTTCACCTTGCGCCCGTATTTCGCCGCGAGCTCGTCGATGCGCTCGCTGGCGAGGTAGGAGTAGGGTGACGAGAAGTCGAAGTAAAAGCTTATCGGTTCGCTCATGAGTTACCCCTTCGTTAAAACCAACGGACGATGAAGGCAGACATATCGGTCACGGTCTTTTGCCCGAGTATCGAAAACAATACTTTCCAGGGACCGCGAGGCCGCAACTTCATCAAGGATGAGCTTTGCCAAGCTCAACACCTCGGCATCCGATGGTTCCAAACTGGGCCAGGAAATCATGAAGTCGAATTCCAACCCATGTCGAATCAGGCGGCCTGGAAGCGAAAACTCTTTGTTTCCTCCAATCAGGAAGCCATAGCGCAGGTAAGGGTGCAGATTTTTGTGAGCGGCAGCCTTCTGACTGTAGGTGATTGCGTCGTGAGTGGATACACTTTCGACCTTCACTTCCACGATCAATCGAGGCTTCCACGACCCGTCTTCCGATGTCTCGCGAATCAGAAGATCGGTCTGGTAGCTCATCAAAGACTGCTGGTTAGTTCTTCCATAGCTTCGAATCTCGAGCGAGTACGCCAATCGCTGGGCTGTTTCAATAGCCAGTGACTGATCCGTTCGCTGAATTTCCTTTTCCAAGCGAGGGGCCAAGGAGGCAACCCAATCGACTTCACCCATGACGGTTGTCCCGCTTCGGTTCCACTATGCGTATCCGGTTGGCGAGGCAGGAGTCCTTTGCTAAAACTTGGATCTTGTGCTGGCCGGGGACGGCGGATGGCCGACTCCGTCCATGTCCCCCGGATCGGAACAGCCCCGATCCTCCTCCTTTACTTACCGGAATCGGCCATCCGCCATCCGCGTCTGGATACGTCCGTACATAGCTACTGAAAACCCGACTCAACGGGACTACGGACGGTAGTGCATCGGGGTGGCGAGATGCTCTGCGCAGCGAAGTAAAGGAGGAGAAGGCGGCCGCAGGACGCCGCCGGGGGACATGAGCGGAGCAGAGCAGCTCGTCGCCACGATGCCGCGCTTTACTCAAATAGGGTTGGTATCTCGACTTCACCTTTGTGCTCCGTACATCTTAGACTCCCAGCGAGCGACCAATTACCAGGCGCTGGATGTCAGACGCACCTTCGTAGATCTGGCACACGCGCACGTCGCGGTAGATGCGCTCGACCGGGAAATCGCTGACGTAGCCGTAGCCGCCGTGGATCTGGATCGCGTCGGAGCAGACTTTCTCGGCCATCTCGGAAGCGAACAGCTTGGCCATCGAGGCTTCCTTGAGGCAGGGCCGGCCGGCGTCGCGCAAGCAAGCCGCGTGGTGCACCAGCTGTCGCGCGGCCTCGATCTGCACCGCCATGTCGGCGAGGCGGAAGTTCACCGCCTGGTGTTCGAAGATCGGCTTGCCGAAACTCTCGCGTTCGTGCGAGTAATGCAATGCCGCCTCGAAGGCCGCGCGCGCCATGCCGACGGCCTGCGCCGAGATGCCGATGCGCCCGCCTTCGAGGTTGGCCAGCGCGATGCGGTAGCCCTGGCCTTCGCCGCCGAGCAGGTTTTCGGCGGGGATGCGGCAGTCCTCGAACAGGATCTGCGCCGTATCCGACGCATGCTGGCCGAGCTTTTCCTCGACGCGGGCGACGATGTAGCCCGGCGTGTCTGCGGGCACGATGAAGGCCGAAATGCCCTTCTTGCCGGCGCCCGGATCGGTGACGGCGAAAACCACGGCGACCTGCGCGTTCTTGCCCGTGGTGATGAACTGCTTGACGCCGTTGAGCACCCAGTGGTCGCCGTCGCCGCTTTTTACAAGTTGGGCCTTGGTCCTGATCGCCGCGGCGTCGGAACCGACGTGCGGTTCGGTCAGGCAGAAGCAGCCCAGCCATTCGCCGGTCGCCAGCTTCTTCAGGTATTTCTCCTTCTGCGCGTCCGTGCCGAAGGCGTTGATCGGGCCGCAGACCACGGAGTTCTGCACGCTGATAATGGTGGACGTGGCGCCGTCGCCGGCGGCGATTTCCTCCAGCGCCAGCGCCAGCGAAACGTAATCCAGCCCGGCGCCGCCCCATTGCTCGGGCACCACCATGCCGCAGCAGCCGAGCTCGCCCAGCGCCCGCAGCTCCTCGCGCGGGAAGTGCGACGTGCGGTCCCACTCCGCGGCCCTGGGGGCGAGCTGCTCGCGCGCGAAATCGCGCAGCATGTCGCGGATCTGTTCCTGTTCTTCGCTCAGGATCATGGCTACACCAGCTCGATGCCGACCGCCGTCGCTTCGCCGCCGCCGATGCAGAGGCTGGCGACGCCGCGCTTCTTGCCATGCTTCTTCAGTGCGCCGATCAGGGTGACGATGACGCGTGCGCCGGAGGCGCCGATCGGATGGCCCAGCGCGCAGGCGCCGCCATGCACATTGACCTTGTCGTGCGGCAGTGCGAGGTCGTGCATCGCCGCCATGGTGACCACGGCGAAGGCCTCGTTGATCTCCCAGAGGTCGACGCTGTCGGCGCTCCAGCCGTTCTTCGCCAGCAGCTTCTTCATGGCGCCGACCGGGGCGGTGGTGAACAAGCCCGGCTCCTGGGCGAAGGTGCTGTGGCCGACCATCGTGGCGACCGGCTTGAGCCCGAGCTTGGCCGCGGTCGAGGCGCGCATCATGACCAGGGCCGCGGCGCCGTCGGAAATCGACGAGGAGTTGGCGGCCGTAACCGTGCCATCCTTGCGGAAAGCCGGCTTCAGCGTCGGGATTTTTTCCAGTTGCGCCTTGAAGGGCTGTTCGTCCTTGTCGATGACGACGTCGCCCTTGCGGCCGGACACCGTGACCGGTGCGATTTCCCAGGCGAAGCTGCCGTCGCTGTTGGCCTGCTTGGCGCGGGTCGTAGAGGCGATGGCGAAGGCGTCCTGCGCCTCGCGAGTGAACTTGTAGCTGCCGGCGCAGTCCTCGGCGAAGGTGCCCATCAGGCGGCCTTTGTCATAGGCGTCTTCGAGGCCGTCGAGGAACATGTGGTCCTTCACTTCGCCGTGGCCGAGGCGCAAGCCGCCGCGCGCCTTGGGCAAGAGATAAGGCGCATTGCTCATCGACTCCATGCCGCCGGCGACCATGACCTCGACGCTGCCGGCGGCGAGCATGTCATGCGCGTACATCGCCGCACGCATGCCGGAGCCGCACATCTTGTTCACCGTGGTGCAGCCGGCCGCCAGTGGCAGACCGGCGCCGAGCGATGCCTGGCGCGCCGGCGCCTGGCCCTGGCCGGCGGGCAGCACGCAGCCCATGATGACTTCATCGACCTGCTCGGGCTTGAGGCCGGCACGTTCGACGGCGGCCTTGATCGCGGCGCTGCCGAGCTGGGCGCAAGTCAGCGAGTTGAAGTCGCCCATAAAACCGCCCATGGGCGTGCGGGTGGCGGCGACGATAACGATGGGATCGGACATGGCGTTTCCTTCAGATCAAGGTTGAAAGCGCAACGGCGTAGCGGCCGGGAAGCTGGTCGGCGGCATTGATGGTGATGTCGAGATCGCGCATCAGGCCGTCCTTGAGGCCGTAGATCCAGCCGTGGACGGTGAGCGGCTGGCCGCACGCCCAGGCGTCCTGCACGACATAGGTCTGGCAGACGTTGGCCACCTGCTCCAGCACGTTGAGCTCGCACAGGCGGTCGTGCCGCGCCTCCGGCGGCAGGGTGTCGATTTTCTGCAGGTGCTTGGCGCGCACATCGCGCACATGCCGCAGCCAGATGTCGACCAGGCCGACGCGGGCGCCGTCCAGTGCGGCCTTGACGCCGCCGCAGCCGTAGTGGCCGACCACCATGACGTGCTTGACCTTGAGCACATCGACCGCAAACTGGATCACCGACAGGCAATTGAGGTCGGTATGCACCACCACGTTGGCGACATTGCGATGGACGAAGACCTCGCCCGGCAGGAGGCCGACGATCTCGTTGGCCGGTACGCGCGAATCGGAGCAGCCGATCCACAGCAGCTCGGGCGTCTGCAGGTGCGAGAGCTTTTCGAAGTAGCCCGGATCGACCTCGCGCATCTTGTTCGACCAGGCGCGGTTGAAGTCGAACAGGTGGTGCAGCGTGCGGTTGTTGAGCGCGTCTTCGGACCAGTTTTCGAGGTCGAGGGCGAGGAATTGCGTGCCCTCGACCGGCGTCTGGTAATAGGCGGGCGCCTCGTCGAAGCCGAGTTCGCGGTAGAGCTTGACCGCGATGCGCATCGCCGGCAGCGTGTCGAGCAGGATCTTGCGATAGCCGATCCTGCGCGCCACGCGGATCGCCTCCAGCGCCAGGTCGCGGCCGACGCCGAGGCCGCGGAATGCGGGATCGACATAGAGGCGCTTGAGTTCGCAGACGCCCTCGGACAGCAGCCGGATGCCGACGCAGCCGGCCCCCCTGCCATCCACCGTGGCGTAGAACAGGCGTCCTTCCGGGGCGGCGTAGCGGCCGGGAAGGCTGGCCATTTCCTCGTCGAAATTCTGGAAACTGAGATCAACGCCGAGCCAGGCCGCATAGTTGCGGAAGAACTGGCGCACCTGTTCCAGCTCGGCGACATGTTCGGCGCCAAGCACGCGAATCGCCGTGCCGCCGGCGCCGACTTTTGCCATATCGTTCATGGCGCAACCCTAAACATTGAAAATCAGGCAGGTTGTCGTGGCATGGGCGTAGAGCTTGCCGTCGGCATCGACCAGCTTGCCCTCTGCCGTGCCGATCTGCTTGCCGGCATGGATCACGCGGCCTTCGGCGCGCACCGGGCCGACGCGGTCGGTCAGCGCGCGAATGTAGTTCACCTTCAATTCGATGGTGGTGTAGCCCTGTCCCGCTTCGAGCGTGGACTGGATGGCGCAGGCGACGCAGGAATCCAGCAGCGTGGCGTGGAAGCCGCCGTGCACGGAACCGATCGGGTTGTAGTGGCGGTGCTGCGGCGTACCCTGGAATACCACGCGCCCCTTCTCCGCTTCGACCAGGCAGAAGCCCAGCGTATCGCTGATCGGCGGACGGGGAAACTCGCCGGCGATCATCTTCTGGAACAGTTCCAGGCCCGAACACTCGCGCAGGTTTTCCAGCGTCAGCCCACCGGTGCCGGGGGAGCGCGCCAGCACTTCCTCCTGCAGCTTCTGCCATTCCTCGCGTTTGTGCTGGCTCATCACATGGTCTCGTTGTAGAGCTCGCGGCCGATCAGCATGCGGCGGATCTCGCTGGTGCCGGCGCCGATCTCGTAGAGCTTGGCATCGCGCCAGAGGCGGCCCGTCGGATATTCATTGGTGTAGCCGACGCCGCCCAGGGCCTGGATCGCCTCGCCGGCCATCCAGGTGGCCTTCTCGGCGGAATACAGGATGGCGCCGGCGGCGTCCTTGCGCAGCGTGCGCGCATGGTCGCCGCGGTCGCAGGCCTTGCCCAGCGCATAGACGTAGGCGCGCGTGGCCTGCCAGGTCGAATACATGTCGGCCAGCTTGCCCTGCATCAGCTGGAATTCGCCGATGCTCTGGCCGAACTGCTTGCGCTCGTGGATGAAGGGCAGCACCACGTCCATGCAGGCGGCCATGATGCCCAGCGGGCCACCGGAGAGCACCGCGCGCTCGTAATCGAGTCCGCTCATGAGCACCCTGGTACCGCTGCCGACGCCGCCCAGCACGTTTTCCGCGGGGACTTCGCAATCGTCGAAAAACAGCGGATAGGTGTTCGAGCCGCGCATGCCGAGCTTGTCGAGGTGCTGGCCCTTGCTGAATCCCGCAAAGCCCTTCTCGACGATGAAGGCGGTCATGCCCCTGGCGCCGGCTTCGGCGTCGGTCTTGGCATAGACCACCAGCGTGTCGGCATCGCCGCCGTTGGTGATCCACATCTTGGAACCGTTCAGCACATAGCGATCGCCTTTCTGCTCGGCTTTCAGCTTCATCGACACCACGTCGGAACCGGCGCCGGTCTCCGACATCGCCAGCGCGCCGACGTGCTCGCCGGAGATCAGCTTCGGCAGGTACTTTTTGCGCTG
>JADYZH010000135.1 GCA_020853215.1 Sulfuritalea sp. | reverse complement strand
TGGTCTGCATCTGGTACGGCCGCAAGAGCGGCTGCGACAACGGCCAGGAACGTTCGACCCTGCCGCAGATCTGGTTTGCCACCAAGGATGCCGGCCCGGCGCTGCTGATGCCGATCATCATCGTCGGCGGCATCTGGTCGGGGCTGTTTACACCGACCGAAGCCGCCTCGATTGCCGTGGTCTATGGCCTCGGCATTTCGATCTTTCTCTACAAGGACATCGGCTGGCGCGATCTGCCGCGGCTGATCCTCAAGGCCTTCTCGACCAGCGCCACGGTGATGCTGGTGATCGGCGCCACCGGCGCGCTGGCCTGGCTGATCACGGTCGAGCAGGTCGCCGCGCAGCTGGCCGAATGGGTGCGGCTGGTGGCGACCGAGAAATGGATGTTCCTCGCCATGGTCAATGTCGCACTGCTGCTGCTGGGCATATTCATCGAGCCGCTGCCGGCCATGCTGCTCACCGTGCCGCTGCTGCTGCCGATGGCCAACGCGCTGCACATCGACCTGATCCACCTCGGCGTGGTGGTCACCGCCAATCTGGCGCTGGCCCTTTACACGCCGCCGGTCGGCGGCACCCTGTTCGTCGCCGCCAAGCTGGCCGATGCCAGCATCGGCGACATCACCAAGGCGCTGGTGCCGCTGTTTGCGGCATCCCTGGTGGTGCTCGGCATCATCACCTATGTGCCGTGGATGACCTCGGTGGTCTACAAGCTGATTTTCTAGGGTCGGGAGATGAACGATCGCATCCTGCTCGGCGCCATCGCCGACGACTTCACCGGCGCCACCGACCTCGCCAACATACTGGTGCGGGGCGGCATGCGCACGGTGCAGACCATCGGCGTGCCGGCGGCGGACACCGTTTTGCCGGAATGCGATGTGGTGGTCGTGGCGCTCAAGTCGCGCACCATACCGGCCGCTGACGCGATCCGGCAATCGCTGGCGGCGCTCGACTGGCTGAAGGCGCAAGGGGTGCAGCAGGTTTTCTTCAAGGTCTGTTCCACTTTCGATTCCACCGACGCCGGCAATATCGGGCAGGTTGCCGATGCCCTGCTCGATGCCTTGGGCGAGAAGATTTCCGTGGTTTGTCCGGCCTACCCGGCCAACCGGCGCACGGTATTCCAGGGGCATCTTTTCGTCGGCGACGTCCTGCTTTCGGATTCGCCGATGCGCAATCATCCGCTGACGCCGATGACCGACGCCAACCTGGTCCGCGTCCTTGGTCGCCAGAGCCGATATCCGGTGGGCCTGGTGCCCTGGTCAAAAGTCGGCGCCGGCGACACGGCGATCGCGGAGGCTTTGGCGGCGCTGGCCGCGCAAGGGGTGCGTCATGCCGTGGTGGATGCCGTGCGCGACGAAGATTTGCATGCGATCGGTACGGCCTGTCGCAGGCAGCGCCTGCTGGTCGGCGGTGCGGGGCTGGCATTGGGCCTGCCGCAGAATTTTCGCGATGACAACCTCCTGGCCGATCACGCCGATGCCGATGCACTCGGCCAGGTCGGCGGGGCGGCGGCCGTGCTCGCCGGCAGTTGCTCGGAAGCCACGCGGGCGCAAGTGGCCGACATGGCCGGCCGCCATCCGGCCGTGGTCATCGACCCCCTGACGGCCGACAACCCCGTGCACCTGGCCGAGGCCGCACTGGCAAACGCGTCCGCCACGCTGGATCGCGGCGAGACCGTGCTGTTCTATTCCAGTGCCGATCCCGCGGCGGTAGCCTCGATCCAGCAACGGCTCGGGCTGGAACATGCGGCGACGCTGGTGGAGCAGGCCTTTGCCCACCTTGCGCAGGCTCTGGTTGCGCGTGGCGTGCGCCGCCTGGTCGTGGCGGGTGGCGAGACCTCCGGCGCGGTAGTCGGCGCGCTGGGCGTGAAAGCGCTGGCCATCGGCCCGCAGATCGATCCCGGCGTTCCCTGGACACGGGTACTGGGGCCGCAACCCTTGCTGCTGGCCTTGAAGTCCGGCAACTTCGGTCGTACCGATTTCTTCAGCCGGGCCCTGGAGATGGTGCGGTGAGCGCCGCCGCACGGCCGCCCGCAGGCGGCGCTCGTCCTCCCTTGGGGAGGATGTCACGCAGTGACAGGAGGGTAGTCGAATGACCGCCGAAACGGCCGCACGCGAAACCCTCTGCCGCACCGCGCACTCCCTGTACCAGCGCGGCCTGACCCATGGCTCGACCGGCAACCTGAGCATCCGCCTCGACGACGGCTGGCTGATGAGCCCGACCGGCGCATCGCTCGGCGAACTCGACCCGGCACGCCTGTCGCGGCTCGACGCCGATGGCCGCCACGTCTCGGGCGACAAGCCGACCAAGGAATCCTTCCTGCATCTGGCGATGTACCGGCAGCGGCCCGGCAGCGGCGCCGTGGTGCATCTGCATTCGACCCATTCGGTGGCGGTTTCGGTGCTGGCCGAACTCGATCCGGCGGACCTGCTGCCGCCGCTCACCGCCTACTACATCATGCGCATCGGCAGGTTGCCGCTGGTGCCCTACCATCCGCCGGGCGACATGGCGCTGGCCGACGCGGTGGGCGCGCTCGCCGGCAAGCATCACGCGATGCTGCTGGCCAACCACGGACCGGTGGTCGCCGGCAGTTCGCTTGCCGCCGCCACCGATGCGATCGAGGAACTCGAAGCCACGGCGCGACTCTATCTGCTGTTGCGCGGCCAGCAACTACGGCTGCTCAGCCCGGAACACGTCGCCGAACTGCGTCAACGCTAAACCTCCTGAGGCCCATTCATGTACGTGATCACCGTCGAGTTCACGATCCCCCCGGAGCATCTCGCGGCCTTCATGCCGCTGATGCTGGAGAATGCGCGCATCTCCCGCGAGACCGAGCCGGGCTGCCGGCGCTTCGATGTCTGTCGCGATCCGGTTCGGCCGGAGCTTGTCTTCCTTTATGAACTGTATGACGATCGTGCCGCATTCGATGCGCACCTGGCGGCCGCGCATTTCAAGGTCTTTGATGGCGCCGTCAAGGCGATGGTGGCGAGCAAGGCGGTCCACGCCTACGAACTGGCAAGTGCCTGAGGCGCGCCAAACGCTACAATTCCGGCTATCCGTCCCCATGCCCGATGCAATGAAAGCTCCCGTTTCGCGCGCAAGCACGCCGCCGCGCAAACCCGCCAAGACAACGATCGCCAAGAAGCCTGCGGTCGCAGTCCGGCCCGGGCGCAGGCCCGCCAAGGAGCCCTTTGCCGACAAGGCCTATCGCGAACTGCGGGCGCGCATCCTCGACAACAGCATGCCCTCGGGCGAGCAATACACCGAGGAGGAACTCGCGGCCATGCTGCAGATGAGCCGCACGCCGACGCGTGAAGCCATGTTGCGACTGGCCGGCGAGGGCCTGGTGGAGGTTCGTCCCCGCCATGGCATGCGGATCAAACCGGTGTCGCAGGTCGACATGCGCGAGATTTATGAGGTCCTTACCGCGCTCGAGTCCACGGCCGCGGCATTGGCCGCGGTGCGTTCCGATCAGGGCGACTCTGTGGCGCTGCTGCGCGCCTCGATTCGCGACATGGATGCGGCGCTGGAGCGCGACGACCTTGCCGCCTGGGCCACTGCGGACGAGCGCTTCCATACCCTGCTGGTGGAAGCGGCCGGGAATTCGCGCTTGACCGAACTGGTGCAAACCTACGTCGGCCAGTCGCACCGTGTGCGCATGCTGACCTTGCGCCTGCGGCCCAAACCCGTGATGTCCAACCGCGATCACGAGGCCGTGGTCGACGCCGTCGCAGCCCATGACGCGCGACGCGCGCGCGAGCTTCATTTCGCGCACCGCGAGCAAAGCGGACGCATGCTCGTCGAGCTGCTGGCCAGCCATGGCCTGACGCGTCTCTAGCCGTCTGTCGCAGTGATCACCCCGTCCGCCAGCGCCGCGCCCGACCCGCGCCTGGTCGCGGCGCTGGTACGCGGCGGACTGCTCGGCGATCCGGCCGAAGCCGGTTTCGAGGCACTGGCCGGTGGCGTTTCGTCGGACATCTGGAAGGTGACGACACCGACGCGAAGCTTCTGCGTCAAACGCGCGCTGGCGAAGCTGAAAGTGGCCGCCGATTGGCAGGCGCCGGTCGAACGCAATCGTTACGAAGTGGCCTGGATGCGCATCGCGCATGGCATCGTTCCCGGCGCGGCGCCGGAAATCCTGTATCACGACCCTGCGGAAATGTGCTGCGCCATGAGCTACCTCGACCCGCGCGACCATCGCCTGTGGAAGAGCGAATTGCGCGACGGGCGGACCGATGCGGTGGATGCCGCGGAGGTCGGCCGGCGCCTGGGCCGCATTCACGCCGCCACGGCCAACAAACCTCAGGTCGCCGCACAGTTTCCGCGCCACGACATCTTCCATGCCATTCGCCTGGAACCCTACCTCGAAGCCACGGCTGCCGCGCATCCGGACCTGCGCGAGGCACTGTTCGGCCTCAGCCGGCGCACCGGCGCCACGCGGCTGGCGATGGTCCACGGCGACGTCAGCCCGAAGAACATCCTGCTCGGCCCCGCCGGCCCGGTGTTCCTCGACGCCGAATGTGCCTGCATCGGCGATCCGGCCTTCGACCTGGCCTTCTGCCTCAACCACCTGCTGCTCAAATGCCTGTGGAATCCGGCGGCCCGCGCGGGCTATCACGCGTGTTTCGAGGCCATGACGCATGCTTATCTGGGCGAAGTGAGCTGGGAGCCGGCCGCCGCTGTCGAGCGGCGCGCCGCGAGCCTCCTGCCCGGTTTGTTGCTTGCCCGCGTCGACGGCAAGTCGCCGGCCGAGTACATTTGCAGCGATGGGGACCGTGGCCGCGTGCGGCGCTGCGCGCGGGTTCTGCTCGTCGCGCCGCCGTCGCGCCTGGGCGACGTGCTGGTGGCCTGGAAAAGGGAACTGAACGCATGAGCAGTCTGATCAAGTCCGTTCGCGGCCGACGCGTCTGGGATTCCCGCGGCCGCCCCACGGTGGAAACCGAAATCACGCTGGCGGACGGCAAGAGCGGTCGCGCCATGGCGCCGGCCGGTGCCTCCACCGGCAGCGCCGAGGCGGTCGACCGGCGCGACGGCGGTGCGGCCTTCGGCGGTTACGACGTGCAGGGCGCGCTGGCCGCGGTGAATGGCGAGATCGCCGGAATGCTGACGGGGCGCGAGGTCTGCGACCAGGCCGCGCTGGACGCCGCGCTGATCGCGCTTGACGGCACGCCGAACAAGGCGCGCCTGGGCGGCAATGCCATCGTCGCCACCTCGATGGCCATCGCCCATGCCGCCGCCGCGGCGCAGGGCCTGCCGCTGTGGCGTCACCTCGGCGCCGGCCGGGAAGACTTTTTCCTGCCGCTGCCCGAAGTGCAGATCTTCGGCGGCGGCGCGCATGCCGGTCGTCGCGTGGATGTGCAGGATTTCATGGTGATCGCGGTGGGCGCGGCCGATTACGCGCAGGCGCTGGAATGGACCGCCGAGGTGTATCGCGCCGCCGGGTTGCTGATGGCCGAGGCCGGGCTGCAGGCCGGCGTTGCCGACGAGGGCGGCTGGTGGCCGGCCTTCGCCCGCAACGAAGCCGCGCTGGATTTCCTGTTGCGCGCGATCGAGCGCGCCGGCTATACGCCGGGGCAGGACGTGGCGATCTCGCTCGACATCGCCGCAACCGATTTCGGCCTCAAGGGCGAATACACCCTGGCGCGCGACGGGCGCCGCATCGATTCCGACGGGCTGGCGGAAATGCTGCTGCGCTGGCTGGCGCGCTATCCCGTCGTCGCCATCGAAGATCCACTGGCGGAAGACGATGCGGAAGGCTTGCGCAAATTCACCGCCGCCGCAGGCGACAAGGTCGAGCTCGTCGCCGATGATTTCATCTGCACCAATGTCGGGCGCATCGCCGCAGCGGCTGCGCAGGGCGCCTGCAACACCGCGCTGGTCAAGCCGAACCAGGCCGGCACACTCACGGAAACCCGCGCCGCGCTCGATGCCGCGCGCGCCGCCGGCTGGGAAAGCATCGTCTCGGCGCGCTCGGGTGAAACCGAGGATGTGACCATCGTCCATCTCGCCGTCGGCTGGGGCGCGAAGCAACTCAAGGTCGGCTCCTTCGCCCGCTCCGAGCGCATGGCCAAGTGGAACGAGGGCCTGCGCCTGGCGGAGGCCCTCGGCCAGGCCGGCGGACGCCTGCCGCCGCGAGACAGTTTTCCCTGGGGGGGCAAATGAAAATCCTGTCGCGGCTGCCGCGGGAATAGATCCGCCGCTTCGCGTGATCCGCTTCGCCGTTTCGTGGAAATTTGGTACGGTGGGCAGTCGGGTCGCCGTATCGCCGGCACCGACTTTTTCCGGCCGGCGCATGGCCGGAATTATCGGCGCCTTTCCGCAAGGGGAAAGCGCCGATTGAACCTGTTACTTGTCGAGCGTGATGGTGACGGAACTTACGCCCAGGTTGAGCGCAACGCCTTCGCCCTTCGACTTGGTGGTGATGACCACTTCCTTCATGCTCTGGAAGGTGTTGGCACCCTTGCTGGGTCCGGCCGCTGCGCCGGCGCCGATGCCCTGGTAGGTGCCCGGGAAATCTTCGATCGACTTCAGGAAGTAAACATTCGCCGTGCCCTGGGCTTCCGTGTAGCCGACGCCGCCGATTGACACGCCGCTCATGGTGAAGGGGTAATCCTTGCCCTTGTAGTGCAGGACGCCCTTGCCCTTGGAGCCGCCGGCGATCAGGCGCAGCTGCTTGCCCTCGAAATCGGCGGTAGCGTCCGGCGGTCCGCTCATGGCCTTTTGCCTGGCCTGCGCCTTTGCATCCGCCTGCTTTTGCGCGTCGTTGCTTTGCGCAAACGAGACTTGCGCGAAGGTCAGCGCGAGGAAGGCGATAAGGAAACGGACGATAACGGATTTATTGTTCATGCAGTTCTCCGGGAAATTGAAACCATCAAAACGCCGCCGATTCAATGCTTGACGGGCTGGTTGGGGAAGGCTGATATTAGCATTTCCCTGCAGGCACGCAGCTTCCAGGCGCATGTTCTTCGCGCGTTCCCTGCAGGGTGCGCGCCACCGCGGTGTGCCGGCGGCGGCGCCCTCAAGGGATAACGCCTGCGTCTTCGCCGGGACCATGACTTTCAGGTCTTGAGTTCCAGTCGCCGCTCGATCAGCGAATACACCGCCGGCACCACGACCAGCGTCAGCAGCGTGGACGAGAACATGCCGCCGATGACGGCGATGGCCAGCGGCTGCTGGGTCTCGGCGCCGGCGCCCAAGCCCAGTGCGGCCGGGGCCAGCGCCATGATCACGGTGGCCGAGGTCATCAGAACGGGGCGCATGCGGATCGGGCAGGCGTTTCTGAGCGCTGCGTCGACTCCCATGCCCTGCTCGCGGCGCTGGTTGGCGAGGTCGACCAGCAGGATGGAGTTCTTCGCCACGAGGCCGATCAGCAGCGTCAGGCCGATCATCGAATAGATGTTCAGGGTCTGGCCGGTGGCCCATAGCGCGGCGACGCCGCCGACCACGGCGAGTGGCTGCGCCAGCATGACGATGGCCGGCTGCAGGAAAGAGTTGAACTGGCTGGCGAGCACCATGTAGAGCAGCACCAGCGCCAGGGCGAAGGTGAACACCATGTACTTCATGGTCTTGCCGAATTCCTCGGCCTGGCCGATGAAGCGCACCTGGTAGCCGGCAGGCAGCATTTCCTGGCCGCTGCGGCGTACCGCCTCGACGGCGTCGCCGAGCGGGATCGAGGGCGTGGCGTAGAAGGTGGCGGCGTATTGCAGGTCGAAGCGGCCGATCACGGCGGGCCCGAGCTTCTCTTCGAAGCGGGCGACGGAATCGAGGCGCACCATTTTGCCGTCGCGGCTGCGCAGGAAGATCTTCGACAGGTCGGCCGGCTGGGTGAACTCGCCGGGTTTGGCCTTGACGCGGATGTCATAGCGCTGGCCGTCGCCGGGTTCGTCGTTGAATTTGGCGATATCGACGCCGCCGGTCAGCATGTTCACCGCTTGCGCCACATCGCTGGAGGACAGGTTGGCGGCGGCGATGCGCAGGCGGTCCGGGACGAAGACCAGCTGCGGCAGGTCGAGCTGGACGTCGCTGTCGATGCGGCCGAGGCCGGGCACGGTGGCGAGCTTTTGCTGCAGCTCGCGCGAGAGGCGGCCGATTTCGTCGATGTTGTCGCCGGCGAGGACGAACTGCAAGGGCTCGCCGCGTTGGCCGCCGACCACCGAAAAGGGCGAGGCGAAGGCGCGCGCGCCGGGAATATTGGCCAGGTCGCGGCGCACCAGGCCGATGACTTCCTGCTGGCTGCGGGTGCGGTCCTCGCGCGGCGCCATGCGCACGATGACCAGACCCTGGTTGACCTGGCCGGCAGTGCCGAGGCCGATCAGGGCGAACTCGGTGCGGATCTCGGGATAGCGGTTGAGCACTTCTTCCACCTCGCGCAGCTTGGCGTCGGTGTAGTCGATGCTCGAACCCAGCGGCGTGCGCAGCGAAATGCGGAAGCGTCCCTCGTCCTCGTCGGGAGTGAAGGTTTTGCCGACGTTCATGAAGAAGAAAGCCGAGGAGCCGACCACGGCGACGGTCAGCGCGACGACATGCCAGCGGTGGCGCAGGGCGCGGTCCAGCAGCGTGATGTAGATGCGATCGAGGCCGCCCAGCACCCGGTCGAAGAGGTGGTAGATGCGGCCGTGCTGCTTCTCGACCTTGAGGTAGCGCGAACAGAGCATCGGCGTCAGGGTCAGCGAGACGAAGAGCGAGACCAGCACGCCGAAGGTGACCACCACGGCGAAGGAGCGGAAGAACTGGCCGATGATGCCGGAGAGGAAGATCACCGGGGCGAAGATCGAGACCAGCGACAGCGTCGCCGCGATCACGGCGAACACGACCTCCTTGCTGCCGTTCACGGCGGCGGCCACCGGCTCCGGATCAATCTCCTCGCGGTGGCGGAAGATGTTCTCCAGCACCACGATCGCATCGTCGACGACGACGCCGATCAGCAGCAGCAGCGCCAGCATGGTCAGCGAGTTGAGCGTGTAGCCGAAGAAGTAGATCACGGCGATGGCGCCCATCAGCGAGACCGGGATCGCCAGGGCGACGATCAGCGTCGAGCGTAGTGAGCGCAGGAAGAACCAGACCACGAGCGAGGCCAGCAGCGTGCCTTCGAGCAGGTGTTCCTTGAGCGAGTTGACGATTTCGAGGATGAACACGGCATCGTTGGAGACGATGCTGATCTTCATCCCCGGCGGCAGTTGCGGCTCGATTTCGTTGGCCAGCTTTTCCTTGATGCGTTCGACGATGGCGACGGTATTGGCGTTGGTCACCTTGACCACGCCCATGCCGATCGTGGTTTCGCCGTTGAAGCGCGCCAGCTGCCGGTTGTCGGTGAGGCCGTCTTCCAGCTCGGCGATGTCGGCCAGCCGGATCGGCGCGGCGGAGGGCGGCGTGCCGCGGTAACCGACGACCAGGCCGCCCAGCGCGTCGAGGGTATGGAACTCGAGGTCGAGCTTGACCAGGTGCTCGGTGGTCTCGCCGACGACGAAACCGCCGGCCAACTGCACATGCTCGCGGGCGAAGGCGTCGCTGATATCCTGCGCCGAGACCCCCAGTGCGGTCATGCGGTCGGGCAGGAGGTTCACGCGGATGGTGCGGTCACGGCGGCCGCCGAGGCGCACTTCGCCGACGCCGTCGATGGTTTCCAGCTTTTTCTTGATGACGTTGAGCGCGTACTGGTTCAGCTGCTGCTGGGTGCGGTTGCCCTGCACCGCCATCCAGAAGATCGGCGAAGCGTTGGTCTCAACCTTGGCCACCACGGGCGGATCGACGTCCTTCGGCAGGCGGCGCAGCACCTGGTTCACCTTGGACTGGACCTCGGTGAAGGCGACGTCGACATCCTTTTCCAGGCCGAAGGTGATGTTTACGACGGAGACACCCGGCGACGAGGTCGACTGGATGTGCTCGATCCCCGGTACGCTATTGACCGCGCCCTCGATCAGGTTGGTGACGCTCGAATCGACGATGTCGGGATTGGCGCCCTTCAGCGCGGTAGTGACGGAGACCACCGGAAATTCGATGTAGGGCAGCCGGTCCATGCCGATGCGGGTGAAGGCGATCACGCCGAACAGCACCAGCACGGCATTGACCATCCACGCCAGGACGTGGCGCTTGACGGAAAGCTCGGGCAGGGTCATTCCAAAAAAGTCGCGTCAGCGACTCGCGACGCTCCCCTCTCCCCTCGCGGGAGAGGGGTTGGGGGTGAGGGGGGCTTCGGGTTTGGCGGCGTCTTTGACGCCTGCCGCGCCGGCGGTCGCCGTACCGCCAGCGCCAGCGCTCTGCTTCCCTGCGGGAACTTTGCTGGCAGCCCCGGCCGCCTCCTTGACGGCGACAGCAGCGCCATTGGTGAGGAAGCCCGCACCGTCGAGCGCGATGGTTTCGCCGCCGGCGAGGCCTTCGAGTATCTCGATGCGGCCGCCGCGTTTGGCGCCGACCCTGACCGGTTTCTGCTGCGCTTTCTTCTGGCCATCCACGTCGGCGATGACATACACCACCTTGCCGGCGGGGCGCAGCACGATGCTCTGCTCGGGCACGGTGAGCGCTTCGGTCCTGGCCGAAACGATCACTGCGGCATTGACCGTGCCGCCGCCGCGCAGGCTGCCGTCATTGTCGATGTCGGCCAGCACGTCGAGCGAGCGGCTGCCCTCGACGATGCCGGGGCGGATGTCCTTGATGCGGCTGGTGAATACCTTGCCCGGCGCCAGCGGCGAGGCCAGCCTGACTTCCTGCCCGACCTGCAGGCGCGGGCCGAGGCTTTCGGCGAAGGGCAGGTGGGCGCGCAATTTTTTCGGCGCGACCAGGTTGAACAGCGGATCGCCTACCTTGACGTAGTCGCCGGGGGAAACAATCTGGACTTCGACGATGCCGTCGATCGGCGCCCGCACCTGTGTCTTGCCGAGCGAACGGCGGCTGTTGTCGGCGCGCGCCCGTGCCGCTTCATGCTGGGCGGCGAGCGCGGCCCGTTGTGCGGCGACATCCTCGCCGGCGTTCTTCGACAGGAAGCCCTTGTCCATCAGGGTCTGCTGCCGCTCGGCGAGCTTTTCCTGCTGCTTCGCCAGTGCCTCGATGCGCCGCGCTTCGGCTTCGTCGGCCTTGTTCTGCAGGGCGACATCGCCGGCATCGATCACCGCCATGAGGTCGTCGGCCTTGACCTGCGTCCCGGTGCGCGCCAGAACCTGGGTCACCCGACCGGCGACTTCGGCGCCGATTTTCGGATCGGCGAGAACTTCAAGCGTGCCCAGGGTTTCCAGCACGACCTCGAACTCGCCCTTGGCGGCCTGGGTCACGGTGATCAACGATGGCGGCGGGACTGCCTTCTTTTCCTCGGCTTTCTGGCCGCAGCCGGCGAGGAGGATCAGTGCCAGGCAGACAACAAGGGGATGACGCATCAGGGCAGGACCGATTCGAGGGCGAAGAGTTCCGGAACCTCCTCGCGGTGGCGGATCAGGTGCGTGGCATCGCCGTCGACCATGACTTCGGCGGCACGCGGCCGGCTGTTGTAGTTGGAGGCCATGGCCATGCCGTAGGCGCCGGCCGAGAGGATGGCGAGCAGGTCGCCCTCGTTCAGCGCCAGTTTCCGGTCATGACCGAGGAAATCGCCCGACTCGCAGACCGGGCCGACGATTTCGTAAGGCATCGCAGTTGCCGTATCGCCGGCGCCGACTTTTGTGGCGGAGACCGGCACGATGTCGTGCCAGGCGTCGTACAGTGCCGGGCGCATCAGGTCGTTCATCGCCGCATCGACCACCGCGAAGTGCTTTTCCTCGCCCGGCTTCAGCACCTGTACCCGGGTCAGCAGCAGGCCGGCGTTGCCGACCAGCGAGCGGCCGGGTTCGAACACCAGCTTTTCGCGGCGCCCGGCAAGTTTCGCCAGCATCGGCGCCAGATAGTCGGCGACGGGGGGCGCCGGCTCGTCGGCGCGGTACTGGATGCCCATGCCGCCGCCGAGGTCGATGTGTTCCAGCGCGATGCCCGCGGCGGCGAGGCGATCGACCAGCGCCAGCACCTTGTCCGCGGCCTCGGCGGCCGGTGCCGGATCGAGCAGTTGCGAGCCGATGTGGCAGTCGATGCCCCTCACCGCGATATGCGGCAGGTGCGCGGCGCGACGGTAGATATCGAAGGCTTCGCCGAAGGCGATGCCGAATTTTGCCGTCTTGAGCCCGGTGGAGATGTAGGGATGGGTTTTCGCGTCGACGTCCGGATTCACGCGCAGCGACACCGGTGCGCGGCGGCCGAGGCTGCCGGCGACTTCGTCGAGCTGGTCCAGCTCGCTGGCGGATTCGACGTTGAAGCAGTGGATGCCCGCCTCCAGCGCCGCACGCATCTCGGCGCGCGACTTGCCGACGCCGGAGAACACGATTTTGCCCGCACTGCCGCCAGCGGCCAGCACGCGCGCCAGCTCGCCACCGGAAACGATGTCGAAGCCGGCGCCGAGCCGGGCGAAAAGGTTCAGGATGGCGAGGTTGGAATTGGCCTTGACCGCGTAGCAGACCAGCGATCGGTCGGCCAGGCCGTGGGCCTGCAGCGCGTCGCGGTAGGCGGCATAGGTCGCGGTGAGCGCGGCACGCGAATAGACGTAGCATGGCGTGCCGAAGCGCGCGGCGATGTCGCCCAATGCGACGGACTCGACGTGCAGTCCATCCCCGCCCATCGTGGTCAGGCTCATCGTACGGGCTCGGCGGGTTTGTCGGCGGATGGCGTCGGGGACGGCAGCTTGAGCGGGGTCTTTGTGCCGCAGCCGGCAAGCATGGCAAGGGTGAGCAGGGCGGCAAGCAGAGTCAGGGGGCGCATGGGGTTTATCTGTGAGGAGCTGAGGCCATAAGTATATGCGGCGCGCAGCGACGGCGACATTCTGTATCCTGTCGGCTGTTTTACAAATCCGAGGACAGGGCGCGATGGACGAGCGGGAATTCACGATGGCGGCCGATGCGGAGCTGGCGCGCATCGAGGCGGCGCTGGAAGCGGCGAGCGCAAGTGGCGTCGCCGATTTCGATTTCGAAACCAAGCCCGGCGGCGTGATCGAGATCGAGTTCGAGAACGGTTCGAAGATCATCGTCAATCGCCACGGCGCGGCGCGCGAAATCTGGGTGGCGGCCAAGTCGGGCGGATACCACTTCCGGCCCGACGGCGGGCGCTGGCTGGGAACGCGCGATGGCGAAGAACTGCTGGCCGCGCTGGCACGCTCCGTCTCGGAACAGGCCGGGGTGCGGGTCGAGCTCTAGTTCTTCTTTTCCGCGGACTTTTGCGCCGCCGGTTTTTCCACCGGCTTGGGTTTGGCGTCCGTCACCGGCGCGGGCTCTTGCGTCGGTTCCTGCTTCGGTTCTTCGGCCTCCGCATCCACCGGCGGAGCCGGCAGGTGCTCCTTGTAGATCAGTTCCTTGGTGGTCTTCCCCGACGGATCGTGGGCGACGATCGTTACCAGTCCTTCCGGGGTTTCCTGCCAACTTTCGGGAACCCCCTTCAGGGCGTGCTCCATGAAGCCGATCCAGATCGGCAGCGCTGCAGCGCCCCCGGTTTCGCCGTTGCCCATGCGCCTGGGCTGGTCGAAGCCGATCCAGGCGACGCCGACCACGGTCGGCTGGTAGCCGCAGAACCAGGCGTCGATGTAGTCGTTGGTGGTACCGGTCTTGCCCGCCAGGTCGCTGCGCTTGAGCACCGCCGCGGCGCGGGTGGCGGTGCCGCGCCGCACCACGTCGTGCATCATCGAGTCCATCAGCCAGGCATTGCGCGCGTCGATCGCGCGCAGCGCCTCGTCGCCTGCCAGCGCGGGCTGCATGGCGGCCAGCACCGTGCCCTTGTCGTCCACGATCTGGCGCACGATATAGGGCGTGATGCGGTAACCGCCATTGGCGAAGATCGAATAGGCGGCGAGTTGCTGCCACGGGGTCACGGCGCCGGCACCAAGGGCCAGGGTCAGATACGGCGGATTCTTGTCGGCATCGAAACCGAAGCGCGTCACGTAGTCCTGTGCATACTGGGTGCCTATGGAACGCAGCAGGCGGATCGAGACCATGTTCTTGGATTTCGCCAGTGCGGTACGCAAGCTCATCGGGCCTTCGTACTTGCCGTCGTAGTTCTTCGGTTCCCAGGCTTGGGAACCGGTCTCTTCGGCCGAGATCGAAACGGGCTCGTCTGCGATCACCGATGCCGGCGTATAGCCCTTTTCCAGGCCGGCGGAGTAGATGAAGGGCTTGAAGCTGGAGCCCGGCTGGCGCCAGGCCTGGGTGACGTGGTTGAACTTGCTCCGATTGAAATCGAAGCCGCCGACCAGCGCGCGGATCGCGCCGTCGACCGGGCTGGCGGCGACGAACGCCGCTTCGACCTCGGGCAACTGGAGGATCTGCCAGCTTTTCCCGGCCTTTTGCACGCGGATCACCGCACCTCGCCGTATGCGCTTGTTTGGCGCAGCCTTGTCATCCAGCATGCGGGCCGCGAATTTGAGGCCGTCTTCGCCAATCTTCAGCACCTCGCCGCCGCGCAGGTAGGCGCGTACCTGCCGCGGTCCGGACTCGAGGACGATGGCTGGCAGCAGGTCGTCGCTGTCGTTGAAATCGGACAGGTGTTCTTCGAGTTCCTCGTCCTGGTCCGAACCGATGTCTTTCATGTCGACGTAGGCCTCGGCGCCGCGATAGCCATGACGCCGGTCGTAATCCATGACTCCGCTTCGAAGTGCCAGGTAGGCGGCCTGCTGGTCGGCGCGGTCAATGGTGGTGATCACGCGCAGGCCGCGGTTGTAGACCTCGTCGGGGAAGTGCTCGACGGCGATCTGGCGCGCCATTTCGGCAACATGCTCGGCACGAACACCGAAGTCATTTACATCGCGTTTTACGTGCAGGGCTTCCGCCTGGGCGGACTTCCACCGGGCATCGTCGATGAAATTCAACTCGTGCATCCGGCGCAGGACGTAGCGCTGGCGAAGCTGGGCCCGTTTCGGGTTGGCCACCGGATTGAAGGCCGAAGGCGCTTTCGGCAACCCGGCGAGCATGGCCGCTTCGGCGATGCTGATGTCCTTCAGCGCCTTGCCGAAGTAAATCTGTGCGGCGGAAGAGAAGCCGTAGGCCCGCTGGCCGAGATAAATCTGGTTGATATAGATCTCGAGGATCTGATCCTTTCCCAGATTGTTCTCGATTTTGAAAGCCAGTAACATCTCGTAAAGTTTGCGGGTCAGGGTCTTTTCGGTGGAAAGGAAAAAGTTGCGCGCCACCTGCATGGTGATGGTCGACGCACCTTGGCGCTTGCCACCGCCGACGAAATTGGAATACGCTGCGCGCAATACGCCCAGCGTGTCGATGCCGGGATGCTGGTAGAAGCGTTCGTCTTCGGCGGCGAGAATTGCCTGGGTCATGACGGCGGGAACATCTTTGATCAACACAAAATTGCGTCGTTCCTCGCCGAATTCACCGATCAGGTAGCCGTCGGCAGAGTAGATGCGCAGCGGAATCTTGGGTTGATAGTCGGTCAGTACCTCGACCGAAGGCAGTTGCGGGTAGGCAAGCAGCAACACTATGCCGGCAAGGGCGGCCACCGATAACAGGGTGCCGCCGGTCAGGAGCAGGAGATACAACACCCAGCGAACGGGAGTGGGCAGGGCGGAAATGGACACGATGGGCTGGGAGGAGGGCGGCGCGAGGAATTATAGCTGTGGCGTCAGAGACACGCTTCGTTGGCTTGGTGCTGATAATTTAGCTTTACAGTCGATATAGTTGCTGCTAGCATCTGAAGTAAATTATCCGTATAGCTTGTAAAGCAATATTTTTAAAGGAAAATTCTTTGCAGATCGATGTCGCGGCACTGAAGTCGATCTTTGACCCGAAGCTCCGTCCGCTGATCGGTGTGGATATCAGTTCGACCGCCGTCAAGATGGTCGAACTGGTCGATGCCGGCAAGGGGCAGCCTCGTGTCGAGCGCTATGCGATCGAGCCGCTGCCGAAAGACGCAGTGGTTGACGGCAATCTGGCATCGATCGAGGCTGTTGCGGAGACCCTGCAACGCTGCTGGAAGCGGCTCGGCACTTCGACGCGATTTGTCGCCATGGCCTTGCCGACGGCGGCGGTGATTACCAAGAAGATCACGCTGCCGGCGACCCTGCGGGATCAGGAGATGGAAATCCAGGTCGAGTCGGAAGCCAACCAGTACCTCCCGTTTGCCCTCGAAGAGGTCAATCTCGACTTTCAGGTGATCGGTCCGGCGCCGGGAAACCCGGATGATGTCGAAGTTTTGCTGGCTGCGTCGCGCAAGGAGAAAGTCGAAGATCGCGTGGCCGCCGCCGAAGTGGCCGAGTTGAAGCCCGTGGTGATGGATGTCGAGGTGTATGCAACCGAGGCGGCGTACGAACTCGTTACCAAGCAGCTCCCCGGCGAGGGCGCCGGGCAGATCGTGGCGTTGGTGGATGTCGGCGCGTCGGCGATGAAAATCACCATCATGAAGGATGACCAGCAACTGTACACGCGGGAGCAGGCCTTCGGCGGAGTCAGGCTGACCGAGGAAATCATGCGCGCTTACGGCATGGGGCCCGAGGAGGCGGAAAGCCTCAAGCGTTCCGGAACGCCGCCGGACAACTACGAAGCGGAAATTCTTCACCCGTTCATTGAAGGACTGGCGCAGGAAGTCGCGCGTGCCATGCAGTTCTTCTTTACATCCACGCCATACGGCGAGGTGCATTACATCATTCTCGCCGGCGGTTCGGCGCTTGTTCCCGGTGTGGCGGAAATCGTTGGCCAGCGTACCAATATCAACACGCTGCTCGCGGATCCCTTTGCCGGCATGGCCATTTCGCCGCGCATTCGCGCCAAGCAGCTGGCCACGGACGCGCCGTCGCTGATGGTGGCGTGCGGGCTGGCGCTCAGGAAGTTCGATCAATGATACGGATCAACCTGCTTCCGCATCGCGAGGCCAAGCGCAAGTCGCGGCGACAGCAGTTCTATGTCCTGCTTGGGATGATTGCGGTACTGGCCGGACTGATCTGGTTCCTGGGATTCTCGTTCATAAACCGCCAGATTACCGCGCAAAACGATGCGAATGAATTCCTCAAGCGCGAAATATCCAGCTTGGACAAGGAAATTAACGAAATCAAGAAAATCCAGGAGCAGACCAACGCGCTACTGGCGCGCAAGCGGGTCATCGAGGCGTTACAGGCCAATCGTACGGAAACCGTGCACCTGTTCAACGAGTTGGCCAAGCAGGTCCCCGAAGGTATCTATTTGCGCACTCTGGTGCAAACCGGGCAAAGAATCTCCATCACCGGCTATGCACAGTCGAATGCGCGAATCACGACGCTGATGAACAATCTCGACGAATCGCCATTGCTCGAGAAATCGACGCTGGTCGAAACCAAGGCCGAGACGGTTGCCAGCCGCCGGCTCAACGCCTTCAGCATCACCACCATGATCACCCGTCAGACTGCGGCGCCAGGGAAGAAATGATGAAGCTGCCCCCTTCGATTGCCGGTTTGTTCAAGCGCAAGTCCGCTGCCGAAAAGCTGGCGGACAAGCAGGCGGTCAAGTCGGAGCCGGTGGCACCCAAAGCGCCGCTGATCAACTTCCAGCAACTGGCGATGGATTTCAAGACCCTGGACTTCAAGGATCCGGGCTTGTGGCCGCTGGCACCGCGCGTCGTCATACTGTTCGGTTTTTTCGCCGCATTGCTGGCCGCCGCCTGGGGCTTCGGGGCTTTCGGCTGGAGCGTTCAGCTCGAGGAGCTGGAGGCCATGAAACAGCAGGAAGCCAAGCTCAAGGAAGACTGGCTGGGCAAGAAGAAGCAGGCTGTAAATCTCGACGAATACCGTCGCCAGCTGGCCGAGATCGACCGCTCGTTCGGTGCCTTGCTCAAGCAATTGCCCAACAAGGCCGAGATGGGAGACATGCTGGTCGATATCAACAAGGCGGCCCAGAGCCGCGGGCTGGCGGTCGAGCTTTTCAAGCCGGGTGGTGAGGCGCCGCGGGAGTTCTACGCCGAGGTGCCGATCACGCTGAATCTGATCGGCAGTTATCATGACATCGGCGCGTTTACAGGAGATGTCGCCAAGTTGCCGCGTATCGTCACCTTGAACGATATCAACATGAGTACGAATCCGAACGGGACCCTGGTGCTGAGAACCACGGTCAAGACCTTCCGCTATCTCGATGAAGCGGAGATGGCCAGCCAGAAGAAGGCTCAGCAACCCAAGGGAGGCCGGAAATGAACTCCCGCCGGCTTGCTGCGCTGATCCTGCCGCTGTTGTTGCTGGGCTGTGGCAGCCAGGAGCACCAGGATTTGCGGCAGTGGATGCGGGACGAGGCCAAGGGCATGAAGGGCAAAGTGGCGCCGCTTCCTGAAATAACCCCGTTCCCGGTGGTTTCCTACGAAACAGAGATGCTTACGCCCCCCTTTGCAGCGGGCAAGATCGTGACGCTGGACGTCGCCGCGGACAAGACCGCGCCGGATCGCGCGCGTCCCCAGCAACCACTGGAGATTTTCCCGCTCGAGGATCTCAGGGTGACCGGCGTCATCATGGCAGGGCCGGTGCCCTATGCCCTGATCCAGACGCCGCCGCCAAACAAGCCCAAGCATGTTCGCGTGGGCGAATACATGGGTCGCAACTTTGGCAAGATCACGGCAATCACCAGAGAAGGCGTTACGGTAGTTGAATCCGTGAAGGATGCGAACGGTGCATGGGTGGCGCAGGAAAAGCTGCTCATCGTGCCGAAAGAAGGAGGACGTTGATGAACAACACTAAACGCGCCGCTGTTGCACTTGCGGGTCTTTGGCTTGGACTCGCCGGCATTTCGTTCGCGGCAGAAAACTCCATCAAGCAGATCCAGGTCAGGCGCGATGGCGATCAAGTCCTGCTCAAGGTACAAATGGCGGCACCCCTGAAGTCGATGCCTGGAAACTGGAGCGTGGTCGAGCCGCCGCGGGTGGTGATCGATTTCCCCGAGACCGACAACAAGTCCGGCCAGTCGACGCAACAGGTGGCGGAAGGTGACCTCAAGAGCCTGAATGTGGTTCAGTCCGACAAGTTGACACGGCTGGTGCTGAATCTCTATCGACCGACCAAGTTTTCCACCGAAATCGCTGGCGATGTTCTATTCATCAAGTTGCAGGGACAGGGTGTGCAGGCGACCAATGAGCCCGCGCCCAGCGTATTTCAGCGAACCGCGTCGCCCCCGGCGGGTGCGTCGGGAAGCCCGGTGGCCCGGACCGAGGCAGCGGCAATACGCGATATCCTCTTTCGTCGCGGCGAAGAAGGCCAGGCCTGGATCACCATTGATCTGACCGACGGTACCGTGCCGGTAGACATACGGCGCGTGGGGACGGGCCTGACCGTAGAACTGCGGGATGTGGAGTTGCCCGAACGCCTGCAGAATCGCCGCGACGTCAACGACTTCGCCACGCCGGTTACCGTGATGACTTCGCGAGCCATGGGCAACCTGACGCGCATCGACATCAACGCCCGCGGACGCTGGTTCCACCAGGCGCACCTGGCGAACAACCAGCTGTCGATCGAGGTCAAACCGATTCCGGCGGATGATGCGAACAAGCTGGTCCAGACCGGCCAGCAGGGCAAGAAAGTCTCGATCAATTTCTTCTCCGCCGACGCGACCATGGTCCTGCGCACCCTGGCCGACATTTCCGGCAAGAACGTGCTGATCGATCCCTCGCTGAACGGACGAACCGTAACTGCGAACCTCGACAACATTCCCTATGACCAGGCGCTCGAAATCATCATGGGACAGGTCAATGCCGGAATGCGGGTGCGCAACGACATAATTCTTTTCGGCGATCGAGCCGTCCTGCAGAAGCGGGACCAGGACAGCGCGGACGAAGCGGCGAGGGCCAGCGATGTCGCACCGCTGGTGGCTGAAACCTTCAAGCTCAACTACGTCAAGACGAGCGATATCATCGCCCTGGTAAATGCCAGTTTCGCTCCCGCCGCGACGCCGACGGGTGCCGCGCCTCCGGTCGCCGGCGTGGTTTCCCCGGCGGCCAATATCGCCGGCGGCTCCCCTTCGACGGCACCAGCACCGGGCGGTGCCGCGCCGGCGGGCGGTGCCGGGCCCGCCAAGGGCATGCTTACCGCCCGCGGCAGCATATCGGCCCACGACGCAACCAACCAGATATTCGTCCGCGATACGGCATCCGTGGTGGAAGCCATTCGCGAAGTCATCCGCAACGTGGATGTGCCGCCCAAGCAGGTGATGATCGAAGCCCGTATCGTGGAGGCCTCGACCGGATTCGCCAGTTCGCTCGGCATGCGTTTGCGTCTGGCCAACGCCAATCTCCTCGGCTCCGGCGGGCACCAGCTGTTCGGCACCGGAACCCGCGCGGCTTTTGGCACCACGTCGAGCTATTCCAATGTCGATACTTACAATGCGCCGAGCACGCCGGTTCTGACCCGATCGACCGACATCTTCAAACCCAGCTATTCCCTGGCAGGTGCGGCCAACTTCGGTTTGATGCTGTTCAACAACGCCGGCAGCAAGCTGCTCGCACTGGAGTTGCAGGCGGCGGAAACCGACCTGCGTAACAAGACGATCTCTTCCCCGCGGGTCGTCACGCTGAATCGCAAGGCGGCGACGATCAACAATACGCAGCAGGTGACCATCCTCAGCGGCGTCAACGCGACAACGGGCCTGCCCATCTACCAGACTTTTTCGGCGCCCCTTACTCTCGGGGTGACGCCGTCGGTCAACCCGGACAATCGTATCAGCCTTGACTTGAATATCGCCAAGAGCACGATCACCAATGCCACGACCGGCAGCCTGGATACCAATACCGTGACCACCAACGTGATTGTGGAGAATGGCGGAACCGTGGTAATCGGCGGATTTGCGCGCGAATCCGAGCTTCAAAGCCAGGACAGGGTTCCCTTCCTGGGCGACCTGCCCTACGTGGGCAACTTGTTCAAGACCACGACCAAGAGCTCGGCGCGCAGTGAGTTGCTGGTCTTCATCACGCCGCGCATCCTCAGCGAAAACCTGACACAGCGATAACGCCGGATCTGCTTCACGGCCTCCTCGGGGCCGGCTGATGCCGGCCCCGTGCATTTTTGGCGTCGCGGGTGGCAAGGAGCGCGGGGTGGCCCCCGTCAGTCGGAACCGAGGTATGGAAACTCTGGCGGAGTCGGCTTGTGGGGGGCAATGGTGGAGTGTTCCGGGGCATGCACTGCTACAATCGAAACGTGAATCGGAACAGCAATATCTATCTAGTTGGCATGCCGGGGGCGGGCAAGACCACGGTCGGACGCCAGCTCGCCAAGCGCATGCAGCGTTCCTTTGTCGATGCCGATCAGGAGATCGAGGCGCGCACCGGCGTGCGGATTCCCGTGATTTTCGACATCGAGGGAGAACAGGGGTTTCGGGACCGCGAATCAAGAGTGCTGGCCGAGCTGGGCAGCCGGTCGGGCCTGATAGTCGCCACGGGGGGTGGCGCCTTGCTCCGGCCTGAAAATCGCTACGCCATCGCGGAGAGTGGAGTGGTTGTCTATCTCCATGCCACGCCGCAGTTATTGGTCGAGCGTACCCGCCTCGACCATAACCGGCCACTGCTGCAGGTCGACGATCCGCTGAAGAAGATTGAAGAATTGTTCGCCGTGCGTGATCCGCTGTACCGCGAGGTTGCCGATATCATTGTCAACAGCCTGGGCGGCAGCATCGGCCACCTGGTAAAGCAGGTCGAACGGGAGTTGCAAAAGCAATGCGCAGCCTGACGCTTGCGCTCGGCACCCACAGCTATCCGATACTGATCGGGGGCGACCTGCTGGAGCGTGCCGACCTTGTCCAGCCTTTCCTGAGCAGTCCGCGGATAGCACTCGTCAGCAATACGACGGTGGCCCCGCTCTACCTTGAGCGTCTGCTCGGCGGCCTGGAAAAAGTCGGCGCTGCCGTTACGCCGATCATTCTTCCCGATGGCGAGGCGCACAAGAACTGGGAGTCGCTCAACCTGATCCACGATGCTCTGCTGGCGGCGCGCTGCGATCGTGCGACAACGATTGTCGCCCTCGGCGGCGGCGTGGTCGGCGACCTCGCAGGGTTTGCCGCCGCCACCTACCAGCGCGGCGTACCCTTCATCCAGGTACCAACCACCCTGTTGTCGCAGGTCGATTCATCGGTGGGCGGCAAGACCGGCATCAACCATCCGCGCGGCAAGAACATGGTCGGCGCCTTCTGGCAGCCGAAGCTGGTGCTGGCGGATACCGATACGCTGAAGACGCTGCCGGCGCGCGAGTTGTCGGCGGGTTTGGCGGAAGTCATCAAGTACGGGCTGATCCGTGACCTGCCCTTCCTCGAATGGCTGGAGGCCAACATGGATGGCCTGGTGAGGCGTGACGGGCAACTCCTGGCGGAGGCAATCGAACGCTCCTGCGCCAACAAGGCCGAGGTGGTGGCTGCCGACGAATTTGAAACGGCAAAGGAGGGCGGCCGAGCGCTGCTCAACCTTGGCCATACCTTCGGCCATGCGATCGAGACCGGCATGGGCTACGGTGAATGGCTGCACGGCGAGGCGGTTGCCGCTGGTACCATGATGGCCACCGAGCTTTCCCGTCGCCTGGGCTGGTTGTCAGCCGCCGATGTGGATCGGGTGCGAGCCCTGATCCTGCGAGCCGGCCTGCCTGTCACCGGACCCGATCTCGGCCTGGCGCGCTATCTTGAACTGATGTCGCACGACAAAAAGGTCATCGCCGGCAGTTTGCGCCTGATCCTGCTCAAGAGCCTGGGGCAGGCGGTGATCCATGCCGATGCGTCGCCCGCCGAAATCGCAGCTGCCATCGAGGCCTGCTGCGATGCCTGATCTGGCGTCCTACGCGGTCAGCGACGGCAGCAGCCGCGGGCGCATGCTGGCGGAGCCACGGCCCAAGGTACGCAGCGAGTTTCAGCGCGATCGCGATCGCATCGTGCATTCCACGGCCTTCCGTCGTCTGGAATACAAGACACAGGTGTTCGTCAACCATGAAGGCGATCTGTTTCGCACCCGTCTGACGCACAGCATCGAGGTGGCCCAGATCGCGCGAACGGTGGCGCGCGCCTTGGAGCTCAACGACGACCTGGCCGAAGCTATCGCGCTGGCCCACGACCTCGGCCATACTCCGTTCGGCCACGCCGGCCAGGATGCGCTCAATGAGTGCATGCAGCGGCATGGTGGCTTCGAGCACAACCTGCAAAGCCTGCGCATCGTCGATCGCCTCGAGGAACGCTATGGCGCCTTCGACGGCCTGAACCTGATGTTCGAGACGCGCGAAGGGATCCTCAAACACTGCTCGCCGGCGCGGGCACGGGAACTCGGCGACCTCGGCCGGCGCTTTATCGATGGCCAGCGGCCGTCACTGGAAGCGCAGATCTGCAACCTGGCAGACGAAATCGCCTACAACAACCACGACGTCGACGACGGGTTGCGTTCCGGCGTGCTATCGCTGGAGCAGTTGCAGGACGTGTCGCTCTTCGCGCGCCATGCCGCCGAAGTCTCCGCCGAATTTCCTTCCATTGCCGGCCGTCGCCGGGTACATGAAACCATCCGTCGCATGATCGACGCCCAGGTCACCGACCTGCTCGCCGAGTCGGTCCGGCGTATTGCGGCAGCAGCGCCGAGCACACTCGAGGATGTCCGCCGCGCACCGGAGCTGATAGGTTTCTCGGTGGCCATGACGGAGGAGAACCGGGCACTCAAGGGCTTCCTGCGCGAACACCTCTACCGGCATTACGAAGTGCTGCGCATGACCGCCAAGGCACGGCGCGTGATCCATGACCTGTTCGGTGCTTTCGTCGCCGATCCGCGCCTGCTGCCGCCCCAGTACCAGGCCATGGCCGCCACGGAAACCATCGAACGAACAACGGCGGACTACATCGCCGGCATGACCGACCGCTACTCGATGCGGGAGCATCGCCGTCTGTTTGCCGTCAGCGAGTTCTAGGACGCACGCTAACCCGATTGCTGCATTGCAGCGTATTGAAATCCACCTCTTTTGGCGGTATATTTGGGGCGTCCGCGATGCATGGCGGAACATCCAAGGCCGGGGAGCGGCAACACCCCGGCTTTTTTGCCGGCCGCGTTTTGCAGATATTTCGGCCGATTGCCGGTCGCATTTCCGAGGAAAGACACGATGGTCCTCCCCCAGCGCCAGGGTCTCTACGACCCTGAAAACGAGCGTGACGCCTGCGGCGTTGGCTTCGTTGCCCATATCAAGAACCAGAAGAGCCATGCCATCATCGAGCAAGGCTTGAAGATTCTGGAGAACCTCGAGCATCGCGGCGCCACCGGTTACGATCCCCTGCTGGGCGACGGCGCCGGCATCCTGATCCAGATTCCGGACGAGTTTTTCCGCCAGGAAATGGCACGCCAGAGCGTGGTGTTGCCGCCCGTCGGCATGTACGGCGTGGGCATGGTCTTCCTGCCGCGCGGCGACGCCAGCAGGCGTTCCTGCGAAGCCGTGATCGAGCGCGCGATCCGCTACGAAGGGCAGGTGCTCCTCGGCTGGCGCGACGTACCGGTCGACAACAGCGGCCTGGCCCAGGCGGCCAAGGACATCGAGCCGGTGATCCGCCAGGTCTTCATTGCTCCCGGCCCCGGCATCACGGATACCGATGCCCTGGAGCGCAAGCTCTACATCCTGCGCAAGGCCATCGGCCACAGCATTCAGGCGCAGAAACTCCCCGACGGCAAGATGTTTTACGTGCCTTCGATGTCGGGGCGCACGGTGGTCTACAAGGGCATGCTGTTGGCCAACCAGGTGGGCACCTACTATCGGGATCTTCAGGACCCCCGTGCGGTGTCTGCCATGGCACTGGCGCACCAGCGCTTTTCCACCAACACCTTCCCGACCTGGGATCTGGCCCACCCGTTCCGCATGATCGCGCACAACGGCGAGATCAACGCCCTGCGCGGCAACGTCAACTGGATGCGGGCCCGCGAGCACGGCATCTCCTCGCCGGTGCTGGGCGAAGACCTGGAAAAGGTCTGGCCGCTGATCTATGACGGCCAGTCCGACTCGGCCTCGTTCGACAACGCGCTGGAACTCCTGGTCATGGGCGGCTACAGCCTGGCTCACGCCATGATGATGCTGATTCCCGAGGCCTGGGCCGGCAACCCGCTGATGGATGAGGAGCGTCGCGCCTTCTACGAATACCATATGGCCCTGATGGAGCCCTGGGACGGCCCCGCCGCGGTGGCCTTCACCGATGGCCGCCAGATCGGCGCCACGCTGGACCGCAACGGCCTGCGCCCGGCGCGCTACCTGATCACCGACGACGACCTGGTGGTGATGTCCTCCGAGATAGGCGTGCTGCCGATCCCCCAGGAGCGCATCGTCAAGAAGTGGCGCCTGCAGCCGGGCAAGATGTTCCTCATCGATCTCGAGCAGGGTCGCATCATCGACGACACCGAACTCAAGCGCACGATGTCCACGGCCAAGCCCTACCGCAAGTGGATCCAGCAATCGCGCTACTTCGTCGATGACCTGCCGGAGGCGAAGGCCGCCGAGAAGCTGAATGGCCCGCTACTGAAGGTCCAGCAGGCATTCGGCTATACGCAGGAAGACTTCAAGTTCATCCTCGAACCGATGGTGACCCAGGGCGAGGAAGCCACCGGCGCGATGGGCAACGACAGCCCGCTGCCGGTGCTGTCCGATCGCGCCAAGCCGCTGTTCAACTACTTCAAGCAGCTTTTCGCCCAGGTGACAAACCCGCCGATCGATCCGATCCGCGAAGAAATCGTCATGTCGCTGATCTCGCTGGTGAGCCCCAACCCCAACCTGCTCGGCGTCGACGAAAAGCTGCCGACGCCGCGCCTGGAAGTGCACCAGCCGGTGCTGACTCCCGCCAACATGGCCAAGCTGAAGAACATCGACAAGCTGACCAAAGGCACCTTCCGTTCGATCAGCATCGGCATCACGACACCCGCGGCGCAAGGCTCGGCCGGCCTGTCGCGTTCGCTGTACCAGGTATGCACCCGCGTCGAGGCGGCGGTGAACGAAGGTTATAACGTCATCATCCTGTCCGACCGCGGCATCGATCGCGACCACGCGCCGATCCCGGCGCTGCTGGCCTGCTCGGCGGTGCACCAGCACCTGGTCGGAATCGGCTTGCGCACCTCCTGCGGCCTGGTGGTCGAAACCGGCGCTACGCGCGAGGTGCATCACTTCGCCACGCTGGCCGGCTACGGCGCCCAAGCCATCCATCCCTGGCTGGTCTTCGAGAGCATCGCCGCCATTGCCGGCCATCTGCCGAACAAGATCGGTGTCTATGACGCGCAGAAGAACTACGTCAAGGCGATCAACAAGGGCCTGATGAAGGTGATGTCCAAGATGGGCATCTCCACCTACCAGTCCTACTGCGGCGCGCAGATTTTCGAAGCCGTCGGCCTGTCCTCCGACCTGGTGCGCAAATATTTCACCGGCACCCCGACCAAGGTCGAGGGCATAGGCCTCAAGGAGGTTGCCGAGGAGGCGCTGAAGACCCACGCCGACGCATGGAGCGACAACCCGGTGCTGGCCGACATGCTCGACTGCGGTGGCGAGTATGCCTTCCGCGTGCGCGGCGAAGAGCACATGTGGACGCCCGACGTCATCGCCAAGCTGCAACATGCGACCCGCTCCGGCAAGACCGAGACCTACAAGGAATACGCCAGGCTGATCAACGACCAGACCCGGCGGCACATGACGCTGCGTGGCCTGTTCGAGATATGCCCCGCGGGCCCCGCCGTTTCGATCGACGAGGTCGAGCCGGCCAGGGAGATCGTCAAGCGTTTCGCCACTGGCGCCATGTCGCTGGGCTCGATTTCCACCGAAGCGCACAGCACGCTGGCGGTGGCGATGAACCGCATCGGCGGCAAGTCGAATACCGGCGAGGGCGGCGAGGACCGCAAGCGCTTCGCGCCGCTCACGCACGACACCACGCTGGCCGATGTCATCGGCAAGGGCCGCATCTCGCGCGACATCCGGCTCAAGGCCGGTGATAGCCTGCGCTCGGCGATTAAGCAGGTGGCCTCGGGCCGCTTCGGCGTCACCGCCGAATACCTGGCCAACGCCGACCAGTTGCAGATCAAGATGGCCCAGGGCGCCAAGCCCGGCGAAGGCGGCCAGTTGCCCGGCCACAAGGTCTCCGAGTACATCGGTTTCCTGCGCCACTCGGTGCCGGGCGTCGGCCTGATTTCGCCGCCGCCGCACCACGACATCTATTCGATCGAAGACCTCGCGCAACTGATCCACGACCTGAAGAACTCCAATCCGCAGGGCAGCGTTTCGGTCAAGCTGGTTTCCGAAATCGGCGTCGGCACGGTAGCCGCCGGCGTGACCAAGGCCAAGGCCGACCACGTGGTGATCGCCGGGCATGACGGCGGCACCGGCGCCTCGCCGATTTCCTCGATCAAGCATGCCGGCACGCCCTGGGAACTTGGCCTCGCAGAGACCCAGCAGACCCTGGTGCTGAACCGCCTGCGCGGTCGCATCCGGGTCCAGGCCGATGGCCAGATGAAGACGGGCCGAGACGTCGTCATCGGCGCCCTGCTCGGCGCCGATGAGTTCGGCTTCGCCACGGCGCCGCTGGTGGTCGAAGGCTGCATCATGATGCGCAAGTGTCACCTCAACACCTGTCCGGTCGGCGTCGCCACCCAGGACCCGGTGCTGCGCGCGCGCTTCTCCGGCCAGCCCGAGCACGTCGTCAATTACTTCTTCTTCGTCGCCGAGGAAGTGCGCGAGTACATGGCGCAACTGGGCATCCGCAAGTTCGATGACCTGATCGGCCGCTCCGACCTGCTCGACATGAAGAAGGGCGTCGAGCACTGGAAGGCGCGCGGCCTCGACTTCTCGCGCATTTTCTATCGCCAGCCGGAGATCGACGGCGTCGCCCGTCGCCATTGCGAATCCCAGGACCACGGTCTGGCCAAGGCCCTCGATCACAAGCTGATCGCCAAGGCTGCCGGCGCGCTGGAACGCGGCGAGAAGGTCGTCATCGAGACTACGATCCGCAACCAGAACCGCACCGTCGGCACGCTGCTGTCGCATGCGGTCGCCAGCCGCAAGGGCGCCGACGGGCTGCCCGACGGCAGCATCACGGTCAAGCTGACCGGCACCGCCGGCCAGAGCTTCGGTGCCTTCCTCGCCCGTGGCATCACGCTCGACCTTACCGGCGAGGCCAACGACTACGTCGGCAAGGGCCTTTCCGGCGGCCGCATCATCGTCCGTCCGCCACAGGCTTTCCGCGGTGCGCCGAGCGAGAACATCATCGTCGGCAACACCGTACTTTACGGCGCTACCGAGGGTGAAGTTTTCTTCTGCGGCGTCGCCGGCGAGCGCTTTGGCGTGCGCAATTCCGGCGCGCAGGCCGTGGTGGAAGGTACCGGCGACCATGGTTGCGAATACATGACCGGCGGTACCGTCGCCGTGCTCGGCCTGACCGGGCGCAATTTCGCCGCCGGCATGTCGGGCGGCATCGCCTACGTCTATGACGTCGATGGCATGTTTGCGAAACGCTGCAACATGAGCATGGTGGCACTGGAGAAGCTGTTGCCCGAAGCCGAACAGGCTGACGACGGCACGCGCCATTGCGGCCGCAGCGACGAGGCACAACTCAAGCGGATGATCGAGGACCACGCCCGCCTCACCGGCAGCGAACGCGCCAGGGAGATCCTCGCCGACTGGGCGAATGCGCGCGGCAAGTTCGTCAAGGTGTTCCCGAACGAGTATCGCCGCGCCTTGAAGGAAATGGCCGCAACCCAACTCAAAGAGGCTGCATGATGGGCAAGCCCACCGGATTCCTCGAATTCCAGCGCATCTCCGAGAGCTACGAGAAGGCCGAGAAGCGCGTCAAGCATTACCGCGAATTCATTCCGCACCTGAGCGACGAGCAGGCGCGCACCCAGGGTGCGCGCTGCATGGATTGCGGCATTCCCTTCTGCAACAACGGCTGCCCGGTCAACAACCTCATCCCGGACTGGAACGATCTGGTCTATCGCGGCAGGTGGCAGGAGGCGATCGTCGCCTTGCACTCGACCAACAACTTCCCCGAGTTCACCAGCCGCATCTGCCCCGCGCCCTGCGAGGCGGCCTGCACCCTGAACATTCCGCAAACACCGGTCGGCATCAAATCGATCGAGCGCGCCATCATCGACAAGGCCGGCGAGAACGGCTGGGTGGTGCCGCAACCGGCGGCGAAGAAGACCGGCAAGAAGGTTGCAATCATAGGCTCCGGCCCCGCCGGGCTTGCCGCCGCACAGCAGCTGGCGCGTGTCGGCCATGCGGTGACGGTGTTCGAGAAGAACGACCGCATCGGCGGCCTCTTGCGCTACGGCATTCCGGATTTCAAGCTCGACAAGCGCCTGATCGACTGGCGCCTGGCGCAGATGAAGGCCGAGGGCGTCAGGTTCGTCACCGGCACCATGGTCACCGGCGCCGCGCTGCCCGGGAGCATCGCCAACGACGCAAAGAAGACGATCTCCGCCAGGCAGTTGCAGAAGGACTTCGATGCCGTGGTGCTGGCCGGTGGCGCGGAATACCCGCGCGACCTTCCGGTGCCGGGTCGTGATCTCAAGGGCGTACATTTCGCGCTGGAATTCGTGATTCCGCAGAACAGGGAAGTCGCCGGTGACGGGCCGAATCCGATCAACGTCAAGGGCAAGCATGTGCTCGTCATCGGCGGCGGCGATACCGGCTCCGACTGCGTCGGCACCTCCAACCGACACGGCGCTGCCAGCATTACCCAGATCGAACTGCTGCCGCGCCCGCCCGAACAGGAGAACGGCGCACTGACCTGGCCCTACTGGCCGCTGAAGATGCGCACCTCGTCCTCGCACGAAGAGGGCTGCGCGCGCGACTGGGCCATCGGCACCAAGGAGTTCATCGGCGAAAATGGCGTGCTCAAGGCCGTCAAGGCGGTGCGCTTGGAGTGGAAGGACGGCAGGATGTGCGAGGTCGCCGGAACCGAGTTCGAGATCCCGGCCGACTACGTCTTCCTCGCCATGGGCTTCGTCGGCCCGGTCGGCGGCGTCCTCGATGCTTTTGGCATCGAGAAGGACAACCGCGGCAATGCCCGCGCCGACACCGAGAGCGCCCAAGCCTATGCGACCAGCGTCAAGGGCGTGTTCGCCGCCGGCGACATGCGCCGCGGCCAGTCGCTGGTGGTCTGGGCGATCCGCGAAGGCCGTCAGTGCGCGCGCAGCGTCGACCAGTTCCTGATGGGCAGCACCACCCTGCCGCGCTGAGCCCGCCTTGAACGTCGTCATCCTCGCCGCGGGCAAGGGCAAGCGGATGCATTCGGACCTGCCCAAGGTCCTGCATCCGCTGGCGGGAAAGCCCCTGCTGGCGCATGTCATCGCAAGCGCGCGGGAACTGGGCGCGGAGAAGATCTGCGTGGTCCATGGTCATGGCGGCGAACAGGTGCGTGCCGCCCTCGATGCGCCGGACCTCGCCTGGGCCTTGCAGGAACCGCAGCTCGGCACCGGCCATGCGGTGATGCAAGCCCTGCCGCAGCTTGCCGTTGCCGTATCGCCGGCGCCGACTTTTACCCTGGTGCTGTATGGCGACGTACCCCTGACCCGCGCTTCGACCTTGCGACGCCTGATCGATGCGGCCGGCAGCGACAAGCTGGCGCTGCTCACCGCATACCTCGACAATCCTCTCGGCTACGGACGCATCGTGCGCGTGGATGGCCGGGTCGTGCGCATCGTCGAAGAGAAGGATGCCGATGATGCCGAACGCGCGATCACTGAAATCAATACCGGCATCCTCGTCGCGCCTACCGCCGCGCTGGCGCGCTGGCTGCCGACCCTTGGCAACCGCAACGCGCAAGGCGAGTACTACCTGACCGACATCGTCGCCATGGCAGTCAGCGAAGGCATGCCGGTCGCGACCGCGCATCCCGATGCCGCCTGGGAAACCGAGGGCGTGAACAGCAAGCTGCAACTGGCGGCGCTGGAGCGCGTGCATCAGCGCAATGTCGCCGAAGCCCTGATGACCGCCGGCGTGACGCTGGCGGACCCGGCGCGCATCGACGTGCGCGGCGAGCTGCTGTGCGGGCGCGATGTCGCAATCGACGTCAATTGCGTGTTCGAGGGTCGAGTCGAGCTTGCGGACGCTGTCAGCATTGCCGCCAACTGCGTGCTGAAGAACTGCCGCATCGGCCGCGGCGCCCGCATTGCCCCCTTCTGCCACATCGAGGATGCGGTGGTCGGCGAGCAGTCCATCATCGGCCCCTATGCTCGGCTGCGCCCCGGCGCCGAACTCGGTCGCGACGTTCATGTCGGCAACTTCGTCGAGGTCAAGAATTCGACCATAGCCGACCATTCCAAGGCCAACCATCTCGCCTACATCGGCGACGCCACGATCGGCAGCCGCGTCAATGTCGGTGCCGGTACCATCACCTGCAACTACGACGGTGCCAACAAGTTCCGCACCGTGATCGAGGATGACGCATTCATCGGCTCCGACACGCAACTGGTCGCTCCGGTCACGGTCGGTCGCGGCGCCACGCTGGGCGCGGGAACAACGCTGACGCGCGACGCGCCGCCCGACCAGCTGACCGTATCACGCGCCAGACAAATATCGATTCCCGGCTGGAAGCGGCCGGTCAAGCCGAAGAAGGACTGAGCCATGTGCGGGATCGTCGCTGCCGTTGCCGCGCGCAACATCGTTCCGGTGCTGATCGAGGGCCTGATGAAGCTGGAGTACCGAGGCTACGATTCGGCCGGGCTGGCCTTGCTCAACCCGACCCTGACCCGCTTGCGCAGCGTCGGCCGCGTCGCCGAACTCGCCGCTCAGGCCGCAGGCCAGGTGGCGCACCACGGCATCGCCCACACGCGCTGGGCGACCCATGGCGTGCCCTCGGAGCGCAATGCCCATCCGCATGTCTCGGCAGGCCTTGCCGTGGTGCATAACGGCATCATCGAGAACTATGCCGAACTAAAACAGGAACTCGTGGCGGAAGGCTACGTCTTCGCCTCGGACACCGACACCGAGGTGATTGCGCACCTGGTCCGGCACACGCTCAAGTCGACACCCGACCTGTTCGAAGCCGTGCGCCTGGCCAAGGCGCGCCTGATCGGCGCCTATGCGATCGCCGTGCTGCAGGAGTGGGACGACCGCATCGTCGTCGCCCGCCACGGCGCGCCCCTGCTGCTGGGCCTGGGTGACGACGGCAACTACGCCGCTTCCGATGCCTCGGCCCTGCTGCAGGTGACGCGGCGCATGATCTACCTCGAAGACGGCGATGTCGCGGAACTTCGGCGCGACGGGGTGCGGATAGTCGGCGCCGACGGTACGGCGGCAAACGTGCCGGCCGACCGCCCGGTGAATGAAAGTACGCTGTCTGCCGACGATGTCGAGCTGGGCGACTACACGCACTACATGCAGAAGGAAATCTTCGAGCAGCCCCAGGCGCTGGCGGCGACGCTGGAGATGATCGGCGGCGCGCAAACGCTGAGTCCCAACCTGTTCGGCGTCGCCGCGCCGGAGATGCTCGCCGGCGTGAAGTCGGTGCTGATCCTTGCCTGCGGCACCAGCTACCATTCCGGCCTCGTCGCGCGCTACTGGATCGAGCAACTCGCGGGGATTCCCTGCAGCGTCGAGATTGCCAGCGAGTATCGCTATCGCATTTCAGTGCCGAATCCCGAGCAACTCGTGGTGGCGATTTCCCAGTCCGGCGAAACCGCGGACACGCTGGCCTCGGTCAAGCATGCCAGGGCGTTGGGTATGGGACGCACCCTGGCGATCTGCAACGTCGCCGAATCGGCCATCGTGCGCGAATGCGCGCTGCGTTTCCTGACCCGCGCCGGTCCCGAGATCGGCGTGGCCTCGACCAAGGCCTTCACCACCCAGCTTGCCGCACTGTTCCTGCTGGCGGCGACCCTGGCCAAGCAGGCCGGACGTCTCGCTGGCGAGCAGGAAGCCGGCCATCTCAAGGCCCTGCGCCACCTGCCGGTGGCGGTGCAAAAAGTGCTGGCCCTCGAACCCGAAATCAGGGCCTGGGCCGGGCGCTTCGCCGACAAGCAGCACGCGCTGTTTCTCGGCCGCGGCCACCATTACCCGATCGCACTGGAAGGCGCGCTGAAGCTCAAGGAAATCTCCTACATCCATGCCGAGGGCTACCCGGCGGGCGAGCTCAAGCACGGCCCCCTGGCGCTGGTGGACAAGGACATGCCGGTGATCAGCGTCGCGCCCAACGACACGCTTCTGGAAAAGCTCAAGTCCAACCTCAAGGAGGTCGCCGCCCGCGGCGGCGAACTCTATGTCTTTGCCGATGCCGACTCCGCGGTGGATGAAGAAGCCGGGGTACATGTGCTGCGCCTGCCCGAGCACTACGGCCTGCTCTCGCCGGTTCTCCATGTCGTGCCACTGCAATTGCTGTCCTATCACGTCGCCCTGGTGAAGGGCACCGATGTAGACAAACCGCGCAATCTGGCCAAGAGCGTCACGGTCGAGTGAGGCGGGCCGGGCGTACGATCCCGCAGTTTGCAGAGAAGGCTAACCGGCGCAGCCGGTTAAGCGAGCCCGCTTCACCGGCGAGCGGCCGCAGCTACAAACCGCGCAATCTGGCCAAGAGCGTCACGGTCGAGTAGCGCAGGTTTTCGCACAGCGGGGTATCGGCGCAATCCCGCTGCCGCCCGCCGGAAATCATGTTCCGGCATCTGTTCCGAAAGCAATGTATCCAGTATACTGAACCCGACAACTGGCGCGGGCGCTGACCTACGCGGCGCCGGCAGCGCACCGACGGATTCATGAAGCGGACGACATTGGAGGAGGGGCATGACCGGGAAACGATCCGGCGCGGCTGAGATTGCCGACCTGGGCGCCATCATCGACTGGCTCGACCGCAAGGGACGGCTGGTCCGCGTGCGTTCCGAGGTCGATCCGGCGCATCAGCTGGCAGGCATCGCGGCGAAGTTCGAACGCGGTCCGCGCGCGGTGCTGTTCGAGAAGGTCAAGGGCTCGCGCTATCCGGTTTTTACCGGCCTCTACTGGTCGCGCGAACTGCTCGGCGACCTCTTTGGCCGCCCTGCCGCGACGCTTCCTCAATACGTTGCCGAATGCATCCGCGACTGGCAGCAGAAGCCGGTGGCGCCGGTCGTGGTCAAGACCGGGCCGGTGCTGCAGGTCACCGAGCCGAAGGTCGATCTTTCCGTGCTGCCGGTGCCGACCCATGCCGAGCTCGATGCCGGACCCTATTTCGATGCCGCCGTGGTGATCACCAGGGATCCGGAAACCGGCATCCGCAATACTTCGATCCAGCGCTTCCTGGTGGTCGCCAAGGATCGCCTGGCGATCAACATCGATGCCGGCCGGCATCTCGAGATCTGTCTTGCCAAGGCGGCCGCGCGTGGCGAGCCGCTGCCCTTCACGCTCAACGTCGGCGTCGGTCCCGGCCTGCATTTCGCCGCGGCGACACCGGCCGAGGCGGCGCCGATGGGTACCGACGAACTCGGAATCGCCAGCCGCTTCCACGGCCGGCCGCTGGAACTGGTTGCCGGTATCACCTCTGACGTGGAGATGGTGGCCGACGCGATGTTCGCGCTCGAATGCGAGATGGTGCCGGGCGAACTGCACGAGGAAGGCCCCTTCGCCGAGGTCACGGGCTACTACGCCACGGTCGCGCCACGCCCGCTGGTGCGGGTGAAGAAGATCCACCGCCGGCACCAGCCGGTATTCCAGACCATCATTTCCG
>JADYZH010000134.1 GCA_020853215.1 Sulfuritalea sp. | reverse complement strand
GCCGCCTGCTGGGCGTCCTCAGCCTGCAATCCCTGCCGCGCCGCATCACCCTCGATTTTCGCGACGTCTTCAGCGAGGGCTTCGCCTTCGACAGCATCACCGGCCAGGTTGCCGTGGCGCGCGGCGTTATGGATACCCGGGACCTGCAGATCCAGGGACCGTCGGCGAAGGTGCTGATGAGCGGGACGGTCGATCTTCCCGGCGAAACGCAGGACCTCAAGGTTCGCGTGCAGCCGGCCCTCGGCGACACGGTCGCCATCGGGGCCATGATCGCCAACCCGGTCGCCGGCGCGGTGGTCTGGGCGGCGCAGAAGATTCTGAAGGATCCGATCGATCAGGCCTTCGCCTTCGAGTACGCCGTGACGGGAAGCTGGGACGATCCGAAAGTGGAGAAGCTCGGCCAGCCGCCCAAGGCCGCGGAGGAAAAGAAATGAAGGTTGCTGCGGTACAGATGATTTCCGGCCCCGATGTGACGCCCAACCTTGCAACCGCCGGCCGGCTGGTTGCCGAGGCCGCGACGGCGGGGGCACAACTGGTCGCCTTGCCCGAGTATTTCCCACTGATCGGCGCCACCGATGCCGACCGGCTGGCGGCCCGCGAGGCCGACGGCCAGGGTCCGCTCCAGGATTTCCTGGCGACAACCGCGCGCCGCCACGGCATCTGGCTGGTCGGCGGATCGATTCCGCTGCAGGCACAGGACCCCGGCAAGCTGCGCAACAGCTGCCTGGTGTTCGACCCACAGGGGCAGCGCGTGGCGCGCTATGACAAGATCCACCTGTTCGGCTTTCGCAAGGGCGAAGAGGCCTACGACGAGGCGGCCACCATCGAACGCGGCGACCGGGTGGTCGCCTTCGACTGCCCGCTTGGCCGGGTTGGCATCAGCATCTGCTACGACCTGCGCTTCCCCGAGCTGTATCGCGCACTGGGCGAATGCGGCCTGCTGGTGCTGCCCGCCGCCTTCACCGAAACCACCGGCCGCGCCCACTGGGAAATCCTGCTGCGTGCCCGCGCCGTGGAAAACCAGTGTTATGTCCTGGCGGCGGCGCAGGGCGGTCGTCACCCGAACGGACGCCTGACCCACGGCAACAGCATGGTCATCGACCCTTGGGGTGAAGTGCTGGCGCGCATGGACAAGGGCGAAGGCGTGGTGCTTGCCGAACTGGATTTGCAACGGCTGGTCGACACCAGAAGCAGCCTGCCCGCCCTGAAACACCGCATACTGTGACTATCTGCAAAACCAATTAGCCACAGAGATCACAGAGGACACAGAGCAAGGTCAGGTACGCCCAGGGTTTTTCTCTCTGTGATCTCCGTGTCCTCTGTGGCAAGAAGGTTTTCGATTTTTCAAGGACAGCCATGAACGCTCCCGCCAGCCCCATTCCCCATTTCGACATCGCCGAACAAACCCTGCTCACTCCGCACGGCCTGGCGCCGCGCCAGCTCGAGGGCATCTTCGGCCGGCTGTTCGGCCACCATATCGACTATGCCGACCTGTATTTCCAGTACGCGCGTTCCGAGGCCTGGAGCCTGGAAGAAGGCATCGTCAAGTCGGGCAGCTTCAACATCGAACAAGGCGTGGGCGTGCGCGCGCTGTCGGGTGAAAAGACCGCCTTTGCCTATTCCGATGACATCAGTCTGGCGGCACTGCAAGCCGCCGCCGATACCACCCGCGCGATTGCCGCCGCCGGCTCCCGGCGTCTGGCGCCGCTATTGCAGCGACAAAAGCCGACGCCGGCTCTATACGCCGCAAACGATCCGATCGCCTCTCTCGACGATGCCGCCAAGGTGAAACTGCTGGAACGCCTCGAAGCCATGGCGCGCGCCGCCGACTCGCGGGTCAGGGAAGTCATGGCCCACATCGCCGGCACCTGGGAAGTGGTCCTGGTGGCGCGCTCCGACGGCCGCATGGCGGCCGACGTGCGGCCGCTGGTGCGCGTTTCGATCACCGTGATCATGCAGGACGGGGTTGGCACCGGACGGCGGCGCGAACAGGGTTCATCCGGCGGCGGCGGACGCTTTGACTATGCCTACTTCACCGACGCCGTGCTGCAGGACTATGCAAAACGTGCCGTGCATCAGGCCAGCGTCAACCTCGCCGCCAGGCCCGCCCCGGCCGGCGAAATGACCGTGGTGCTGGGCCCCGGCTGGCCCGGCATCCTGCTGCACGAAGCCGTCGGCCATGGACTCGAAGGCGACTTCAACCGCAAGGGCAGTTCGACCTTCGCCGGCCGCATCGGCCAGCGTGTCGCGGCAAAAGGCGTCACCGTGGTCGATGACGGCACCCTCGTCGACCGCCGCGGCTCGCTGACCATCGACGACGAAGGCAACCCGACGCAACGCACGGTGCTGATCGAAGACGGCATTCTCGTCGGCTACCTGCAGGACACGCTCAACGCACGCCTGATGGGCGCCCCGGTCACCGGCAACGGCCGACGCGAAATCTACGACCACCTGACGATGCCGCGCATGACCAATACCTACATGCTGGCCGGAAAGCAGACGAAGGACGAGATCGTCGCCAGCATCAAGAAGGGCGTGTACGCCACCAATTTT
>JADYZH010000133.1 GCA_020853215.1 Sulfuritalea sp. | reverse complement strand
TCGGCATCGAGGTGTTCGCCGGCCGCATTGGCAGATACGAGGCAACCGGCCTGGGCGCCCTTTTCGCGCAGGATGCGGGTCAGCTTGCGCGTGTCGATGTCGGCCAGGCCGAGCACGTTCGCGGCCCGCAGGTAGGCATCGAGCGCATGCTCGCTGCGAAAATTCGAGGCCAGCAGCGGCAGGTCGCGGATCACCAGGCCAGCCGTATGGATGAACGCGGCTTCGCAATCCTCGCGGTTAACACCGTAGTTGCCGATATGGGGATAGGTCAGGGTGACGATCTGCCGGGCGTAGGAAGGATCGGTAAGGATTTCCTGGTAGCCGGTCATCGCAGTGTTGAACACCACCTCGCCGACGCTGCTGCCGGTCGCGCCGATGCCTTTGCCCCGAAACACCGTTCCGTCGGCCAGGGCAAGAAGGGCAGGCGGAAAGTGAGGCACGATGAGGCTCCCGGAACAAGATAATGCGGCGACAGGAACCGGACACCGCTTGATTCACATGGCGCCCGGCAAACCTTTTGATTATACCTTGCCGACCCGCCCGCCGCAACGCGCAGGCGGTGCCTTGCGGCGCGGGAACCTCACTTCAGGCCGAGTACGTCCTGCATGTCGAACAGCCCATGCTCGCGTCCGGACATGAAACGACCGGCGCGCAGGGCGCCCTGGGCATAGGGCATGCGACTGGCCGACTTGTGCGTGATCTCGATGCGTTCGCCGCCTCCGGCAAACAGCACCGTGTGGTCACCGACGATATCGCCGCCGCGAATCGTGGCAAAACCGATCTGGCTCGCGGGACGCTCGCCGGTATGTCCCTCGCGGCCATACACGGCACACTCGGACAGATCGCGACCGAGCGCGCCCGCCACGACTTCGCCCATGCGCAGGGCGGTGCCCGAAGGCGCATCGACCTTGTGCCGGTGGTGCGCCTCGATGACTTCGATGTCATAGCCCTGGCTGAGGATGCGGGCGGCGACGTCGAGCAGGCGGAACACGGCATTGACGCCGACCGCCATGTTCGGCGCGCAGACTATGGGGATGGTGCGCGCGGCCTCGGCGATCGCCGCCTTGCCATCCGCCGTGAAGCCCGTGGTGCCGATCACCATACCGACCTTGTGGCGCTTGCAGGCCTCGATGTGCTGCAGCGTACCCTCCGGCCGGGTGAAGTCGATCAGGACATCAGCATTGGCCAGCGCAGCATCGAGATCGGCGACGATCTTCACCCCGCAGGGCGCGCCGACCAGTTCGCCAGCATCGCGGCCGAGGAAGGGGCTGGAGACGTGCTCCAGAGCTGCCGCGAGGGTGGCCCCGGGATCCTGCTGGACGGCTTCGATCAGGGTGCGGCCCATGCGGCCCGAACTGCCGGCAATCGCATACTGAATCTTTTCCATGTCCTACTTCTTCTCTTGCTTGTCGGCGCCGGCCGGTGCCGCCACCGCGGCCGGGCCAGGGATGTCGATGACCCTGGTGGCGGACTTGGGCGCCTCGGCCGTGGCCGGATCTTCGGCAACGACGTCGCCGGCAACGCGCGTCAGCTTGTTATCCTGAAAGAAAACCGTGAGGGTTCGCTGCTGGGCCTCGCCGTGCCCCTGCTTGTAGCTGTAAACATAGTCCCAGCGGTTGCCATGAAACATGTCGGCTATCAACGGCGAACCGAGAATGAAGCGCACCTGCTCGCGGCTGAGCCCCGGCTTCAACTGCGCCACCATCTCCTGAGTGACGAAATTGCCCTGGCGCACATCGATGCGATAGGGCGTGATCACGCTGGTCACCACCGGCGTCAGGCTGGAAATCACCGGACCGTTGGAACAGGCAGCCAGCAGCGGCAGGAGCAACAGGTATCGCTTCATCGGGGAATTCCGGAAATGGCTGTCAGGAGATGCCTGCCGTGCCTCGGCAAACCTCGCTTCCACCCGACCGGATTATCCCAATCGGAGCGCGAAAACTATATCATAGCTGCCCGTCCAGCCTTTGATGCCGCGCCAGCCGCACCATGACACACCCTGACGACCTCAAGAGTATCGGCCTCAAGGCAACCTACCCGCGCCTGAAGATCCTCGATCTGTTTCACAAGCTGCAGGACGAGGGCGCGCCGCGCCACGTCACCGCCGAGGACGTCTATCGCCACCTGCTGGCCGATGGCCTCGACATCGGCCTGGCCACGGTGTACCGGGTATTGACCCAGTTCGAGCAGGCCGGCCTCCTGCAGCGCCACCATTTCGAATCGGGCAAGTCGATCTTCGAGCTCAACGCCGGAAACCACCACGACCACCTGGTTTGCGTCGACTGCGGCCGGGTCGAGGAATTCTTCGACGCCGCGATCGAAAAACGCCAGACCAGCATCGCCCGCGAGCGCGGCTTCACGGTCCGCGAACACGCGCTCTACCTCTATGCCGAGTGCAACAAGACCGACTGTCCGCACCGCAAGCTGGCCGATTAGCGGCCGCATGGAAGCTTTCCTCACCGCGACCGCCTTGGTCGCCATCGCCGAGATCGGCGACAAGACGCAGTTGCTGTCCTTCGTCCTCGCCGCCCGCTTGCGCAAGCCATGGGCCATCATCGCCGGAATACTGGTCGCCACTGTGCTCAATCACGCCCTGGCCGGCTCGGTCGGCGTCTGGCTGGCGCAATTGATCGCACCGCACTGGCTGCCATGGATCACCGGTGGCGTTTTCGTCGTTTTCGGCCTGTGGGCGTTGCACCCGGATTCACTCGACGAAGACCCGACGATCCACCCCGCCGGCGCCTTCGTCACCACCACGATCGCTTTCTTCATCGCCGAAATGGGCGACAAGACACAGTTCGCCACGGTGGCGCTGGGGGCCCAGTTCCAGGGCGCGCTGTTCGCCGTGGTGATGGGCACCTCGCTGGGCATGATGCTGGCCAATGTGCCGGCGGTGCTGGTCGGCGAGAAACTCGCCGCACGCCTGCCCTTGAAATACATCCGCTGGCTGGCCGCCACGGTGTTCATCGCCACCGGCGTGGTGACCATGCTCGGCACGCCGGAATTCCCGGCTGACCCGCGCTAAGCCGGGCCGAGCATTTCCGCCGCATGGCGGCGCGTGGTTTCGGTGATTTTTTCGCCGCCGAGCATGCGCGCGATCTCGCCGATGCGCGCCTCGCGGTCGAGGACGTTGACCGTCGACGTCGTCGCCCCCTTGCGCGTTTCCTTGGCGATTGACCATTGCCAGTCGGCCTGCGCTGCAACCTGCGGCAGGTGGGTGACGCACAGCACCTGGCGGCTCTTGCCCAGTTCGCGCAACATGCGGCCGACGATTTCCGCGACGCGGCCGCCGATGCCGACATCGACTTCGTCGAAGATCAGCGTGCCGGCGGCATTGGCCTGGCTGGCGATGACCTGCAGGGCCAGTCCGATGCGCGAGAGTTCGCCGCCGGAAGCCACCTTGGCCAGCGCACGCAGGGGCTGTCCGGCATTGGCCGAAACCAGGAACTCGATGTTTTCCAGGCCGCTGGCGGCCCCGTCGGGCAGCGGCGTCAACGCGACCTCGAAGCGCCCGCCGGCCATGGCCAGTTCCTGCATGCCGGCGGTGACGGCGGCGGACAGGGACTTCGCCGTCTTCGCACGCAGGGCGGACAGCTTTTTCGCCAACTCGCGGAATGCGGCTTCCGCCTTGCGCTCGCGTTCTGCCAGTGCGGCAGGATCGGCGCGCAAGGTGAGTTCGGCGAGGCGCCTTTGCAGAGAGTCCTGCAAGGCCGGCAATTCCTCGGGCGCGACCCGGTGCTTGCGCGCCATCTGCGTCACCGCATCGATGCGGCTATCGAGTTCGGCAAGCCGCGCGGGATCAAGCTCCAGGCGATCCTGGTAACGCCGTAGCGCCAGCGCCGACTCTTCGAGCTGGATCAGCGCGCCCTCGAACAGTTGCGCGGCCTCGCCCAGCGCCGGATCGAAGGAGGTCAATTCCGCCAGCTTCGCCCCGGCATGCTGCAACATCGGCAGGCTCGCCGCCTCGCCCTCCTCCAGCGCCGCCAGTGCCATGCCGGCGCCTTCCAGCAGCGCATTGGCGTTGCCGAGGCGGCGATGTTCCTGTTCCGTTTCCTGCCAGCCGGCGGCGTCAAAACCGAGGGCGGCCAGCTCCCCGACCTGCCACTCGAGCAGCTCGCGTTCGCGCGCCGCGGACTCGACATCCTTTTCGGCCTCGGCGCGGGCTTCGCGCGCCGCGCGCCATGCCGTCCAGGCTGCCGCCACCTCCCGCGCCAGCGTCTGCGCCCCGGCATGCGTATCGAGCAAATCGCGCTGGGCATCAGCACGCAACAGGGAATGATGGGCGTTCTGGCCGTGGATGTCGGCCAAGAAATCGGCGACCTCGCGCAATTGCCCGAGCGTCGCCGCGGCGCCGTTGATATACGCGCGGGAGCGGCCGGCGCTGTCGATCACGCGGCGCAAAAGGCAGGCATCGGTATCGAAGTCCCCCGCACGCAACCACGATTCGAGGGCGCTGCCGGGCGCCACGTCGAATTCGGCGGAAATCTCGGCCCGCTCGGCGCCGCTGCGCACCACAGTGGCATCGGCGCGTTCGCCCAGCGCCAGCGACAGCGCGTCGACCAGGATGGACTTGCCGGCACCGGTCTCGCCGGTCAGCGCACCGAAGCCGCCGCCGAACTCCAGTTCGATGCGGTCGACGATGACGAAGTCGCGGACGATCAGGCGCAGCAGCATGGCTTAATGTCGCGGAGTCGAGCTCCAGTGCAGCTTCTGCCGCAACATGGCGAAATAGCTGTAGCCGGGAGGATGCAGCAAGGTGATGTTGTGGCGCGAACGGGCCATGCGCACGACGTCACCGGCGCGGGCATCGAAATACTTCTGGCCGTCGAAATGGACCCGCGCATCGTGGGGCGGCAGCAAGGCGATGTCGATGGTGCTGCTGTCGCTGACGGTGATCGGCCGGTTCGACAGCGCGTGGGGACACAG
>JADYZH010000132.1 GCA_020853215.1 Sulfuritalea sp. | reverse complement strand
GGGCTGACGAACATGCGGCCACGATCCTGCAGTTTCCATAGCGCGTAGGCGACGGCGGCGCCGTCGTCCTGCGAGATCAGCACGCCGTTGCGGCGCTCGGCCATGATGCCGGCCATCGGGCCGTAGTCGTCGAAGATGTGGCTGGCCATGCCGGTGCCGCGCGTCAGGGTGAGGAATTCGCCCTGGAAGCCGATCAGGCCGCGTGCCGGGATGCGGTATTCGAGCCTGACCCGACCCTTGCCGTCGGGCTCCATGTTGAGCAGTTCGCCGCGGCGGCGGCCGAGTTCCTCCATGACGCCGCCCTGGTTGTCGGCCTCGATATCGACGGTGAGCAGTTCGTAGGGTTCGCACTTCTCGCCGTTGATATCCTTGAACAGCACGCGCGGGCGCGACACCGCGAGTTCGTAGCCTTCGCGCCGCATGGTTTCGAGCAGGATGGTAAGGTGAAGTTCGCCGCGCCCCGAAACGAGGAACACGTCGGCATCCTCGGTTTCCTCGACGCGCAGGGCGACGTTGGACAGCAGCTCCTTTTTCAGGCGCTCGCGGATCTGGCGGCTGGTGACGTACTTGCCTTCCTTGCCGGCCAGCGGCGAGGTGTTGACCTGGAAGTTCATGGTCAGCGTCGGCTCATCGACCACCAGCGGGGCCATGCCGACCGGCGCCGCCGGGTCGCAAATGGTGACGCCGATGCCGACCTGTTCGATGCCGGTGACCAGCACGATGTCGCCGGCTTCCGCTTCGCTCGCCTGTTCGCGTTCGAGGCCGGTGAACATCATGATCTGGGCGATTTTCGACTTGCCCTTGTTTTCGTCGCCGTACATCACGGTGACTTCCTGGCCGGCCTTCATGCGGCCCTGCTTGATGCGGCCGATGCCGATGCGGCCGACATAGCTGTTGTAGTCGATGGAGCAGATCTGCAGTTGCAGCGGCTGGTCCACATCGACATCGGGCTGCGGCGTGTGCTTGATGATGGCTTCGTAGAGCGGACGCATGTCGGTGCCGGGCTTGGTGGCGTCGAGCATGGCGAAGCCGTTCAGTGCCGAGGCGAATACCACCGGGAAATCGAGTTGCTCTTCCGTTGCGCCGAGCTTGTCGAAGAGGTCGAAGGTATGGCTGATGACCCAGTCGGGGCGGGCGCCGGGCCGGTCGATCTTGTTCACCACGACGATGGGCTTGAGGCCCAGGGCGAGCGCCTTGCGCGTGACGAAGCGGGTCTGCGGCATCGGGCCTTCGACGGCGTCGACCAGCAGTAGCACGCCGTCGACCATCGACAGCACGCGTTCCACCTCGCCGCCGAAGTCGGCGTGTCCCGGGGTGTCGACGATGTTGATATGCACGCCCTCGTAGTCAATCGCGCAGTTTTTCGACAGAATGGTGATCCCGCGCTCCTTTTCGAGGTCGTTGGAATCCATGACCCGTTCGGTGACGGCCTGGTGGGCGGCGAAGGTGCCGGACTGGCGCAGCAACTGGTCGACGAGGGTGGTCTTGCCGTGGTCGACGTGGGCGATAATGGCAATGTTTCTGAGGGCGCGGGACATAGGGATGGTTGGGCTTGTTGCAATGCGGAAGAACCCGCAATTATAGCACCCGACAGATGGTTTTCTGATTGAATTTTCAGGGAAATTTATGCTCGGCATCATTGGTGGCAGCGGCTTGACGCAACTGGCGAACCTCGACGTGTCGCACCGCGAGGTGGCGCGCACGCCTTATGGCGAACCCTCGGGCCCGCTGACCTTCGGCCGCATCGGCTGCAAGGACGTGGTGTTCATCGCGCGTCACGGCTACGGCCACACCATTCCGCCGCATCTGGTGAACTACCGCGCCAACATCCATGCCCTGGAGGCATCGGGCGTGACACAGGTGATTTCGGTGGCCTCGGTGGGCGGCATCCGTGACGACCTCGGTCCGGGTGCGCTGGTGGTGCCGCACCAGATCATCGATTACACCTGGGGCCGCGAGATGACCTTCCAGTCGGGCGGCGACGGCCCCGTGATCCATGTCGATTTCACCGAGCCCTACGACCAATCCGTACGCAAGCTGATGCTCGACGTCGCGCAGCGCACCGGAGAGCACGTGCTCGATGGTGCAGTGTATGCCACCACGCAAGGCCCGCGGCTGGAGACCGCGGCCGAGATCAATCGCATGCAGGGCGACGGGGCCGACATCGTCGGCATGACGGGTATGCCGGAAGCCGCCCTGGCGCGCGAACTGGAACTTCCCTATGCGGCGCTGTGCGTGGTGTCCAACTGGGCGGCCGGTCGCGGCGATTCGGCCCACGGCATCAAGTTCGAAAGTCTCGAGGCGGTGCTGCAGCGTGCCATGGGCCGCGTGCGCCGCATCATCGAAGGCATGTGCACTCCATGATTCGCGAAGTCCTGCGCATGGGCGACCGGCGCCTGCTGCGGGTGGCGCAACCGGTGACGGAATTCGGCACGCCGCAACTGGCCGCGCTGTTGCAGGACATGCGCGATACGATGGCGCATCGCGACGGGGCCGGCCTCGCCGCACCGCAGATCGGGGTCGATCTGCGCGTGGTGATCTTCGGCTGCCAGTCGAATCCGCGCTACCCGGAGGCGCCGCCGGTGCCGGAGACGGTGTTGATCAATCCGGTGCTGACACCCTTTGGCGACGAAGAAGAGGAGGGCTGGGAGGGTTGCCTCTCGGTGCCCGGCATGCGCGGCTGGGTGCCGCGCTGGAAGCGCCTGTACTACGAAGGTTACGACGAATCCGGGCGGCGTTTCGAGCGTCGCGTGGAAGGCTTCCATGCGCGCGTGGTGCAGCATGAATGCGATCACCTCGACGGCATTCTGTACCCGATGCGGGTGCGCGACTTTCGCCGCTTCGGCTACACCGACGTCCTCAATATCCCCGGCGTCGTCGACGAATAGGGCGCCGGCGGCATTTGCCGCCGTGCCGTCAGCGCCGACTTTTCAGTACATTGCGGGACCAGGCGGAACCGGTCGCCATCGACCGGGGCTCAGCCGCCGGCCTTGGCGCGCTTGGCCTGCAGGCGTTGCGCGGTCTTCTCGATGCCGACGATGAAGCGGTTGTGCTTGCCGCGCGCGACTTCTTCCACGGCGTCGCGCGCGGTGAAGTCGAAGCTCACGGCAGGGCCATTGACTTCGGTCAGGGTCACCGTGACGTCCACCCACATGCCCATCAGCGTGGCGCCGACGTGGTCGAGCTCGACGCGCGTGCCGACCGAGTCCTTTCCCGCCTCGATGTTTGCCAGCAGCAGGTCGCGGCAGGCCATTTCGATGTCGTAGAGCAGGTTGGGCGTCGAATAGACGCGGCAGTCGTCGCCCATGAAGCTGATGGTCTTGTCGCGGTCGATGTCGACGTGGCGGGTGGCGGTCAGGCCGGCTTTCAGGGTTTCACTCATGATTTCTCCTCGATTGGTGGCGTGTGGTTCATTGGCGGATTTTCAGTGAATCGGCATACAGGCGCGCTGCCACGTAGCGCACCAGCGCCCGGGTGCCGCGTGCGCAATTGCGGAAGATGCAGACGCCCTGGTCCATCAGCTTTGCGCTCATGGCATCGTAGAGCTGCCCGCCGTCGACGATGCCGATCACCGGCTTGTCGTTGCGAGCGACCAGCGGCGGCATCAGGTGCACGGTGCTTTTCGGGTCGGTGATGTCGAAGCCGGGCCGCAGCTTGCTGGTTTCCAGGGCGCGCACGGACGGCGCGGTGGGATCGAGCCCGACCACGACGGCGTCGATGTTCGGATCCTGCAGGAAGGCCTCGACGATCTGCAGGTGGGCTTCGTCGTCGGCGCCGGGATTGATGTCGATCGGGTTCCTGACTTCGACCAGGGCGTTGAGCTTTTTCGCCAGCAGGATTTCCTCGAGTTGCTTCACGGACCCGGGTTCAAGGGTGCCCATCTCCATGGCGAAGCTGTCCGCCTCGATCGAGTCGGCCATGCCGACCGCCTCGAAGCCGGCGCCGCTGATGGCGCCGAGGCGGTTGCCGCCGATCTTCTTGCCGTGCAGGGCGCCGGCGATGTAGAACAGGTCGTCGAAGCTGTTGAAATCTTCCGCGACGATGGCGCCGGCCTGGCGCACGACCGAATCGAACAGCACCGGTCCGCCCGCGATCGACGCCGTATGGCCCATGACGCCGCCCATGCCGGGCGCGGTCTTGCCGGACTTGTAGACCACCACCTGCTTGCCGTTGCGAACGGCCTTGCGCACCGCCCGGGCGAAGTCGAGTCCGTCGCCGTCCTTGAAGCCCTCGATGTAGATGCCGATGGTTTCGATCTCCGGCAGTTCGGCGAAGTAGCCCAGCATGTCGCCGTGGGTGAGGTCGGTCTGGTTGCCCAGGGCCAGCATGTAGCGCGGATCGAGCCACGGGTTCTGGCTGATGCGGGTGATCATGAAGGCGCCGCTCTGGGAGAGCATCACCGAATTGCGCTCGGCTTTCTTCTGCGGTTTGGGCAGGCGTTCGAGCGGGATGAACCAGGAATCATAGTTGCCCGGATGCGAAACCACGCCGAGGCAATTGGCGCCGAGGAATACCGGGCCGCCGCCCGTTTTCGCGTGGGCCGCGTTGATGCGTGCGGCCAGCGCGGCGGCAGGCTCGCGGCTGGCTTTGGTTTCACCCAGGCTGCCGGGAATCAGCATGACCGATTCGACCGCGTCGGTTTCAATGATTTCGTCAACGAGTTCATAGACGGCGCTGGCGGCCACGGCGACGATCAGCAGGTCGAGCTTGTGGTCGAGCGCCTTGAGGCTCTCGACACACCGGACGCCGTCGATCTCGGTCTCGCCGGGACGGATGATGCACATCTGGTCCTTGGGATAGCCGCTGCCCATCAGGTTCTTCAGGATGATGCGGCCGAAATTCATGTTGGCGGACGAGACGCCGATGATGCCGATCGACCGGGGGTGGATCAGCTTTTCGATCTTGGCTATGGGGCGCGGCAGGCGACGCGGCGCCGGTGCGCCCAGTTCGCAGCGGGCCTGCGCAACGCTCAGTCCGCCATCGACGCGGACCGGGTTGAGTTCCAGGCTGCGCAGGACGAAGGCTGCGTCGGAACTGGCGGATGCGCCGGCCAGCGCCAGCAAGGCTTCGAAGCAGGCCAGCAATGCCGCGTCGGGCAGGGGCAGCCCGTCGCGCCGGGCGATCGCCGCCAGGCGTTGCCAGCCCAGCGTGCGCTGAAACAGGCGGAAAAAGCCGGCCGCATCGGTCAGTTCGGCGGCGGCATACACCGCGGCGCGGTCCTGCCTGAAATTGCCTTCGTCCAGATCCGCATCGATGCCGCCGATGCCGGCGCTGATGATCATGCCGAATTCCCGGGTGAAATTCAGGCTGATGCGCAGATCGACTGTGGCCGGGGCCGGCGTTGCCGCCGTCGGGCCGAAGGCGATGCCCAGTGCCGACAGCAGGCTGCCCAGCTCGGCCTGGTTCAGCGTTTCGCGCCCGGCCGCACCGGCCTGGCGGATAAGGCTGGCCGCCAGTGCGGCGGACGATGGCGATACATGCATGGTGTTGGCTCCCCTGGTACGGCACGGTCGACAGGACCGGATACATTCAGCAGGGTAACTATAACAGATACAGAAATAGCTGAAAAACTAATTGAATATGTATCGGTTTAGTTCCATCAAATTTTTGTGTCACCGGTACGGGTTCCGGCCGCGGGCGCTTGCAGCCCGCCGAAGCGTTCGTAGAAATAGGGCGCTGCGGGGGGCAGCGGGCCGTTGGCGGTCTGGCAGACCGCCAGCAGGTGCTGCTGGGCGAGGGGGCAGGTGATGCGGTAGATGTCCTCGCAAAGCTGGCGGGCTATGCCGCCGCTCCAATTGGCGGGGAGCAGCTGCGAAGGAAGCTGAGGATCGTGCAGCAGGGCGCGCCGGAAGTCGTGCATGAGCAGCGTCTGCACCAGAAAGCACTGTTCCGGATCGAGGCTGCCGGCGGCGCGCAGGGTGCGCAGTACCGGGCGGAACAGTTCGATGAAATCGGTGTATTTCGCCGCCAGGACATCCAGGCTCCAGCAGTCATGGACCAGTTCCTGCAGCGGCTTGCTGGCCAGGGCGCTGACGTTCGCGGCTTTCATGGCGACCACCTTGTCGTGGGCACCGGTCTCCTGCAGGATGTCGAGCAGCGCCTCGGTATTGGCCGAGGGATGGGCCATGATGCCGGAGGCCAGTGCGCCATATCCGGCCCAGGCAAGTTCCTTGCGCAGCGTGTCCCGCTGCCCGCCCGACAGTGACGCCGGGATCAGGACCATCTGCCACTCGCCGGTCCAGGTGTCCTGCGGGGCGAAATAGATGCGGCGATAGGCATGCTCGAAGCGGCGCCGGCCGGACGTGGTCAGGCTGTAGAAACTCTTGCGTCCGAGTTGTTCCGATACCAGCCATTTTTCCTGCGACAGGCGATAGACGCTGGTGCGCACCATGCGCTCGTTGAGGCGGAGCGGCTGCACCAGCCGGATGAAGCTGCCGAGCCAGACGGTGCCGCCGTGTGGTGCGATGAAGTCGCCATAGATCGTGATGATCAGCGAGTTGGCGCGACTCGGATGCTGATCGAGGAAATCCTTGATCCATTGGTTGAGATATCGGCTCTTCACGTGGTTCCCATTCGCACTATCGGTGGCGCTCGACAGGGTTGTGCAAGGCCGGATGCTTGCGCGAGCCGATGCATTCTATTGGATGCACCGGTATCCGGTATGCCGCATAAGACAATTCTAATGTGATACAAAAAGCTTGCTTAACCATGATAGAAAGTGTATCGTATTTGCAGCAGGGACGAAACGATTCCTGCATGGGCGGGCGAGGAGAGTCATGCAACACGAGGCGATTCCGGTTATCGGGGCACATGGCCGCTACGGCGCGCTACGCCATGTCGGCCGCGTTGTCACGCACAGCGACGAGACGGTGGCCGAGGAAGTGCCGGTGGCGCTGGTCTATAACGGCATCTCGCATGCCGTGATGTTGGCCACGCCTGCCGACCTTGAAGATTTCGCGCTTGGTTTCAGCCTGAGTGAATGCGTGGTCGGGCGTTCCGGCGAGATCCACGATCTGGAAATCGTCGAGCAGGCGAACGGTATCGAAGTTCATATGCAGCTTTCCGCTGAGCGCGCCCATGTGCTCAAGGAATATCGGCGAACCATGGCCGGCCGTACCGGTTGCGGCCTGTGCGGTACCGAAAGCCTGGACCAGCTGGCGAGGCGCGCCGCTACCGTGCAGTCATCCGCCGCCTTGAGCCGTGGCGCTTTGCCGCGTGCCCTGGAAGCGCTGCGTGCTGCACAGCAACTGTTTCATCTGACCGGCGCGGTGCATGCCGCCGCCTGGTGCAATTTCGATGGCGGCATCGAACTGGTGCGCGAGGATGTCGGCCGCCACAATGCGCTGGACAAACTGATCGGCGCCCTGGCGACGCAGCGCCGGGGCTTCGACGGCGGCTTCGTCCTGATGACCAGCCGTGCCAGTTACGAAATCGTGCAGAAAGCCGCCGCCGTCGGCATCGCGGTTGTCGCCGCGGTCTCCGCGCCCACCGGCATGGCGGTCCGGGTGGCGACCGAATCGGGGGTCACGCTGGTCGGCTTCGTGCGCGGCGAGCGGCACTGCGTCTATTCACATCCTGAGCGCGTTCATTAAGGAAGCGGGTGAGCAAATGAGTATGGAATCAACCAATTCAAAGTCCGTCAAGCACGTCCCGACCTATTGCTACAACTGCGTTTCCGGTCCCGATTTCATGACCGTCAAGGTGGTCGATGGCGTGGCGACCGAGGTGGAACCGAATTTCGCGGCGGAGAACGTGCATCCGGCCAAGGGCAGGGTCTGCGTCAAGGCCTACGGCCTGGTGCAGAAGACCTACAACCCGAATCGGATCCTGTCGCCGATGAAGCGGATCAATCCGAAGAAGGGGCGCGACCAGGATCCCGGCTTCGTGCCGATTTCCTGGGACGAGGCACTGGACATGCTGGCCGACAAGCTGAAGGCCACGCGTGCCAAGGGCGTGCTCGATGAATCCGGAGTCCCGCGCCTGGCGGCCTCGTTCGGCCATGGCGGCACGCCGGCCATGTACATGGGCACCTTTCCGGCCTTCCTCTCCGCCTGGGGACCGATCGACTACAGTTTCGGTTCCGGACAGGGCGTCAAGTGCGTACATTCCGAGCATCTCTACGGCGAGTTCTGGCACCGTGCCTTTACGGTTGCCGGCGATACGCCGTCGGCGCGCTATGTGATTTCGCTGGGCGCGAATGTCGAATCCTCCGGCGGTCCCTGCGCCGTGACGCGGCATGCCGAGGCGCGCACGCGCGGCTACAAGCGGGTGCAGGTCGAGCCGCACCTGTCGGTGACGGGGGCCTGTTCCGCGGAGTGGGTGCCGATCCGGCCGAAGACCGACCCGGCTTTCATGTTCGCCCTGATCCATGTGCTGCTGATCGAGCACAAGCTCGATGAACTGGACGTTCCCTTCCTGCGCGACCGCACGTCTTCGCCCTATCTGGTGGGACCCGATGGCTTGTACCTGCGCGATGCGGCGAGCCGCAAGCCGCTGCTCTGGGACACGGTGTCGGGCAAGGCCGTTCCCTTCGATACCGCCGGCGCGGTGCCGGCCGTGGCCGGCAAGTTTCCTGTCAGCGGCGCGGTCAGCGTCGACGCCGATGAGGAAGTGCACGAGATGGGCAGTGTCGAAGGCGTGACCGCCTTTACCAAGCTGGTCGAGCATATCGAAAAATATTCGCCGGAATGGGCCTCGACCGTGTGCGATGTGCCGGCGGCGAACATCCGGCGCATCGCCAACGAGTACCTGGAAAGCGCCAGTGTCGGCGCCACCACGGTGATCGACGGCGTCACGCTGCCCCTGCGGCCGGTCGCCGTGGTCCTGGGCAAGTCGGTCAATAACGGCTGGGGCGCCTTCGAATGCTGCTGGGCGCGCACCGTGCTGGCGGTGCTGGTCGGCGCGCTGGAGAATCCCGGCGGCACGCTGGGTACCACGGTGCGCCTGAACCGTCCGCATGACAACCGCCACAAGAGCGTGCTGCCCGGTGAAGACGGCTTCATGGCACAGAAGTTCAACGCCACCGACAAGGCCAACTGGGCCGTCAAGCCGACCGGCCGCAACATGCACAAGACGCTGGTGCCCATCGTCGGCAATACGGCATGGAGCCAGGCGCTGGGCCCGACCCAGTTGGCCTGGATGTTCCAGCGCGAGCAGCCGTCGGCGGATATGCCCAAACCGACGCTACCCGATGTCTGGATCATTTACCGCACCAATCCGGCGATTTCCTTCTGGGAAACCCAGACCCTGGTCAAGACCATCGCCACCTTCCCCTTCACGGTCGCATTTGCCTACACGGTCGATGAGACCAACTACATGGCCGACCTGCTGTTGCCGGAAGCTACGGATCTGGAATCGGCACAGATGATCCGTGTCGGCGGCACCAAGTTCATGGAGCAGTTCTGGGACCACAAGGGTGTCGCGCTGCGGCAGAAGGCAGTCGATGCGCAAGGCGATACCCGCGACTTCACCTGGATCTCCACCGAACTGGCGAAGCGCATGGGCCTGCTCGAGCAGTACAACGATGCGATCAATCGCGGCGCGGCGGGTGTTTCACCGCTGAAGGGCGCCGACTACGATTTCAGCCTGGATCCAAAGCTGGAACATACGCCGGAAGTGATCTGGGATGCGGTCTGCCGCGCGGCAACCACTTCGCTGTCCGAGGGCAGGGAGACCCGTGATCTGGCCTGGTTCAAGGAACACGGCTTCTATACGGTGCCGATGTCGCGTTTGGAGTGGTACCTGTCGCCGACCATGGAAAAGCAGGGCCTGCGTTACGAACTGCCTTACCAGGAGCGTTTGCTGCGGGTTGGGCGCGAGCTCAGAAACCGCCTGCACGAGAACAAGATGGCCTGGTGGGACCACCAGTTGTCGGAGTATGTCGCGCTGCCGGAATGGCATGACGTGCCCGGACGCTGGGACGCGGCGTTGGTCAATGCCGGAGCGAAGGTCGAGGACTACCCGCTGTGGCTTCTGGCCAGCAAGAGCATGCAGTACCACGCCGGCGGCAACGTCGGCATCGAACTGATGGCCGAGGTCTCACGGAACATCCGTGGCCATGATGGCGTGATCATGAACGCCAAGACCGCGGCGCGCTATGGCATTGCCGAGGGCGACCGCATCGAGGTTCGCTCGCATATCGGCGCGACCTATGGTGCCGCAGTGCTGGTACAGGGCGTTCGACCGGATACGCTGGTGATCCTCGGCCAGTTCGACCACTGGGCCCAGCCCTTTGCCAAGGATCTCGACCGGCCCAGCCTCAACACGATCGCGCCGATGTCGCTGGAACTGACCGATGCCACCGGTTCCGGTTCCGACATCGTCAAGGTTCAGGTACGCAAGATGGAGGTAGAACACGCATGACACGCTATGTAACGACCATCGACCTGCGCCGCTGTGTCGGTTGCCAGACTTGCACGGCCGCCTGCAAGGGCGCCAATGCGACGCCGCCCGGCATCCAGTGGCGGCGCGTGCTCGACATCGAAACCGGCGAGTTCCCCGACGTGCGCCGCACCTTTCTGCCCATTGCTTGCATGCATTGCGCCAATCCGCCGTGCGAAGAAGTCTGTCCGACCAAGGCCACCACCAAACGCGCCGACGGCCTGGTGGCGATCGACTACGACCTGTGCATTGGCTGCGCCAACTGCGTCATGGCCTGTCCCTACGATGCGCGTTCGATTGTCCACGCCCCGCATTTTTCCTACGGCGACCAGCCGCTGCCATCCGAGGCCAAGGGCTTCGATCCGGCGCGTGTTGCGGTTTCGATGAAATGCACCTTCTGCGTCGATCGCATCGACGAGGCTGCCATCACCGGCCGGATTCCCGGCGTGCATCCGGAGGTGACGCCGGCCTGCGTCAACTCCTGCATTTCCGGTGCCATGGAGTTCGGCGACATCGAGGACCCCGAAAGCAACGTCAGCCAGCTTTTGGCGCGCACCCAGCATTACCGCATGCACGAAGAACTCGGCACCGAACCGGGTGTCTACTACATATGGAACCAGTCATGAAGAAACCGGCCAAGAGAATCTCCGACCTCGTGTCGCCGCGGCAGCAGCGTAACTGGGACTGGCGCGCGGCGGCCAACTTCATTGCCGGCGGCGCCGGCGGCGGCCTGCTGTTGTTCAATGCGCTGGTCAGCGTCGAGCCGGGTCTGATCCGTGCCGCGATCCTGCTCGGCCTGGTGCTGATCGGTGGCGGCCTGACCTGCGTCTGGTTCGAGATCGGCCGGCCGTGGCGTGCCCTGAATGTCTATCGGCATGTCGGCACATCCTGGATGACGCGTGAAGCGTTCGTGGCACTGGTACTTTTTCCCATCGGCGCCCTGGCCCTGCTGACGCTGCAGCCGCAACTGGTCATGCTGAGCGGCATTCTGGGTCTGGCCTTCCTCTACAGCCAGGCCCGTATCCTTGCCGCCAACAAGGGCATTCCGGCTTGGCGGCATCCGCGCAGCATTGCCCTGATGATCGCGACCGGTCTGACCGAGGGCGGCGGTTTCCTGGCTTGCGTGGTGGCGTTCGGCACGATGCCGATCGGTCCCGTGGCGCTGGGCTTTCTTGTCGTTCTGATCGCCGTCCGGGCGTATTTCTGGAGAGCCTATCTCGCCGGTCTGGTTGCCGCTGGCGCCCCTGATGGCGCATTGCGGGTCTTGGCCGGATTTGCGTCGCGGTTTGTTTTGATGTCTCATATCCTGCCTGCACTGCTTGTCGTATTGGCGCTGGCGGGGGTGCCGGGACGGTCTGTTCTGGTATTTGCCGCCGGACTTATGATGGTTGCCGGCGGCTGGATGCTGAAATACACCCTGGTCAGGCGTGCCGCATTTACCCAGGGGCTGGCACTGCTGCACCTGCCAGTGCGCGGGGGAGGACCGGCGGGCCCCGCCGTTAAACCGGGCTGGAAGGCCGCTGCGGGGACATAAGTCGCATAATGGGTTTCAGGGAAGCAAACAACAGATGGGGCCAGGCAGTCCTATCGCACTGAAGGAGACGGGATGTACGAAGTACGCTTTCATGGCCGTGGCGGCCAGGGCGCCGTTACGGCGGCCGCGATGCTCGCGGCGGCGCTGCTGGAGGAGGGCAAGTACGCGGTGTCGATTCCGTCCTTCGGCTTCGAACGCCGTGGCGCGCCAGTGGTCTCCTTCCTGCGCTGCAGCGATCGCGAGATTCGCCAGCTGACCAACATCTACACACCCGATTGCCTGATCTGCGTCGACCCGACGCTGGCCAAAACCGTGGATATCTTCGGCGGCCTCAAGCCGGGCGGAACCCTGGTGCAGGCTACCAACAAGCCGCTGGCCGAGGTCGCGCTTTCTCCCAGCGTCGCCACGGTCGGTCTTTGCGATGCGATCGGCATCGCGCTGCAGATTTTCAGCAAGCCGATTACCAATACCCTGATGCTGGGCGCCTTCGCCAGGACCACAGGCGTCGTTTCGCTGGAAGCGTTGAAGCGTTCGCTCGAGGATTCGGATTTTCGCGATGCCGGGCTGAAGCAGAACCTGCTCGCGCTGGAACGCGGCTACAACGAAACCACCGTGTACCAGATACCGCAAAGGGCAGCAGCATGAGCAGGCATACCAGCTATCCGATGTTCAATCTGGTCCAGGCCAATGTGCCCGATGACCTGAGTCCCGTCGCTACCGTCATGAGCCCGATGCTGCCCGGTGACTGGCGCAGTATGCGGCCGATAGTCGATCGCGACAAGTGCGTGAAATGTGCCGTGTGCTGGTTGTACTGCCCGGTGCAATGCGTCGAGGAAAAGCCGGCCTGGTTCGATTTCAACCTGCAAACCTGCAAGGGATGCGGCATCTGCGCCAACGAATGTCCGCAGCGTGCGATCACCATGATTCCGGAGGCAACGTGAATCCCAGCCACCGTATCGCCAGCGCCGACTTTTTCGATTCGGAGGCTACATGACTACCGCCACCCTTGAAACACCGACCCAGGCCAAGCCGGCCAAGCAGAAAGTCATGCTGGTCGAAGGCAACGAAGCCGCTGCGCTGGGCGTCGCCCTGGCGCGCCCGGACATGGTCGCCGTGTATCCGATAACGCCGCAATCCTCGCTGGTGGAGCACGTCGCCAAGCTGATCGCCGACGGCAAGATGGATGCCGACATCGTCGATGCCGAGGGCGAGCATTCCGTGCTCTCGGTGCTGCAAGGCGGGGCGCTGGCGGGGGCGCGGACCTACACCGCGACCTGCGGGCCGGGCCTCGCTTTCATGTTCGAGCCGTATTTCCGCACCTCCGGCATGCGCCTGCCGATCGTCATGTCGATCGTCACGCGCGACGGCATTACGCCGCAGTCTGTGTGGGGCGGTCACCAGGACGCGATGACGGTGCGCGAGGTGGGCTGGGTGCAGGTGTATTGCGAGACGGTGCAGGAAGTGCTCGACACCACCATCATGGCCTTCAAGATCGCCGAACACCACGACGTCATGCTGCCGGTGAATATCTGCCTCGACGGCAACTATCTTTCCTACGGCACTTCGCGCGTCGAGTTGCCGAACCAGGAAGATGTCGATGCCTTCATGGGCGCCAAGGACGTGAATTGGCACGTGGCGCTCGATCCGCTGCGGCCGATGGCGGTCGATCCGCTGACCGGCGGTTCCGGCGGCAAGGGGCCGTCGACCTTCGTCCGCTATCGCAAGGGGCAGTGCAAGGGCATGCAGAATTCGCTGCGCGTGATCGAGGAAATCCACGAGGAGTGGGCGCAGCGTTTCGGCCGCCGCTTCGCGCCGCTGGTCGAGGAATACCGCCTCGACGGCGCCGATTACGCGATCATGACCCTGGGCAGCATGACCGGTGCCGCCAAGGATGCGATCGACGAGGCGCGCGATGCGGGCAAGAAGGTCGGCCTGATCAAGATCAAGACCTTCAGTCCGTTCCCGGTCGAGGCGCTGCTGAAATCCCTGAACAAGATACAGGCGCTGGGCGTGGTCGACCGTTCGGTCGGCTTCCGCTGGAACTGCGGACCGATGTACCAGGAGACCGTGGGCGTGTTGTATCGCCTCGGGCGCCACATTCCGTCGATGAGCTTCATCGGCGGCCTGGCCGGTGCCGACATCACGGTCGGGCATTTCCATCGCGTCATCGAAGCTACAGAAAAGCTGCTGAGCAGCCCGGCGCCGATAGAGCCGGTTTGGCTCAACGAAAAGGATTGAGCATGGAAACCACGAAATACCTTGTCGTTGGCAGCAGCCATGCCGCACTCGAAGCGGTGACGGCGATCCGCATGCACGACCCCGAAGGCAGCCTGACGCTGCTGACGCGCGACCCGCACCTGCCGTATTCGCCGACCGTGCTGCCCTATGTGGTTTCCGGCCGTTCAGCGCCCAACGCAATCTTTCTGCGTGACGAAAAGTTCTTTGCCAGGCAGAAGGTGCAGTTGAAGCGCGGCACCGCGCTGAAGGCCCTGCATGTCGAGCGCAATGCCGCCGAGCTGTCCGACGGCAGCGAAATCGCCTACGAGAAGATCCTGCTCGCCACCGGCGCGGCGCCCGCCATTCCGCCGATTCCCGGCCTCGACCAGGTGTCCTACCACGTACTGCGCACGCTGGACGATGCGACGAAACTCAACGCCGCGATCAGGAACTCGAAGCAGGCCGTGGTGCTGGGCGCCGGGCTGGTCGGCATGCATGCCGCCGAAAACCTGGTCAAGGCCGGCGCCTCGGTCACCATCGTCGAGATGGCCAAGCAGCTGACCGATGGCTACTTCGATGCGATCGCGGCCGGCTTGATCGAGAAAGCCTTTACCGACAACGGTGCGACCATCCTTACCGGTAGCCGGGTAGTCAAGCTGGCGCCTTCTTCAACCGGAGCCACCCTGACGCTGGAAAACGGCACGACACTCGAAGCCGACCTGCTGCTGGTCGCCACCGGCGTCAAGCCGAACATGGAGTATCTGGCGGGCAGCCAGGTCCAACACGATCGCGGCATCCTGGTCAGCGACACCATGCAGACCAGCGTCGCCAATGTCTGGTCCGCCGGCGATTGTGCGCAGGCCAAGGGTTTCTACACCGATGCCAAAATCATGAATGCGATCCTGCCGGACGCCACGGAGCAGGGCCGCATCGCCGGCATGGCGATGGCAGAGGATCCGGGATTGAAGAAATATCCCGGCGGCGTGCCACTCAACACCTACCACTTCTTCGGCCGCCATGCGATTTCCGTCGGCAGCAGCAAGGTGCCAGAGGGTGGCGAGATGGTGACCCGGTTCGACGAAGCCAGCGGCCGCTACCTGAAGGCGATTTTCAGTGCCGACAACCGGCTGACGGGGATCTACGGCGTCAATGAGTTCTTCGACGGCGGCGTGATGTGCCAGCTGATCCTGCGCCGCATCGACCTGTCGCCGGTAAAGGAGCGCTTCCTGGCGAATCCCCTGGCCGTTGGCCGCGAAATCATGTCGAAGACGTGGAGATAAGCATGGGAATGTTTGGAGGGGCCTATAACACCATCGCCTTCGACGCCAACAAGTGCGACGGCTGCGGCGACTGCATGACGGCTTGCGCCACGGCAAAAGTCGGCGTTGGCGACACGGCGCGGTCGCGCATCCAGATCGTCGGCAGCGAGGCTGAGGGTTTCGAGCTGGCGCTGTGCCGCCAGTGCGCCGATCCGAAGTGCGTCACGGTTTGTCCGGCGGCGGCGCTGACCAAGAACTACGCCAACGGTGTGATCGACTGGAACGCGGACAAGTGCGTCGATTGCCTGCTGTGCACCGTCGGCTGTGCCTACGCCGGCATTGCGCTCGACGCCGGTAGCGGCCATGTCGCCAAGTGCGACACCTGCGACGGCGCCCCGGCCTGCGTGCCGGCTTGTCCGCACGATGCGCTGACCTACGTCACCACCTCGCGCATCTACAACGAAGTTGGCGACTGGGAAGACCTGTTCGCACCGGGGCTCGCCGGCTGCCAGGGCTGCAATACCGAACTGCTGATGCGCCACACGCTGCGCCGGGTGGGACCGGAGACCGTGCTGGCGACGCCGCCAGGCTGCGTACCGGGCATGGGTTCGGTCGGCTTCAACGGCACCACCGGGACCAAGATTCCGGTGTTCCATCCGCTGCTGACCAACACCGCCGCCATGCTGGCCGGGGTCAAGCGCCAGTACAAGCGGGTCGGCCGCGATGTCACGGCACTGGCGATTGCCGGCGACGGCGGCGCCTCGGATGTCGGCTTCCAGTCCCTGTCGGGTGCGGCCGAACGCAACGAGCAGATCCTGTTCATGGTGGTCGACAACGAGGGCTACATGAATACCGGCATGCAGCGTTCGAGCTGCACGCCCTACGGTGCGTGGACCTCGACCACGCCGATCGGCAAGGGTCCGGGCAGCATTCCCTCGCAGGGCAAGACGCAGGATGCCAAAAACCTGCCGCTGATCATGGTCAACCACCGCTGCGAATATGTCGCGACGGCGTCGACGGCCTACATGGAAGACCTCTACGACAAGCTCGACAAGGCGATCCAGGCCTCCAAGCGCGGCTTTGCCTACCTGCACGTGTATTCGCCCTGCACCACGGGCTGGCG
>JADYZH010000131.1 GCA_020853215.1 Sulfuritalea sp. | reverse complement strand
TCGTCGATCCGCGCGTCAAGGGAACCTTGCAGGTGACCGCGCCGCAACCGGTCACGCCGCAAATGGCCTACGAGATCATCCTGACATCGCTGCGCATGCAGGGTTACGCCGCCGTCGAGGTCGATGATGTGGTGCTGATCCTGCCCGAGGCGGACGCGAAATTCTATGCCGCGCCCGTCGCCAGCAAGGGCAAGGGGAAGGTAAGCGGCAAGACCGAGACCCGCGTCTTTGCCTTGAAGAACGAGCCGGCCGCCCAGATGCTGCAGACCTTGCGGCCGCTGGTCGGGCCCACCAGCGCCATGAACGCCGATGCCGGCAGCAATACCCTGGTGGTGACCGATTACTCGACCAACCTCGATCGGCTGGCGCGGATCATCGATCATTTGGACGGCCCTGGGGCCGACGAGCCGGTGCTGATCCCGGTGAAGCATGCGGCGGCCGAGGAAGTGGCCGCCCTGATCCGCCGGGTGTACAAAGGGGAGACCAACGGCGTCGGCAGTCCGGGTTCGTCGGTGCCGGAGATCAATCGGCTGGACATGGCGGTCGACACGCGCAGCAACAGCCTGATCCTGCGTTCCCGCAACCGCAACCTGATTTCGCGCGTGGTGAGCATGGTGGCATCCGTGGATACGCGGACCCCGGCGGCCGGCAATGTCAATATCATCTACCTGCGCAATGCCGAGGCGACCAAGGTGGCGGAGACCTTGCGCAGGATACTGGCGGGTGACGGCAGCTCTTCCCAGCCCGCGGCGTCGAGTCCTTCCCAGACCACGGCCGCGCTGGGTGGAGGGCGCCCCGCTGCGGCGCAGGCGCCGGCGGCAGACCAGGGACCGAGCATGATCCAGGCCGATGCGGCCAGCAATGCGCTCATCATCACGGCGCCCGAGGCGGTGTTCAACAACCTCAAGGCAGTGGTGGAAAAGCTCGACGTGCGTCGCGCCCAGGTGCTGGTCGAGGCCTTGATCGTCGAGCTTTCCGCGGAGAAGGCCACCGAGTTCGGCATCCAGTGGTTCGACGCCTCGGGCACGCCGAAGAACAACGGCGACCCGAAATTCTTCGGCGGCTTCGCCAACAGCGGAGGCCCCAGCAACCTGGCCACCGTGGCGGCCAATCCGCAGAACGCGGTGAAGGGGCTGAGCCTTGGCCTGGTCAACGGCACGCTGACCCTGCCCGGCGTTGGGACTGTGCTGAATCTTGGCGTTCTTGCCCGGGCACTGGAAACCAACGCGGATGTCAACATCCTCTCGACGCCGACCCTGATGACCCTCGATAACGAAGAGGCGAAAATCTCGGTGGGTTCGAACGTGCCTTTTTCCACGGGCCAATACAACGTTACCGGCACCGCGGTTCCCTTCGAGACCATCGAGCGCCGGGATGTCGGCCTGACCCTGCGGGTCAAGCCGCAGATCAGCGAAGGTGGTACGGTGCGTCTGCAGATTTACCAGGAAGTCTCCAAGCTGCGCCAGGGAGCCGAGGGAGATACCAAGGCCACGACCGACAAGCGTTCCATCGAATCCATGGTGTTGGTCGACGACGGACAGATCCTGGTGCTGGGCGGCCTGATCGAGGATACCTTGCAGGAAGTCCAGGACAAGATCCCGCTACTTGGCGACATTCCGGGCCTGGGCAATTTCTTCCGCTACAACACCCGGCGCCACGGCAAGACCAACCTGATGGTCTTCCTGCGGCCGCTGGTGGTGCGCGACAGCAAGGCTGCCGCCAACGTGACCCACCCGCGCTACGACCACATCCGGAACACCCAGAATGCGGCATCGACTTCCGGCGACAAGCCGCTGGTGCCTGAGGTGGACGCGGCGATGCGTCCGCTCGTGGCACGCCCGCTCAACACTATGGGTCCGGGCACGCCTGCCGCAGTGAAATAGCCGCGGCCTCACCCATGTTCAGGCGTATCCCCTTTGCTTTCGCGCGCAATGCGGGGCTCATCGCCGATGCCGACGGCACGGACCGGCTCGACGTCGTGGCCCGGGCGGATGCCGCGCCGTGGAGCCTGGCCGAACTCCGGCGTGCCGCCGGCCTGCCGCTTCGGGTCAGCATCGTGCCCGTTGCGGAATTCGAGGCGGCGTTGTCGGCCGGTTATGCCGAGGGCGAAGGCGGCGAGTTTCTGGCCGACGGATTCGGTGGCGGCGTAGAACTCGCCAGCCTGATGCAGGACAGCGCCCGCATCCAGGACCTGCTGGAGGCGAACGACGACGCGCCGATCATCCGCATGATCAACATGGTGTTCATGCAGGCACTCAAGGACGGCGCCTCGGACATCCACATCGAACCCTTCGAAAGCCGGTCGCTGGTGCGCTTTCGCGTCGACGGCGTGCTGACCGACGTTTTCGAGCCGCCGCGTGCCCTGCATGCGGCCATGGCCTCGCGCATCAAGGTGATGGCCGATCTCGACATCGCCGAGAAGCGCATGCCGCAGGACGGGCGGATCTCCCTGAAGCTCGGCGGCCGCCCGATCGATGTGCGGGTTTCGACGTTGCCGACCGCGCATGGCGAGCGGGTGGTGCTGCGATTGCTCGACAAGGATGCCGGGCACCTGGACCTGGAGCGCCTGGGAATGGCGCCCGACACCCTGGCGGTGATGGATCAGTTGATCCACCAGCCGCACGGCATCCTGCTGGTGACGGGGCCCACCGGTTCGGGCAAGACCACGACGCTGTATGCGGCGCTGTCGCGGCTGGATCACACCGAACTGAACATCATGACCGTGGAGGATCCGATCGAGTATGACCTCGACGGCGTCGGCCAGACCCAGGTCAACCCGAAGCTGGACATGGATTTCGCGCGGGCGCTGCGCGCCATTTTGCGCCAGGACCCTGACGTGGTCCTGATCGGCGAGATCCGCGACCTGGAAACGGCGCAGATCGCCGTGCAGGCCAGCCTGACCGGCCATCTGGTGATGGCCACCTTGCACACCAACGATGCCGCCAGTGCCTTCACCCGGCTGATCGACATGGGGATCGAGCCCTTCCTGCTCGGTTCCAGCCTGATCGGCGTGCTGGCCCAGCGCCTGGTGCGCCGGCTTTGCCCGGCGTGCCGGCAGGCCTACGTGCCCACCGCGCAGGAGTGGCGGACGGTGTCCGGCGGACCGCTGCCGGAGTGCGTTTATCGTGCCGTCGGTTGTGCGGAGTGCGGCGACACGGGTTACCGCGGCCGCACCGGGTTGTACGAGTTGCTGCATGTCGATGACGGGTTGCGCCAGTTGGTCCATGACGGCGCCGCAGAGCATGCGATTCGTTCGCACGCGCAGGCGAACGGCTTGCGTCCCCTGCGCGAGGATGCCTTGCGCTGGTTGCTGGACGGCACGACCTCGATCGAGGAAATCCTCCGTGCCACGCGGGAGTCGGCATGAGCTCCTGGACCTATGTGGCGGTCGATGCCGCGGGTCGCCGCCAGACGGGAAAAATCGAGGCGGATGACCCGCCGGCGGTGCGCGCGCGGCTGCGCGAGATGGGCTTGCTGCCCGAGGTCGTCGAAGCTCGCGGGTTGCGCGCGACGGGCCTGGATTTTCGCGGCAGCCGCATTTCCGCCGGCGAACTGGCGATGTTTTCGCGCCAGTTCGCCACCATGCTGCTGGCCGGGCTGACCATCGAGAAGGCGGTCGCCGTGCTGGCCGAGCAGCCCGAGCAGGAACAGATGCGCGACGTCTTGAACAGTGTTCGCGAGGACGTGGTGGCCGGCCACAATCTTGCCGGCGCCATGGAACGGCAGCCGCAGGCGTTTCCGCGTTATTTCTGCGCCATCGTCCGGGCCGGTGAAGAGGCGGGCGCCCTGCCGGTGGTGATGGTGCGCCTGGCCGAGTACCTGGAACGCGGGCAGGCCCTACGGCACAAGCTGGGCATGGCGCTGGTCTACCCGGTCATCGTCAGCGCCGTGGCCTTTCTGGTGGTCGGCATTCTGCTGACGTATGTGGTGCCCCAGATCGTCACGGTGTTCGAGCATTCCCGGCAGAGCCTGCCGTGGCTGACGCAGGTGGTGATCATGCTGTCTGACCTGCTGCGCGCCACCTGGTGGGCCTTGCTGATCCTGGTTGCCGCGGCGGCCCTGGTCGTCCGCCACATGCTGCGTCTGGAGCCGGTGCGCCATCGCTGGCACAGCTTCCTGCTGGGCTTGCCGCTCGTCGGCCGGTTGCGCAGCGGCATGGCCACGGCGCGCTTTGCCAACACGCTGGCGGTGCTGGTGGGCAGCGGCGTGCCGGTGGTCAAGGCCCTCGGCCATGCCGGTGCCGCGCTGGACGATCTGGTGTTCCGCGAGGGGGTGAATGCCGCCATCGAGCGCGTGCGCGAGGGGGTGGGGATCAGCCGCGCGCTCAAGGAGGCCGGGCCGTTTCCCTCCCTGCTGCTGCATCTGGTGGCGAGCGGCGAGGCCAGCGGCGAATTGCCCGTGGTCCTCGAACAGGCGGCCCGGCAGCAGGAACACATCGTCGAGGCGCGTCTTGCGACGTTCACCGCCTTGCTCGAGCCGCTGATGATTTTGTCCATGGGGGTGGTGGTGCTGATCATCGTTGTCGCCACTCTGGAACCGATTATCGAAATGAATCGTCTGTTGCGTTGAGGTGAAAGCATGACTGCCGCAAAAAGGTTTTCGCGAGGTTTTACCCTGATCGAATTGATGGTGGTTCTGGTCATCCTCGGCGTGCTGGCGGCGCTGATTGCGCCCAAGCTGATGGATCGCCCGGACGAGGCACGCAAGATTGCGGCGAAGCAGGACATCGCCACGCTGGTGCAGGCCCTGAAGTTCTACCGGCTCGACAACCTGCGCTACCCCACCACGGAGCAGACGCTGCAGGCGCTGGTGGCGAAGCCGACCCTGAGCCCGGTGCCGCAAAACTGGAAGGCGGGCGGCTATCTGGAGCGTCTGCCGAACGATCCCTGGGGCCATCCCTACCTGTATCTGAGTCCGGGGCGCAACGGCGAGATCGATGTGCTCAGCCTGGGTGCCGACGGCCAACCCGGAGGCGAAGGCAACGATGCCGACATCGGCAACTGGATGCTGTGACGCCCCGTCCCGTTCTTTCGTGCGGCAAAGGTTTCACCCTGATGGAGATGCTCGTCGCCCTGGTCATCATGGCGCTGGCGGTGGCAGGGGCCTCTCTCGCGCTGCGCCCGGACGATTCCCGGCAGCTGGCGAACGAGGCAACGCGTCTGGCATTGCTGCTCGAGCAGGCGCGCGAAGAGTCCGCGCTGGGCGGCATGCCGCTGGCCTGGGTGGCGGCGGAAGACCGCTATGAGTTCGAGCGACGCGGCATGAGCCGGAGCGGTCCCGAGTGGACCGTGCTGCGCGGCGACGAACTGTTGCGGCCGCGACAGCTGCCCGGCGGGCTGCGCATCGTGCGCATGGAGGCGGATGGCCGGCCTCTGGTGTTCGGCGAACGTCTGAATCTCGGCCTGCAGGGCGCCCGGCAAGTCGTGATCGAACTTGCCTTCGGCCGGGAGCGCACCCGGGTCCACAGCAGGGACGAGCGTTTCGAGGTGACGGCCATGGCGGCGGTCAGCCCATGATGCGAATCCACCGCGGATTCACCCTGCTCGAAGTCCTGATCGCGCTGGCCATCGTTGCCATCGGCCTGACGGCGGCGCTGCGCGCCACCGGGGTGGGCCTGGAGGGCACGCTGGAGCATCGCTCCCACTACCTGGCCCTGTGGCTGGCCGAGAACGTGGCGGCGGAGCGTACCGCGCGTCGCGCATGGCTCGACCCCGGCACGCTCGGGCGCGAAGAGGAACTGGCTGGTCATCGTTTCATGGTCCGGGAAGAAATCACGCCGACAAAAAGTCCGCGCTTTCGCCGGCTCGAGATTCGCGTCGCCAGCGTGCAGGAGCCGGAGCGTACGCTGCGGCATCTGGTGGTTTTCCTGGTCCGCCCGGGTTGATGCGCGATGCGCCGCCTCCGCCGCAAGCCCGCCGGCTTCACCCTGCTCGAAGTGCTGGTGGCCCTGACCTTGTTTGCGCTGTTTGCCATGACCAGCTACCGGGCGCTGAATGCCGTGCTGGAAGCGGAAGCGCATGCGCTGGGCGAGTTGTCGCGCTGGCAGAATCTCGGAAAAATCTTTGCCCGGATCGAGGCCGATCTGCAGGATGCGGTTGTCGTGGCGGGGCCTCCGGGCGGGGTGCCTGCCGGCTTTGCCGCGGAACGCGGCGCGGCGGGCGACGCCGCGTTCAGCGTGAGCCGCCTGCTGCCGGAAGACGTCGAAGGCGGAACGCAGCGGGTACTGTACCGGTTCGCCGCAAGGCAACTGAGCCGGTCTGCCTGGTCGCCCAGCGTGCAGGATCGTGGCGTTCAACCCGTGTTGCTGCTGGAAGGGCTCGACCAGGTGGGTTTTCGGTACATGGATGCCGCGGGAAACTGGCAGGGAGAGTGGGTCACTGCCGCCGGAGAGTTGCCGCGCGCGGTGGAAATGGTTTTCAAATGGCCCGACGGGGTGAGCCTGCGCCGGGTCTTTCGCCTGCAATGAAGCCGCAACGGGGTGCCGCCCTGATCGTGGCCATGCTGATCGTCGCCCTGGCCGTGATCGCCACGAGCAATTTCGTGTTCCAGGCGCATGTCCACTGGCGAAAGCTCGAGAACGCGGCCAATGCCGACCAGGCGCGCTGGTTGTTGCGTGCGGCAGAGCAGTGGGGCGCAACGGTGCTGCTCGACGATGCCCTGCAAAACAGCGTCGACCACCTCGGCGAGACCTGGGCGCGCGAGATGCCGCCGGTGGTGGCCGAGGGTTACCAGATGTCCGGGCGCATCATCGAGCAGAACGGACTGTTCAACCTCAACAGCCTGGTACAGGAGGGCAAGATCAATGACGGCCAACTGGCCGTCTTCCGCCGCCTGCTGCGCAGCGTAAAGCTGCCCGCCGCGCTGGCCAATGCCATCGCCGACTGGCTGGATGCCGACGATGTCGCCAGCGGCGAAAGCGGTGCCGAAAGCGAATATTATCTGCGCCAGACGCCGCCGGTTCGTGCCGCGAACCGGCCGATCGTTAGCCTTGACGAATTGCTCCATGCGCGTGGCATGGCCCCTGAGTTGCTCGAGCAATTGCGCCCTTATGTTTCGGTTTTGCCCAAGTCCGGTCCGATCAATGTCAATACTGCTCCGCCGCAAGTCATCGCCGCCCTTTCCGACACCATGAGCCTGGACGAAGCCCACGTCCTGGCCGCGAAGCGGGACCACGCCCATTTTCGCAATGCGGGCGACCTGCGCAATGCCATGGACAACAAGCCGGGCCTGGATGAACGCCAGGTATCTTTTGCCAGCCAGCATTTCCTGGTGGTGGTGCAGATCCGCCATGATCGCGTCGCCCTCGAAAGCCACGCGCTGTTCGAGCGCAACGGGCAGAATTTTCCCATCCTGGTCTGGCGGGCGGCCCGATGAGCGAATTGCGCCTCTTTGCCCGGCGCAACAGCCTGCGCGACAACAACGACTGCCTCTGGGCCGTGCGCCATGATGATGGCCGCGTCATCGCCAGCGGCACTACCCTGGACCAGCTGCCGCCGGTAACGCGTTGCCATCTCGTTCTGCCGGCGGATCTGGTCACCGTCCTTCCCGTCCGACTGCCCGACCTGCCTCCCCGAAAGCTGGCGCCGTTGCTTTCGGGAGCGGTCGAAACGCATGTCCTGGGGCAGGCCGAGCAGCTTCACGTGGCCTTGCTGGGCAGGGATGACCAAGGCACGAGCTGGCTGGCCGTGGTGGACAAGGGCTGGCTGCACCATACCCTCGCGCAGCTGACGGAGAAGGGGATACGGGTGGACGCGGCCTTGCCCGAATCCCTGCTGCTGCCGCTCGAGGACGATGCCTGGTCGCTGCTCAGGCATGCGGACGGCACGCTGCTGCGGGTTTCGCACAGCTTCGGGCTGGCCCTGGATCAGGGCAACCCTCCGGCCGGCGTGTGGATGGCGCTCGAAAATGCCGAGGCGAACGGATTCGGCCGACCCAAACGGCTTTGCCTGTACCAGGGCAATGCCACGGATCAGGCCGATCTGGCGCGATGGCATTCGGCATGCAAGCTGCCGGTGGAGACGCGCGGCGGCTGGGATTGGCGTGAGCCGGCCTGGCCGGCAACGATCAATCTGCTGCAGGGGGCCTTGCAGCCGCGCCATGCCCGCATGGATCCGCGCGTCCTGGTGCGGCCGGTCGTGTTGGGGTGCATCCTGTTGGCGACGGTCCAGTTCACCGGAATGACGATCGACCGCATCCTGTTGTCCGCGGAGCAGCGCGCCTTGCAGGCGAAAATGCGCGACCTGGCGCAGAAAGTCCTTCCTGCCCACGCCGCCGTGGTTGATCCGGCGTGGCAGATCGGGGAACAGCTCAAGGCCTTGAACGCCGCGAGGGGCCATGAAAGTCAGGGAATGGTCCCCTTGCTGGGCCTTGTCGGCAAGCTGCGGCCGGCGGGTGGCGGCAGCGATCCACGGGAAATCCGCTATGAGGGCGGCCGGCTCAGCCTTGACTATGACCCCGCCGATGACGAATGGCTGAAGAAATTCGTCTCGGCACTTTCGGCGGGCGGACTTTCCGCCGCCGTTGCGCCGTCGAAGGCGGGCGGAGCGACCGTGTCGATCGGCGTCGCTGCCGCCCAGCCTGCCAGGGGAGGTGCCAGTGGCCGCTGAGAAAAGAAATCGGCTGCAGCAAGCCATGGAATTCTGGCAGGCGCGGAGCGATCGCGAACGCTTGTTCCTGGCGGCGGGAGGAGGGGTCTTGTTGGTCGGTGTGCTGTATGGGGCCGTTTATGTCCCGATCGAGGCATCGCGACGGAGTTTGGCGGAGCGCCTGCCGCAGATGCGGGCCGAATATCGCTTGCTGTCGGCTCAGGTTGAAGAGATGGAGCGGATTCGCAGCCGCGCCGTCAAGCAGCCCGCCGGGGGCCTTGCCCTGCATCGGCGCATCGAGTCGAGCGCCATGTCGAAAGGCCTCGCTGACGGCATCACCAGCATCACGCCCGCCGGCAACGACCTGGTGCAGGTGGTGACGGCGGATCGTCCCGCCCGGGTCTGGATGGAATGGCTGCTCGACTTGCAGCGGCAGGGCATTCGTGTGCACAGCGCCCGGATCCGGTTTTCCGGTAAGGATGGCCAGGCCCGGCTGGAAGCTGCCTTTGCGGGTGCCCAGCCGTGAAACCATCCCTCGCCGGTTTCGGCATTTTCAGCGTGGTGCTGATCTGTGCGGGAAGCTACCTGATGCCGGCGACATGGCTGGATTCCACCTTGCAGCGCGAGAGTCGTGGTGTGTTGAGCCTGGGTGATCCGAAGGGTCGCGTCTGGGATGGCAGCGGCGTGCTGCAGGCATTGCTGCCGGGAGGCGAGGCGATGACCATCGACCGGGTGGGCTGGACGGTTGCCTCGCGGGAACTGTTGTTCGGCCGCATCCGCTTCAGCCTGATTTCGCTGCGCACGGGGAAATCCATCGCCGATGCGACCCTCGGGGTTTCGGGCCTGACCGTCCATTCCGCGCAACTGGAGCTGCCGGCATCGCTTCTGGGCACGGTTACGCCGACGCTGCGAGAGCTTGCCTTGAGCGGCCAGATGATGCTGAAACTCGACGATTTTCACCATGCGCGCAACCAGCTCGGCGGAACCGCCGAGATCAACTGGAGCAATGCCGCTTCGGGCCTGGTTCCGGTCAGCCCGCTGGGAATTTACCGAATTGAAATCAAGGGTGACCCGTCCGGGCTGAGTTGCCGGATTGCAACGCTCAACGAGGCCGCGCTGAAGCTCTCCGGCACATGCCGTCAATCTGCCGGAGAGCCGTTGTCGATCGATGCGACCGCTGAACCGGCACCAAGGTACAGGCGCGAACTGGTTCCGCTGCTGCGTGTCATCGGCAAGGAAATTCGTCCGGGCGTCTACCAGGTGCAACTGGACCCGAGCATCGGCATCGATCCGGGCACTCGTCCATTGCGCCAGGGGGCGCCCCGGTAGTTGCCGGCCCATGATTTTCCGTCCGGCCCGGCTGATCTGATATTCTTCAATGCTGGCGAGCCCCAGCCAGGTTCGATACCCAAATCCGATATCCGCCATGAAATGCCCGTTCTGCCAACATCAAAACGTCACCGGTACGCGCTTTTGCGCGGAGTGCGGTTTTTCGATGCATCTCAAGATCTGCCCCAATCCGCAGTGCGGCAAGATCAGCGAGGTAAGCGTTCCAGTGTGCGAGCATTGCGGCCAGGCTTTCCCCAAAGTCGAGGCTGCGCCGGAAACCGCAACCGTGGTCCCTGCGGCAAGCGCGGCCCAGGGAAACCCACCGGGAAACGTGGCTGGCCCGACCGACAAAGGCAAACCGCGGACGGCGGCCCTGCCTCTGATCATGGTGGCGGTCGTAGCCGGCGGTCTGCCGCTTTTGTGGGCCAATCGGGCTTCTTTGCCGACGCCAAAGACCTGGCAGGGCAGCGCCCCGGATGCGACAAAAGTCGAGGGAGCCGCTCCTGCCCCGATCGGCAAGATGAAACCGCCGGTTGTGCCGGAACTGACGTCCGCCCCGACGTCGGCCGCAACGCAGGCGCCGCCGCAGGCTCCTGCTGATTCCGCAGCCCCTCCGTCTGCGGCACCCTCATCCGGTGTCGATCAAAACAAGCAGACGCCATCGGCTGCCGCCGAGGCCACCAAGAAGGATCCGGAAGCACCGCCGCAAGCCGGCGACTCCGGCAAGAACACCGCCAAGAAGGTAGCCAAGACCCCGAGCCCGAAAAAGAAGGAACCGCCGCGTCCTTGCACGGAAGCAACGGCCGCACTCGGGCTCTGTGATCCGAAACGGCCCGGGCAATGACGCGCGATAGCTGGCCAATTGGTTCGTTGATGCGTTTGCCCCGGTTTCTCCTGTGCGGATTGCTGTGCGCTATTTCAGTCCAGTCGGCGTCGGCTGCCGACCGCGTCAGGATCGTCGCCGACGGGACCGAGCGCGGCACAAATGCACAAATTTTGCGTGGCATCGCAACGTTTGTCGCCAAGTCGGCCGATATCGAATTCGATGTACGCCAATCGGCGGGCTCCTCCGATACCCTCGCACGACTGCGCGATGGCAGCGGCCAGCAGTTCGCCGTGCTGCACGCGGATGTTGCAGAGGCCATGCTCGGCGCGGCCGCTCGCGGCAATATCGAGGCAGGCAGGCGCTTTGCGCCGGTACGCGTCATCGCGCCGCTCCACGAGGAAGATCTCTACTTCCTGGTGGGCAGCGACTCGCCGCTGAATTTCGTCCATGAAATCCAGAATGCACGGATCAATCTCGGCCCGTCCGGCAGCAGCACGGCGCTGAGTGTTGCGACGCTTTACCGCCTGATGTTCGATGCCGCAATAGACGAAGGGCGTGCGAGCTTCCTTTCGCATCAGGATGCCCTCGTCCGGTTGACCGAGCAGGCTGTGGACGTGGTCGCCCTTGTCTCGCCGAATCCCGCCCGGCTGCTGGCCGAAATGAAACCCGAGGCGCGGCGCTTCGTGAAACTGCTGAAGTTCGACCCGGTCCATCCCGTCGCCGGCAAGGCGCTGAAGGTTTACTCGGCCAGGACGATTCCCGCGGCAACCTACCCCAACCTGCTGGTCGAGGATTTGCCCGCACTGGCCGTCAGGATCTACCTGGTCAGCCATGGCCGGAACGATGCGCTGCAGTTGCGTTTCGCCGAGTCGTGGTGCCTGAACCTGCCGCGCCTGCGTGTCGAGGGACCGCCGGCCCTGAGCGGACTGGAATCGGGGCT
>JADYZH010000130.1 GCA_020853215.1 Sulfuritalea sp. | reverse complement strand
CCGACCGAAAGCAGCTTGCGCGTCGGTGTCTTCGGCGCCGAGCCGTGGACCAACGAAATGCGGCGCGAGATCGAGGAGCGGCTCGGCATCGATGCCGTCGATATCTACGGCCTGTCGGAGGTCATGGGCCCTGGCGTGTCCTGCGAGTGCGTCGAGACCAAGGACGGTCCGCACATCTGGGAAGACCATTTCTACCCGGAGATCATCAATCCGGAAACCGGCGAGGTGCTGCCCGACGGTGAAATCGGCGAACTGGTATTCACCTCGCTGTCGAAGGAGGCGCTGCCCATCCTGCGCTATCGCACGCGAGACCTGAGCCGCCTGCTGCCCGGCACGGCACGCACCATGCGGCGCATGGAAAAGATCACCGGCCGCAGCGACGACATGCTGATCATCCGCGGCGTCAATGTGTTCCCGACGCAGATCGAGGAAGTGCTGCTGAAGAACCCCAATCTGTGCGCCCAGTACCAGTTGCAGGTTTCGCGCGACGGGCATCTCGACAAGCTGGACGTCTATGTCGAGGTCCGCGCCGACCTGTCCGACAAGATCAGCGCGCAACAGCGCAAGGAAATCGGCGCCGAGGTGAAGCATCACATCAAGTCGCTGGTGGGGGTTACCGCCGACGTCCATGTGGTCGAGACCGACAAGGTGGAGCGCACCCTGGTCGGCAAGGCCAAGCGGGTCATCGACAGGCGGCCGAAATAATTGATGTCCGTTAAGTGAATAACCCTACGGCTGAAGTAATATTATCCGGCTGACCCGCAAGGGGCGATAAACGCAGTGCCCGGGTTCCGTGTCCGGGCGGTTCAAGGAATCAGTCTTAGGTTTTTTTGCAGCACCCGGGCAATTTTAATAAGGCGATCCGTTCGCCAAACCATGAGGAGACGCAGATGAAGAAGCTGTTCGCAAAAACCCTGATCGCCGCATCGCTTGCAGGAAGCGCATTCGTCGCCCAGGCGCAGGAGGTGACGCTGAAGGTGCATCATTTTCTGTCGCCGACGACCTTTATCCAGGTAGGCGTATTCGAGCCCTGGTGTGCGAAGCTGGCCAAGGAGTCCAACAACCGGATCAAGTGCCAGATATACCCGGCCATGCAACTGGGTGGAACGCCCCCACAGCTTTATGACCAGGCCAAGGACGGTGTGGCCGACATCGTCTGGACGGTGCCCGGCTATGCGGCTGGCCGCTTCCCGCTGTCGCAGGTTTTCGAACTGCCCTTCACGATGACCAATGCCGAAGCCACCAGCCGCGCTGCCTGGGAATTCGTGCAAGCCCATGGCCAGCAGGAGTTCAAGGACGTCCATCTGCTGGCCGCCCACGTGCACGGTCCGGGCGTGATGTTCACCACCAAGAAGCAGATGAAGTCGATGGATGACTTCAAGGGGATGAAGTTCCGCGCCCCGACCCCGCTGACCAACAAGATGCTCGCCATGCTGGGTGCCACACCGGTCGGCATGCCGGTGCCGGCGATTCCCGAAGCCTTGTCCAAGGGCGTGATCGAGGGTGCCGTGATTCCCTACCAGGTCGCTCCCAGCCTCAAGGTGCATGAACTGGTCAAGTTCGCCACGGAAACCGATCCCAAGTACCCGGCCCTTTACACGACCTTCTTCGTGGTCGCGATGAACAAGGCAAAATACGACTCGTTGCCGGCCGACCTGAAAAAGGTGATCGACAACAACTCGGGTATCGAATTTTCGGCCATGGCCGGCCGGGTGCAGGAAGCGGACGATGCTCCCGGACGCCAGAAGTTCAAGGATGCCGGCGTGACCATCAGTACCATCCCCGCGGCGGAGCTCGAGAAGTGGAAAAAGGCTACCGGCACTCTCGACGACGATTGGGTCGCCAACGCCACCAAGCTCGGCCATGACGGTCCCAAGCTCTACAAGGCAGCGCAGGACCTGATCAAGAAACATACGAAGTAAGCAAGCTTAGATGCAATAGTTCCGGGTACTGGCGAGTGCTGGTACCCGGATTACGACTGACTGTTCCCTGCAACTCGCAGGCAACGGCTTTCCAAATCAGGAGTTGGTCATGGCGGACGCCATTTTTGTGGACTCTGATGCGCGTCCGACTGCGCTTGTCGGCCGGCTTCTAAACGCGAGTTGTCGATTTTTTGCGATCTGCGCCGGCATCATGCTGATCCTGATGGCACTGATGTCGCTGACCAGCATCGTCGGCCGCTCGCTTTTCGACAAGCCGATCCTCGGTGATTACGAGCTGGTGCAGATTATGTCCGCCATTGCGGTCACCATGTCGCTGCCCTTTTGCCAGATGATCCGCGGGCACATCATCGTCGATTTTTTCACCGTCGGCTTGCCGCGCAAAGTCAATCGCGTCTTCGACGTCTTTGCCTCCCTTATATTGGCCGTCGCCGCATTTGCCTTCACCTGGCGCATCGGCATCGGCATGTTTGACCTGCGCGAAAACGGCGACGCGTCGATGCTGCTGAATGTCCCTACCTGGTGGGGCTATGCGCCGATGGTGCTTTCCTTCTTCCTGCTCGGCTGCACTGCGTTGTACACGGCATGGGTCGATCTGACGGGAGACCGCGCATGACCGGTATCGAACAGGGCATGGCCATAGGCGCCCTGATGCTGCTTTTGATGGCCCTGCGCATGCACATCGCGATGGCCATGCTGGTGGCGGGTTCCATCGGCTACATCTGGATCGCCGGTTCGGCAACCCTGCTGAACTACATGAAGACTGCGGCCTGGGCACGTTACTCGATCTACGATCTTTCCGTCGTGCCGCTGTTCCTCCTGATGGGCCAGTTCGCCACCCACGGCGGCCTGTCCAAGGCGCTGTTCCGCGCCGGCGCGACGCTGATCGGCCATTGGCGCGGCGGCCTGGCGATGGCCGCCGTCGGCGCCTGCGCCGGTTTCGGCGCGATCTGCGGTTCCTCGCTTGCCACTGCCGCCACCATGGGCCAGGTGGCCTTGCCCGAGTTGCGCAACCACAAGTATTCCGGACGGCTGGCGACGGCGGCGATCGCCGCCGGCGGCACGCTGGGGATCCTGATCCCGCCCTCGGTGCCGCTGGTGATCTACGCCATTCTCACCGAGCAGAACATCGCCAAGCTGTTCATGGCGGCGGTGATTCCCGGCATCATCGCCATGCTGGGCTACATGATCGTGATCGGCATCATCGCCCGCGTCGACCCCAATGCAGCGCCGCGCGGCGAGCAGGCCAGCTTCGCCGAGAAGCTCAAGGCGATCGCCGACACCTGGCCGGTGATGCTGATTTTCGTCGCCGTGATCGGCGGCATTTATGGCGGCTTCTTCACGCCCACGGAGGCCGCTTCGATTGGCACCCTGGCCACGGCCTACGTTGCCTGGCGCTCGGGCGGACTTTCCAAGCGTGGCTTCCTCGAATGCGTCTATGGCACCTCGCAGGCCACGGCGATGATCTTCCTGATCCTGCTCGGCGCCGACATCATGAACGTCTTCCTTGCCCTGACGCAGATGCCGGCGGAGCTTGCCAAGTGGGTGGTCGGCCTCGGTCTGTCGCCCGTTCTGGTGTTGTTCGTGATAATTATCATCTACCTCGTGCTCGGCTGCATCATGGACAGCCTGTCGATGATCATGCTGACGGTACCGATCTTCTTCCCCATCATCATGGGCATGGATTTCTGGGGGCTGAATCCGGAAAGCAAGGCGATCTGGTTCGGCATCCTGTCGTTGATGGTGGTCGAAATCGGCCTGATCACACCGCCGGTGGGACTCAACGTCTTCATCATCAGCAGCATGGCCAAGGAAACCTCGATGAAGGAGACCTTCATCGGCATCAT
>JADYZH010000129.1 GCA_020853215.1 Sulfuritalea sp. | reverse complement strand
GGGGGCAAGAAAAAAGGCGCTCATTCAAGCTGTTGAGCGCCTTAGAGCCTGAAACGCAAGGGCGCGATTTTAGCCGAAAACGAAGTTTCAGTGCAGACTAACGCCTGCAAAGCAGGGGTTATGTCGGAACTAAACTTTGTTTAAATACTCACGCACTTTCGCCGTGTCGAGAAAGTAGTGGCAAAGCTCGCGGCCGTCGGCATCCGCCAGTACCGGTACCAGTTCGTCATAGATTGCTTCGAGCGCCGGATCGGCATCGACATCCACCACGTCAATGTCGAACGACCTCATGCCGGGCTGGCCGCGCAATGCTTCCAGTGCGGCGAGCATGTCGTGGCACAGATGGCAGTAATTGCGGCTGAACAGGCGCAGCCGGGGCCGGCCATCGGGAATCTCACTTATCGGACGACCCCTTGATGGTGACGAAGGTCTGCGAATCCCCGCGCTTGACCAGCAAGGTCATGGATACGTTCTTGTCGAGGCCCTTCAGGATGTCATTGAACTGGGACAGCGACTTGATATCCACCTGGGTGCCCTTGACGATGGCCGACAGGATGATGTCGCCGGCCCTCACGTCGCTGCGCGAACCGCCGTTCTTGACATCTTCGACGATCAAGCCGTGCTGGATGTCCAGCGCCTTTTTCTGCTCGGCAGTCGGCACGGCCAGCACCAGCCCGAGCCGGTTGGCGGCCTGCGGCTCGGCCGGCTTGCTGCCGCGACCCGCAACCTGCTTCTTATCCTCGTCGTCGGAAATTTCGCCGACAGTGACCGAGAAATCCCGCGTGGCACCCTTGCGCCAAACCTGTACCACGGATTTGGTGCCGGGCCGGGTGGTTCCCACCATGCGCGGCAGGTCGATGGACTCGTTCACCGCCTTGCCGTCGAACTTGAGGATGATGTCGCCGACTTCGATACCGGCCTTGTCCGCTGCCGAGTCTTTTTCGACCGATGCCACCAGCGCGCCCTGCGGCTTGCCGAGGTTGAAGGACTCCGCCAATTCCTTGCTGACTTCCTGGATGCCGACGCCGAGGCGACCGCGACTGACTTTGCCTTTCGCCTTCAACTGGCCCTGGATGTCGTTCGCCAGATCGATCGGGATCGCGAAGGACAGGCCCATCGAGCCGCCTGATCGGGAAAATATCTGCGAATTGATGCCGATCACCTCGCCCTTCATGTTGAACAGCGGTCCGCCCGAATTTCCCGGGTTGATGGCGACATCGGTCTGGATGAAGGGTACGTAATTCTCGTGCGCCAGCGAACGTCCGGTAGCACTGACGATCCCGGCCGTCACGGTGTTCTCGAAGCCGAAGGGGGAGCCGATCGCCACCACCCATTCGCCGACCTTGAGTCTGCTCGAATCACCCAGCCTGGCCACCGGCAGGTTCCTGGCTTCGATCTTGATCAGGGCGACGTCGGTGCGCTTGTCGCTGCCCAGCACCTTGGCTTTGAACTCGCGCTTGTCGGAGAGCTTGACCAGCACCTCGTCGGCCCCGTCGACCACGTGCGCATTGGTCAGGATGTGGCCGTCGGAACTGACGATGAAGCCGGAGCCGAGCGAGCGGTTTTTGAACTCCTGCGGTACGCCGGGCTGGTTGGGAATGTGGGGGAAGAAGCGCCGCAGCAATTCCTGCGCGGCATCGTCCCCGTCGAACGGGAACTGCGGGACGCCGCGACGGCCCTTGATGACCTGGGTGGTGCTGATATTGACCACGGTGGGGCCCTGCTTCTCGACCAGTTCCACGAAGTCCGGCAGATCGCGTGCCTGGGTTTGCAGGGGCGCCATCGACCAAAAGGCCAGCGCGACAGAGACGAGGAATTTTTTCACGATTGCTCCTTGGTGCGTATTTTCAGAGACTCGATCTGCAACGAAAACAGGCTGGCATCACCGCGGGCGCGCAACTCACTGCGCCGCAGCAGCAGCAGGCCGCAGCCGATGCCGGCCAATGTCCCGATCACGGCACCGGAATCGCCTGCGGCGAATTGCCCGATCGCGGCAGCGCCGATGGCCAGTAGCAGCGGCAGCACATACGACAGCAGCGAAGCCCGCCACACCGTGCCGTCCGCCACGGTCAACTGCACATGGTCGCCGACGCCGGCGCCGATGCGGTTCTCCAGCAGGTAACGACGCGGTCCGGAGCCGCGACCGAGCAATCCGGTCTGGCAGGCATCCACGGTCTTGCAATTCCCACAACTTGGGGCACGCTCAGGAACTTCAACCCATACTTCGTGGCCCTTGACGGCGACCACCGTGGCTTCGCACCGGCTCATTTCCGCTTCCGCTCCACGCCTTCGCCGAGACGCCTGACGGCGATCGCCGGTACCTCGCCCATGACCACGACACGATGCTGGTCCACGTGGCGTCGAAAGACGTTCACCGGACCGAGGGTGGACGTCGTCTCCGACTCACCGGCCACACCACCCGGCTCGATGAATACGGAAATGGAGGCCAACCCGTCCGAAAACACCGCGTGCAGGCTCTCGGTGCCTGCCTCGCCCGCTTGCCGCTTCATGGTGGACACCTTGCGAAATCCGGGCAACTGCGTGCGAAAGGTCCACCCCATGTCGTCCGATCGCATTTCGGTGGTACGTACGTGATGTACGCGCACCTTTTCCCGATCGAAGCCGGGTTTCAGGGCACCATGATCCGGCGGTCCGCCGATCCTGACATGGGTGAAGGCAAAGGATTCCAGCGCTTCGCCTTCTGCGCCAAGAAGCGTGGCCTTGAGCAGCAAGCCACTGGCGGTGTCCATCCAGAATTCGTGCCCATAGCGCCATTCGTCGCGCGGCTTGAGCAGGACGGCGCGACTATTTACACCGGCAACCCGCCCGGTGGCGCCGCCTTGAATTGCATAATGTTCCGGCAAACTGCCCAGACCGGCGGGCAGCAGGCTCGGAAAGCCGCGCTGGCTCGAGCGGCCCTCGATGATCAGAAGCCGTTCTTCCGGGAGGAAGCACTTGACCTCGCTGCCGATACGCAAGACCTCGCGCGGACTGCCGTCAAGGGCTTCGATGCGTTCGATTTCCACTCCGTCGGTGACCGCATGGGCGATGCGCGAGGTGTCCACCCGGTCTCCGCTGCGATAGACAAAAACGCCACTGTAGGTGAGTTGCCGCGAACCCTGCGCCATGCGCTGCAGGAGCGCCAGTCCGTCTTCGGCCAAGGTCGGACCGGGCGCCAGCAGAAACGCCAAAAGCAGCAGCCAGGACGTGCGCACGGGCATCACCGGCCCTCGCGGTTGGTCGCCACGGTTCGGATGTTGCGCGCGGCACCGCCGATAAGGCCGCCGGGCGCATGCGCCTGATGCGCCACCAGGTACTCCTGGAGCCGCGGCGTCGATTGCGTCTGGGCTACCGCCGACCCCGGTCTGGCGACGGCAAGCCCGCCCGCCGCCGTGGGCGGAAGGCTGCCATCGGGAGCCAACGCCAGCCAGGCGACGACCGCAACGCCAGCGGCCGATGCGGCCAGCGCCAGCAGCGGTCTCTGCCACGGGGCTCGCCGGGAAACCGGCGCCATCACCGTGGGTTCCGTTCCCAGTGCCGACATGACGCGCGCCGTGACATCGAGGTCGAGCCCGCGTTCACCGCGCAGGGCCGCGCCGATCAGGTGGCCGTCGCGCCACTCGGTGCGCAGATCTTCACTGCGGCGCAAAGCCTGCAGCGTTTCGACTACTTCGTGCCGTTCGAGCTCGCCATCCATCAGGGCAGAAATCCGCGTCTTCATGTCGTCACCACCTCTTGTCGGGGGCCGCATCTAGCAAGGGCCTCAATCGTTCTGAAATCGCATCGCGCGCGCGGAAAATCCGCGAACGGACGGTGCCAATCGGGCAGTCCATGACCTGTGCAATTTCCTCATACGACAAGCCATCAATCTCGCGCAGCATGATCGCCGTGCGCAAGTCCTCGGGCAGGGCCTCCATCGCCGCGTTCACTGTCTCGCCGATCTGCCGGGTCATCATCAGGCGCTCCGGCGTGTCGTTGTCGCGCAAAGAGTCGGCGTCATCGTAGCCCTCCGCCTCCTCGCTATCGACCCCGGTGGTCGCCGACGCCCGCCGGCCGTGGGTAATCAGCCAGTTCTTGGCGGTGTTTACGCCGATCCGGTAGAGCCATGTGTAAAAGGCGCTGTCATTGCGAAAACCCGGCAGGGCCCGGTAGGCACGGATGAAACTGTCCTGAACGATATCCTCCACCTCGGCCGAATCACGCACCATGCGCGAAATCAGACGCCCAAGCTTGCGCTGGTACTTGGAAACGAGCAGGCCGAAAGCCTGCTTGTCACCCGACTGCACTCGCTCGACCAGTATCCGGTCCGCTTCGCGATCTCCCATGGAGTCTTCTGTTTTTTCCCGCCCGTTGAAAATGTGCGGCCATTGATCGGCCGCAAGCGAGTATAACAATCCACTCCGCCCGCATTTCGCATTGTGATGAATCAGCCAAAGCAACCGTTGGCACACTGACCGGAGCCTGTGCAAATAGTTCCATGCCGGTGGCAGTGATATAGTCCCGCCCCATGAATCCGGCCGCCATCCAGCATTTCGACGTCCTCATCATCGGCAGCGGACTGGCCGGCCAGTCTCTGGCGTTACGCCTTGCGGACAGCCGCCGGGTGGCGCTGGTCACCAAAAAAACGCTGGCGGACTCTGCCTCGGCCTGGGCACAGGGCGGGATCGCCGCAGTGCTCGACCCGGCAGATTCGGTCGAGGCCCACTGCGACGACACCCTCACCGCCGGCGCCGGACTGTGCGACCCGGCAGCCACCCGCTTCGTCGTCGAGCACGGCCGCGAGGCCATCGAATGGCTGATCGCGCGCGGGGTTCCGTTCACGTCCGACGATTCGGCCCTCGGCTTCCATCTGACGCGCGAAGGCGGCCACGGCCAGCGCCGCATCATCCATGCCGCCGATGCGACAGGTACGGCGGTGCAGCAGACCCTGACCGAACAGGTGAAGAACCACCCCAATATCGCCGTTCTGGAAAAACACATCGCGGTCGACCTGATTACCGCAGCCAAGCTCGGCCTGCCGCGCAACCGCTGCCTCGGCGCCTACGTGCTGGACATCGCCCGCGACCGCGTGCTGACCCTCGGTGCCAGCCATACCGCGCTGGCGACGGGGGGTGCCGGCAAGGTATATCTATACACCACCAATCCCGACACGGCCACCGGCGACGGCATGGCGATCGCATGGCGCGCCGGCTGCCGCGTGGCCAACATGGAGTTCATCCAGTTCCACCCGACCTGCCTCTACCATCCGCACGCCAAGTCCTTCCTGATTTCGGAAGCCTTGCGCGGCGAAGGCGGCCTGTTGCGCCTGCCCGACGGCACGCGCTTCATGCCCGACCACGACAGCCGCGCCGAACTCGCGCCGCGGGACATCGTCGCCCGAGCCATCGACTTCGAAATGAAGCGCCACGGCCTCGACTGCGTATTCCTCGACATGACGCACAAGTCGCCGGCGTTTCTCATGGACCACTTTCCCACGATCCATGCCCGCTGCCTGCAACTGGGCATCGACATCACCCGGCAGCCGATACCCGTGGTGCCGGCCGCCCACTACACCTGCGGCGGCGTGGTCACCGACCTGGCGGCACGTACCGATTTGGCCGGACTCTATGCCATTGGCGAAACGGCCTTTACCGGCCTGCACGGCGCCAACCGCCTGGCTTCGAACTCGCTGCTCGAATGC
>JADYZH010000128.1 GCA_020853215.1 Sulfuritalea sp. | reverse complement strand
TCCTGCGTCAAGGCCTGCCCGACCTCGGCGCGCCTGTTCGGGGACGTGCACGATCCTGAATCCGCGGTCTCGATCGCCATTCGCGAAAGCGGTGGTTATGCCCTGATGCCCGAATGGGGCACGCATCCGGCCAACCACTACCTGCCGCGGCGCAAGACCCGGATCAAGATCCACGAGGACGAGCTCGAGCGCGCCGACAACCCGCTCAAGGTCGATCGCCAGTTGCCCAAGCCGGCCATGAGCGAGCCGACCCTCGACGACGTCACCACCTGGTAAGCGGACACGACATGCATCCCGCGTTCTCGGTCATCTTCCTCACAACCCTGATCGGCGCCGCCCAGGGCCTGTTCCTCGCCTTGTTCACCGCACAGTCCTACGCCGCCTTCAAACTGCTGCCGCAGCCCGATGCCCATGCCTTCTACGGTCAGGGCAGCCTGCTGGCGCTGGTTCTGCTGGTCGCAGGACTGGCGGCTTCGTTCTTCCACCTCGGACATCCCGAGCGCGCCTGGCGCGCCGCGGCCAAATGGCGCACGTCGTGGTTGTCGCGCGAGGTGATCGTGCTGCCGGCTTTCATGGGCGTGGTCTTTCTCTATGGCCTGGCGCACTGGCTGGACTGGCACCCGGTATTGATGACCCTGCCCGGCGGGCTGCCCGTCGATCCCAGCGCCATCCTCGGCGTCGCGGGTACCGTGCTCGCCTTCGCCCTGTTCGTCTGCACGGCGATGATCTACGCCTGCCTCAAGTTCCTCGCCGAATGGCACTCGCCGCTGACCGTCATCAATTACATCCTGCTCGGCGGCGCCTCCGGATTTACGCTGGCCGCCGCCTTTGCCGCCGCAACGGCGCCGGAACTGGTCGGCTTCCTCGCCGGCTGGGCAGCCATCATTACCCTGCTCGGGCTGTTGAGCCGCGGTGCGTCCCTGGTTCGCAACGCACGCCTCAAGCCGAAATCGACGCTGCAGACCGCCATCGGCATCAAGCACCCGAAAATCGTGCAGAAGACCCAGGGCTTCATGGGCGGCAGCTTCAACACGCGCGAATTCTTCCATGGCCGGCCGGTGGCGGTCCTGCGCGGGGTGAAGTGGTTTTTCATTCTGGGTGTGTTCCTGGTTCCGCTTCCGCTGCTTCTGGCCGGCATGCAGGGAGGCGTCGCACTTCTGGCGGGGGCTTTTGCCATGCAGTATCTGGGCCTCCTGGCCGAGCGCTGGTATTTCTTCGCCCAGGCCAATCATCCGCAAAATCTGTATTACCAGTCCATTGCCTGAGACCTGTTGTCGCCAAGGGTCTTTAGGCATATCATTGTTTGCTAAAGTACCAAGCCCTAGCACCATAACCATTCACACGAGAGGAAAACGCATGAACTTCGACAAGGAACTCGACGCTCGCGGACTTAACTGTCCGCTTCCCATCCTGCGCGCCAAGAAGTCGCTGGCCGAACTCCAGTCGGGTCAGGTGCTGCGCATCATCGCTACCGATCCCGGCTCGGTGAAGGATTTCGCCGCGTTTGCCAAACAGACCGGCAATGAACTCCTGGCGAGCTCCGAAAAAGACAAGGAATTCGAATTTTTCATGAAGCGCAAATAAGCATTGCCCGCTCCCGACACGACCTGCCTGCGGGCAGGTCGTGTCGTTTACGGCAGGGCGGGCTCCCTGCGCGACGTTTCGCACCGGCTGCGTGAGGAATCACTGGTCGCTATAGGGCTATAGAAAAAATCGTCTGGTTGCTGCACTGCGGTTTATAAGACTATTCGAACTTGGTCATACGGACTTGGAGCAGCGACATGGGTGCCATCCCCGAAATTGCAAACATCGACGAGCTGGTCAATCGTCGCTTGGAAGAACTGCTGCCGCAGAAGCTGGAAGAAGCGCTGCGCAGCCGCGAGGAATCGAAGACACCTTCGATGGCCATCATCGCCACCCGCGGCACGCTGGACTGGGCCTATCCGCCCTTCATCCTCGGCTCCACGGCTGCCGCGCTGGGCTGGGATGTGTCGATCTTCTTTACCTTCTACGGCCTCAACCTGCTGAAGAAGGACGTCTCCGACCTCAAGGTGAGCCCGCTCGGCAACCCCGGCATGCCGATGAAAATGCCCTTCGGGCCGGAATGGTTCAAGGGCATCAACTGGAACATTCCCAACATTGTGCAGGCCGGCGTGCCGGGTTTCGAGAACGTGGCCACGATGCTGATGCAGCAGACCATCAAGAACAACGGCGTCGCCACCATCGAAGAGTTGCGCGGCCTTTCGCAGGAGGCCGACGTCAAGTTCATCGCCTGCCAGATGACGGTCGACCTGTTCGGCTTCAACCACGACGACTTCATACCCGGCCTCGACTTCGCCGGCGCGGCCACCTTCCTGCCCGTGGCGCAGAAGGCCGATGTCAGCCTGTTCATGTAGCCCGACTGCAACACGGGTCCGGACCGGCAGACGGTCTGTCCGGGCTCCCTGAATGGCGTCAGCTTACGTATGCAACTTTCTGAAATAGACAGAACCAAGGGAGGCTTCACCATGCAACTGAAAAAAATCGCGGCACTCATTGCCCTGGCCGGCCTGTCCGGCTCGGCTTTTGCCACCAACGGCTACTTTCCCCACGGCTATGGCATGAAGGCCAAGGGCATGGGCGGTGTCGGCATCGCCTACGGTCAGGACGCAATGGCGGCTGCTACCAACCCCGCCAACATGGTGCTGGTCGGCAATCGCTGGGATGTCGGCGTCGATTATTTCCGTCCGCAGCGCGATGCGACGATCACGGGGAGCGGTTTCGGCGGGTTCTTCGACGGCAAGTTCGATGGCAATAGCTCGGAAAATTATTTCGTGCCCGAGTTCGGCTACAACAAGATGATTGCCAACAACATGTCGCTGGGCGTCTCGGTCTACGGCAATGGTGGCATGGCGACCGATTACAAAAACAATCCGTTTGCCAAGTACGCTCCTCCTGGATTGGGTGTGAGTGAGCATGCCGGTGTCGATCTGGCCCAGCTGATGATTGCCCCCACCTGGTCCTACAAGCTGAACGAGAATCACGCGATCGGCGTCAGCCTCAAGATTGCGTATCAGCGTTTCGAGGCCTTTGGCATCCAGCCTTTTGGCGGCATATCGAGCGACTTCACCAAGCTGACCAACAATGGTCACGACAGTTCCTGGGGTTGGGGCATCGGCCTCGGCTGGACCGGCCAGATCACCCCGACCGTGAAACTCGGCGCGACCTACCAATCCAAGACCAGGATGCAGGAATTTGACGACTACAAAGGCCTGTTTGCCGAAAAGGGCGGCTTCGACATTCCCGAGAATTACGGCATCGGCATGTCCTGGCAGGCATCCCCCCAGTTGGTGATCGCTGCCGATGTGACGCAAATCAACTTCGGCAAGATCAACTCGGTGGGAAATCCCCTGCGCTTCCCTCCCGGCCCCGGCCAACTGCTTGGCAACAGAAATGGTTCGGGTTTTGGCTGGGATGACATGACGGTCTACAAGATCGGCGTCGCCTATGACCTGAACAAGGAATGGACGCTGCGTGCCGGCTATAACCATGGCGATCAGCCGATCCCAAGCAGCGAGACCTTCTTCAACATCCTGGCACCCGCGACTGTCGAGGACCACCTGACCCTCGGCGCGACCTGGCGCCTGGCGAGCGGTGGCGAGGTAACCTTCGCCTATATGCATGCCTTCGAAGAGACGGTCAAAGGCTCCAACTCGATTCCGGCGGGTTTCTTCGGCGGCAATGCCAATCTCAAGATGTACGAGGATTCCTTCGGTGTTTCCTACGGCGTCAAGTTCTAAGGATTGCCTCGACGGTCGTTAGGCATCAAGCGGCCAGGCGTAGATCTGACAAAACGGGGCTGGGTAACCAGCCCCGTTTTATTTGAGTCAATTGAATAAAAAATCTCGGAGGAAATACATGTCGCAACTGGTTAAATTTCTGGGCGCTCTGGCCTTTTCGCTTTGCGCAAGCGTGGCATCCGCCCAGGATGCCGTTCTGAAGCCCTTCGTGCTGGGTTCGAAAGGCGCGGGGGATCTGGCGCAGAAGGTCGAGGCGACCAAGACCGCGCTGACCAAGGCCGGCTTCACTGTGGCTGGCAGCTATAGCCCCTATGCCAATACCACCATCGTCGTTGTGACCAATGACGAACTGAAGACCACCGCAGCGAAGTCGGAATATGGCGGCTTTGGCGCCGGCCAGCGCGTTTCCGTCGTCAAGGTCAAGGATGAAGTGCAGGTGTCCTATGCCAATCCCGCCTACTGGGCGAACATCTTCCGCATGGCCGGCGACTTGAAGGACACAGCGGCCAAACTGCAGGCCGCGCTCGGCAGGGTGGAGGAGTTCGGTGCCAAGGGCATGACCGCGGCCCAGCTGCGCAAGTACCACTACGCCTTTGGCATGGAGTACTTCGACGAACCCGATCCGCTGGTCAGGCATGCCAGCCACGAGGAGGCCGTCAAGCAGGTCGAAGCCGGACTCGCCGCCGGCAAGCAGGGGGTGACCAAGGTCTACCGCATCGACATTCCCGGCAAGAAGGAAGTCCTGTTCGGCGTTGCCATGAAGGGTGCGGAAAAGGCCAAGTTCATGGACGAAAAGTACATCATGGGCCAGATCGACTTCAAGGATGTCAAGTCGGCCGCGCACTTGCCCTACGAAATACTCGTGGTCGGCGACAAGGCGTTCGCGCAGGCAGCGAGATTCCGCATCGCGGCGAGTTTCCCCGACCTGACGATGATGGGCGACAACAGCTTCATGAAGATCATGGAATCGCCGGAAGCCATCAAGAAGGCGCTGGCCTATACCGCCGGCGACAAGGACTAAGCCAGGTGAGCCACCTGTGCGCGCGTTGAGCGTGCACAGCGCGCAGAGCCTTCCATTCGTCCGCAGCTCCCGGCCACGATCCGTGCCAAGGCGTGGTAACCGGGCCGGATGTCAGTCGCCGTCCCGCCGGCGCCGACTTTTTCAGCGCACCGGCGCAATACCCCATTCGGCGACGCCCTCGGGCAGCCGAACCGCGTCGTAGCCTTTCTTGCGCAGCAGTTCGACTGCGTCACGTGCGATCAGGCAATAGGGTCCGCGGCAGTACGCGACCACTTTCTTCCCCTTCGGCAGTTCGGCGAGTCGCAGCTTCAGCTCGTCGATCGGAATCGAGCGCGCGAATGGCAGGTGGGCCGCGAGGAATTCGTCCGACGGCCGCACGTCGAGGACCACCACGTCGCCCTTGCGCGCCATTTTGACCAGGCTATCGCGATCCTGCGGCGCCAGCTCGGTCGGATGGCTGACCATCTGTTCGATTACGTTGCGCAGTTCCACCAGCCGGTCTTCCGCGAGGGAGCGAATCGCCACCCAGAACCCGGCGACCTCGCGGTTGGCGATCCGGTAGATCACGTACTTGCCCTGCTTTTCGGTTTCCACGAGGCGGGCGGCACGCAACTCGCGCAGGTGGGCGCTGGCTAGCTTTACGCTGACCGCCGCTTCGCGGGCAAGGGTTTCGACGGACTTCTCACCCTGGCACAGCAGTTCGATCAGTTCCAGCCGCTTCGGGCTGGATGCCGCCTTGCCGATGCGGGCCACCTGTTCGTAGAGCAGGTCCTTGACGTGCCGGGAATCATTCATGACACTTAATCTAAAGTTTCGCCGATCGTATGTCAAATATTTTGTCTGGAATATTGACAATCGATGCGCGCTTGGTCTAGATTACTCTAACGATCGTTAGAGTGTTGCTGTGAGGGTGAGGCTGGGTAGATTGCCTGCCTGTACGAGTCGGCGTTGGCGTCCTGGACAGGTAAGGGCGTCGAAGCAGCCAAAACCCGGCGTATTCATCGGAAATGATTTGAATAAGTGAAGCTTTGAAATCCACCATCAAGACAGGAGGCAAGTGAAATGGCAAAAAATCTGTTCATCCTCAACGACCCGCCCTACGGCACCGAACGCAGCTACAACGCGGCACGTCTTGCACGCACTTTGCTCAATGCCAATGAAGAAGTTCGCGTGTTCCTCATGGGCGATGCCGCGGCCTGCGCCGCCGCCGGGCAGAAGGTGCCGCAGGGCTACTACAACCTCGGCGACATGCTCGGCGGAGTGATTCGCCGCAACGGCGAGATCTCGGTATGCGGCACCTGCATGGATGCGCGCGGCATGGCCGAAGAGCGCCTGATCGATGGCGCCAGGCGCGGCACCATGGACATCCTGACCGAATGGACCGTGTGGGCCGACAAGGTTCTGGTGTTCTGATCACCGGGATCGCGACACGTCAGACGGCTTTGTCGCGGCAGCGGCCGGCGAGCGTGTAATCGCGCATCCATTTGTTACCCTGAATTAGCCAACCCGCCTTCTGCACCGGAGAAATCTCATGGCTCACATCGTGGTACTGGGTGCCGGCCTCGGCGGCATGCCCGCGGCCTACGAATTGCGCGCGGCGCTCGACCGCAAACACCAGGTTACCGTGGTCAACGAAACGGACTATTTCCAGTTCGTGCCATCGGTTCCCTGGCTCGCGGTCGGCTGGCGCACGCGCGAGGCCATCACGCTGCCGGCGGCGCCCTACCTGAAGAAGCGCGGCATCGGGTTCATCGCGGGACGGGTCGGCAAGATCGATCCGCCGGGCAGCCGGCTGATCATCGAGGATGGCCGCGAGGTCGCGTACGACTACCTCCTGATCGCGACCGGCCTCCGCTGCGCGTATGAAGACGTGCCGGGTCTCGGGCCGGACCAGGGCCACACGCAGTGGATAGGCACCGTGGACGAAGCGGAGCCGGCTTATGCCGATTTCCGGAAGCTGCTGGCCAACCCGGGGCCGGTGGTGATCGGCGCCGTGCAGTTCGCCAGCTGTTTCGGGCCGGCCTACGAATATGCGGCGATTCTCGACACCGCGCTGCGCCGGCATCGCGTGCGCGACCGCGTGCCGATCACCTTCGTTACCAGCGAACCCTACCTCGGGCACCTGGGTATCGCCGGCGTGGGCGATTCGAAGGGCATGATGGAACATGAGTTCCGCAATCGCCACATCAAGTGGATCGTCAATGCCAGGGTGAGCAAAATCGAGCCCGGCAAGCTGTTCGCCGAGGAACTCGACGCCAAGGGCCAGCTTGCGCAGCAGCACGAGATCGCGTTTGCGCACGCCATGATGGTGCCTGCCTTCAAGGGCGTGGCGGCGGTCGCGGCGGTGGAGGGCCTGGTCAATCCGCGCGGATTGGTGATCGTGGATGAACACCAGCGCAGCACGAATTATCCGAACATCTACGCGGCCGGCGCGTGCATCGCCATCCCGCCGGTCGAGGTCACCCCGGTGCCGACCGGTGCGCCCAAGACCGGCTACATGATCGAATCGATGGTCAGCGCCGTGGTGAGCAACATCCACGCCGAGCTTTCCGGACGCCCGGCCGAAGCCAAGGCGACCTGGAATGCGTTCTGCATCGCGGATTTCGGCGATACCGGCGCGGTGTTCATCGCCCAGCCACAAATGCCGCCGCGCAATGTGACCTGGTTCGCGCAAGGCAGGTGGGCGCACTGGGCGAAGATCGCCTTCGAGAAATATTTCCTGTACAAGATGCGCCGTGGCGGTACCGAGCCGATCTTCGAGAAATGGGCGCTGCACATGATCGGGCTCGCCCGACTCAAGCCGACCGCTCCCGCGGATACCGGCAAGAAGTGACATGACGGAAATTGTCCGGATGGCGTATCCGCGTGATTTGCCCGAAGTCAAACAAGGAATGCGATGAGCCTGCCCATCTATCTCGACTACAACGCCACGACTCCCGTGGCGCCGGAGGTGGCCGCCGCGATGCGGCCCTGGATCGAAGAGCAGTTCGGCAATCCGTCGTCGTCGCACATATACGGGCAGCGGGCGCGCAAGGCGGTGGCGCAAGCGCGGGAAGCGGTGGCCGCGCTGATCGGTGCGGAGGCGGCGGAAGTCGTGTTTACCGGCAGTGCCACCGAAGCCGATAATCTCGCCTTGCTCGGCGTCGCGCGAGCGATGGCGCCGCACAAGCGCCATCTGATCGTCAGCGCCGTCGAACATCCGGCCGTGATGCAGCCGGCCCTGCATTTGCGTGAAGCAGGGTGGGATGTGACCGTGCTTGCGGTGGATGAATTCGGCCATGTTTCACTCGATGACCTGCGCGCCGCGTTGCGACCCGATACGGCGCTGGTGTCGGTGATGCACGCCAACAACGAGGTGGGCACGATCCAGCCGGTGGCCGGGATCGCCGCCTTGGCCCGCGCCAACGGCAGCCTGATGCATACCGATGCGGCGCAATCGGCGGGCAAGGTCACGCTCGACGTGGCTGAACTCGGGGCCGACCTGCTGACGCTGGCCGGGCACAAGTTTTATGGTCCCAAGGGTATCGGCGCGCTGTACGTCAGGCGCGGCACCGCGATCAGGCCGATCCTGTTCGGTGCCGATCAGGAACACGACCTGCGGCCCGGCACCGAAAACGTAGCCCAGATAGTCGGCGCCGGCGAGACGGCGCGGCTGGCGTGCAGCCGGCTGCCGCACGCCACGCGGCATCTGGCGACGCTGCGCGACGAGCTGCACCGCCGGCTGGCAGCGGGCGTGCCCGGCCTGCTGCTCAATGGCCACCCCGAACAGCGCCTGCCCAACACCCTGCACGTATCCTTCCCCGGCGTTTCCGGCCGCGACCTGCTGGCGACGGCACACACGATCGCCGCCTCGGTCGGCTCGGCCTGCCATTCCGATGCCGACGCGGTCAGCGGCGTGCTGGCCGCCATGGGCTGCGATGCGGCGCGGGCGCGCGGCGCGGTCAGGCTGTCGGTGGGCTTCCCCACCTCGCTGCGCGAGATCGAACTGGCGGCGGCTGCGCTGATCGACGCATGGCGTCAAACGGAGAAATGACATGAGCAAGAAAGCAAGCATCATCGGCAGCGGTTTTGCCGCCCTGAGCGCCGCCCGGCGCCTGCGTCGGCTCGATGCCGGCGTGCGCATCAGCCTGATCGCGCCGTGCCGCGAACTCATCTACCTGCCCAGCCTCATCTGGCTGCCGTCGGGCAAGCGCAAGCCCGAGGACCTGGTGGTGCCGCTGGACAAGTTCCTGCGCGCGCACGACATCGATTTTGTCGCGGGCGAGGCCACGGGTCTCGCCGACGGCGGGCGCACGGTACTGACCGCGGCAGGCCCGACGGAAAATGACGGACTCATCATCGCCTGCGGCGGGCGCTTCATCAAGAAGCTGCCGGGCATCGAGCACGCCATCCTGCCCTGCGAGGGCATCGCTCCGGTAGAGCGCTTGCGCGAGCGGGTCGCCGCCCTGCAAGGCGGAACCGTGGCCCTCGGCTTCGCCGGCAACCCCAACGAGCCGACGGCCATGCGCGGCGGGCCGATTTTCGAATTCCTGCTCGGGCTCGACACCCAGTTGCGGCGCGAAGGCCGCCGCCAACAAATCAAGCTCGCCTTCTTCAATCCGATGCCCAACCCCGGCCATCGCCTCGGCGAACAGGCGCTGAAGCGCCTGATGGGGGAAATGCAGCGCCGCGACATCGCCACCCATCTCGGGCACAAGCTGCTCGGTTTCGAACCCGGCAAGGTCAAAACCGAAGGTGGCGAATTTGCCGCCGACATCATCGTCTTCATGCCGGGACTGACCGGCAATGCCTGGTTCGACACTACCGATTTGCCGCGTTCCCCCGGCGGCCTGATCAAGGCCGATGCGCATTGCCGCGTCGAAGGGCGCGAGTGCGTCTATGTGGCGGGCGACGCCGGCAGCTTCCCCGGCCCCGACTGGATGCCCAAGCAGGCACACATGGCCGACATCCAGGCCGCGGCGGCGGCGGAGAACCTATTGAGCGAACTGGCCGGCCGCGCACCGGACAAGACCTTCAAGGCCGAGCTGATGTGCATTGTCGACAGTCTCGATGCCGGCATGCTGGTGCGGCGCACGGAATCGGGCGGGTGGGCCTGGCCGCCGCTGAAGCTGATGCATGGCGCCAAGGATCGCTTCGAGTCCTGGTACCTGCGGCGCTATCGCTAGGGTCTGTTCTCATTCAGTCGGCGACCGTCGCCTGAATGAGAACAGACCCTAGCCCGGCATATCGGCCGGATGGCCTGGCGCGAGAAGCCACCTGTCTATTCCGGTGATTCGCGGATTGCCCTTCAACCCACAATCACCGGCTTGCCGCGTCATGACCCCAGCCGTTCCTTCTGCGCGACAAGCTTTGCCCGCGTGGCCTGGAAGCCGGCCAGGCGCGCGCGCTCCTGCTCCACAACGGCGGCCGGTGCGCGGGCAACGAAGCTTTCGCTGGCGAGCTTCGTTTCGGCCTTGGCGATCTCACCCTCGATGCGCAGGATTTCCTTGCCCATGCGCTCCCTCTCGGCCGCCACGTCGATCTCGATCTTCAGCATCAGGCGGAACTCGCCGACGATCTGCACCGGCGCATCGGAATCAGGCAGGGCGTCGGCTACCGTGACCTCGGAGAGCTTGGCCAGCGCGGCGAGGTAGGGCGCGTAGGCGTTCAGGATCGCCGTATCGCCGGCGCCGACCAATGGCACGCGCTGGGCCGGCGAGATGTTCATTTCGCCGCGCAGGCTGCGACAGGCGTTGATCATTTCCTTGAGCCGCGCCACCCAGGCTTCGGCGGCGGGGTCGCAACGCGACAGATCGGCCTTCGGGTAGGCCTGCAACATCAGTGACCGGGTTTCGTCGCCGGCATCGGCGCGGCCGGCCAGCGGCGCGACGGTCTGCCAGAGTTCCTCGGTGATGAAGGGGATCAGCGGATGCGCGAGGCGCAGCACGGTTTCCAGCACGCGCACCAGGGTGCGCCGCGTTGCGCGCTGCCGCGCTTCCAGCCGAGATTGCTGGCCAGCGGCCAGCTCGCCGCTTCCCTCGCCCTCAGGGAGAGGGATTGAGGGAGAGGGTGGGGTTAGCTGCACCTTTGCCAGTTCCAGGTACCAGTCGCAATACTCGTCCCAGACGAATTCATAAATGGCGCGCGAAAGCAGGTCGAAGCGGTAGTCGGCGAAGTGCTGCGCGACTTCCTGCTCGACCTTCTGCAGGCGGCTGACGATCCAGCGGTCGGCCTGGGAGAAGTCGAGATGGGTGGCGTTGCAGGCATCCGATCCCGGTTTTACGTTGGGCGCGAGGCCGCAGTCCTGCCCTTCGCAGTTCATCAGCACGAAGCGCGAGGCGTTCCACAACTTGTTGCAGAAGTTGCGGTAACCCTCGCAGCGCTGCATGTCGAACTTGATGTCGCGACCCGGCGAAGCCAGCGAGAGGAAGGTGAAGCGCAGCGCATCGGTGCCGAAGCCGGGAATGCCGTTCGGGTATTCCTTGCGCGTGCGCTTCTCGATCTTGGCGGCGTCCTTGGGGTTCATCAGGCCCGTGGTGCGTTTCGCGACCAGGTCGTCGAGTGCGATGCCGTCGATCAGGTCGATCGGGTCGAGCACGTTGCCCTTGGATTTCGACATCTTCTGGCCTTCCGCATCGCGGATCAGGCCATGCACATACACGTCCTTGAACGGAATCCTGCCGGTGATGTGCTTGGTCATCATCACCATGCGCGCCACCCAGAAGAAGATGATGTCGAAGCCGGTGACCAGTACCGTCGAGGGCAGGTAGAGGTCGAGTGCGGTATTCGACTTGGCCGGCCATTCGGGAGTCCAGTCCAGCGTCGAGAAAGGCCACAAGGCAGACGAGTACCAGGTGTCGAGCACGTCGGGGTCACGTTCCAGGCCGCCCGTGTAGCCGTCGCGCTTCGCCTGCTCGTAGGCCTCGGCCTCGTCGTGCGCGACATAGAAACGGCCGTCGTCCGTATACCAGGCCGGAATCTGGTGGCCCCACCACAACTGGCGCGAGATGCACCAGTCCTGGATGTTGTTGAGCCACTGGTTGTAGGTGTTGACCCAGTTCTCGGGGACGAAGCGGATCTCGCCCGAGGCGACGCATTCCAGGGCCTTGCCGGCGATGCTCTTGCCATCCGAATCTGGCCCACTCGCGGGCTTGCTCATGGCGACGAACCACTGGTCGGTAAGCATCGGTTCGATGATGACGCCGGTGCGGTCGCCGCGCGGCACCACCAGCTTGTGCGGTTTCACGCTGTCCAGCAGGCCCTGCGCTTCGAGGTCGGCGACGATGGCCTTGCGCGCCTCGAAGCGATCCATGCCGCGGTATTTTTCCGGGCCGTGTTCGTTGATGCGCGCGTCGAGCGTCAGGATGCCGATCGGCGCGAAGCCGTGGCGATGGCCGACCTGCCAGTCGTTGAAGTCGTGGGCCGGCGTCACCTTGACGCAGCCGGTGCCGAATTCCTTGTCCACGTAGCTGTCGGCGATGATCGGGATCTCGCGCTCGCACAGCGGCAGCACCACGTTCTTGCCGACCAGGTGGGCGTAGCGTTCGTCTTCGGGATGGACCATGATCGCGACGTCGCCGAGCATGGTTTCCGGGCGGGTGGTGGCCACCGTCAGGCTTCCGCTGCCGTCGACCAGCGGATAGCGGATGTGCCACAGCGAGCCGTCTTCCTCTTCGTTCACCACTTCGAGGTCGGACACGGCCGTGAGCAGCTTCGGGTCCCAATTCACCAGGCGCTTGCCGCGATAGATCAGGCCTTCCCTGTGCAGGCGGACGAACGTTTCGGTGACGATCTTCGACAGCCCGGCGTCCATCGTGAAGCGCTCGCGCGACCAGTCGGGCGAAGTGCCCAGCCGCCGCATCTGCTTGGTGATGGTGTTGCCCGAATATTCCTTCCACTCCCAGACTTTTTCGAGGAACTTCTCGCGACCCAGGTCGTGGCGCGAGATTCCTTGTCCGTCGAGCTGGCGTTCCACCACGATCTGCGTCGCGATGCCGGCGTGGTCGGTGCCCGGCTGCCACAGCGTGTTGTCGCCGCGCATGCGGTGGTAGCGCGTCAGCGAATCCATGATCGCCTGGTTGAAGCCGTGGCCCATGTGCAGCGTGCCGGTGACATTCGGCGGCGGCAGCAGGATGCAGAAATTGTCGGATTTGGTGGTGTCGAGCCCGGCGGCGAAATAGCCGCGCGACTCCCAGATCGGGTACCAGCGCCGCTCGATTTCGGCGGGTTCGAAGCTCTTGGCGAGTTCCATAAGTCTTGCGAGGGGCTAAAAGGCGTAATTTTAACGGAACCGGCTCCCCCGCGGCCTCTGCAAATCTGCGGCCATCGGGGGTTTGGGCTATCATTGCCGCCTCTTGAAGTCGGCCTGCGATTTAAACCCCTCCCCATGATCCGCAAGTTCCTCCGCCATGTGTTTCGCCGTGGCGAATCCCCGTCAACGCACGGCCCGGCGATGATTCCCGTGGCGCGCCACGGCATTCGCCGCGACCATGTCTCGCTCGGCGCCCGCCGCACCTGCGAGACCCTGCAACAGGCGGGGCACAAGGCCTATATCGTCGGCGGCGCGGTGCGCGACCTGATCGCCGGCATCGACCCCAAGGACTACGACATCGCCACCGATGCCACGCCCGAGCAGGTGCGCTCCCTGTTTCGCCGCGCCCGCATCATCGGCCGCCGCTTCCAGATCGTGCACGTGATGCAGGGCGGCGAGACGCTGGAAGTGTCCACCTTCCGCGCCGCGCACGACGCGCATACCGTCAAGGACGAGCACGGCCGCGTGCTGCGCGACAACGTCTTCGGCTCGATCGCCGAAGATGCCGCGCGGCGCGACTTCACCGTGAATGCGCTGTATTACGAACCGTCCTCGGAGACGGTGATCGACTACCACCACGGCGTCGCCGACCTGCAGCAGAAGACGCTGCGCATGATCGGCGACCCACGGCAGCGCTACCGCGAAGACCCGGTGCGCATGCTGCGCGCCGTGCGCCTCTCGGCCAAGCTGGGCCTGGCGCTCGATCCGGCGGTGCGGGCGCCGATCCGCGAAATGGCGGAACTGATCGAGAACGTGCCGGCGGCGCGCCTGTTCGACGAAATGCTGAAGCTGCTGTTTTCCGGGCATGCGGTCGAGGCGGTGCACCGCCTGCGCGACGATGGCCTGCACCACGGCCTGCTGCCGTTGCTCGACGTGATCCTCGAACAGCCGCTGGGCGAGAAGTTCGTCATGCTGGCGCTGGAGGGCACCGATGCCCGCGTCAAGGCCGGCAAGTCGCTGTCGCCCGGCTACCTGTTCGCCACCCTGTTGTGGCATGAAGTCCTGGCCGCCTGGGATGCGCGCAAGGCCCGCGGCGAAGTGCCGATTCCCGCACTGTACGAAGCAATGGACGAGGTGTTGAACGTACAGGGCGAAAAGCTCGCCATCACGCGCCGCATCGCCGGCGACATCAAGGATATCTGGGCGCTGCAGCCGCGTTTCGAGAAACGCGCCGGCAAGTCGCCCTATCGCCTGATCGAACTGCCGCGCTTTCGCGCCGGCTATGATTTCCTCGTGCTGCGCGCGCAAAGCGGCGAGATCGGGATGGACATCGCCGAGTGGTGGCACGACTTCCAGAACGCGGATCATGAAGAGCGCGAGGCCCTGCTGATTCCCGACAGCGGCCCGAAGAAGCGCCGGCGACGTGCGCGCGGCAGGAAGCCGGCGGCCGGGGACGACGCCGGGGGTGGCGCCGGGGGTGGCGAGATGGCCGGCGGCACAAGCAGCGAAGCCTGACGTGGGCCGGCGTTGTTTCATAGCGCTGGGCGCCAATCTGGGAGACCCGGTGCTGACGGTGCGGGCGGCGATCCTTGCCCTGCGCGAACTGCCGCAGACCGAATTCATCGCCGCGTCGTCCCTGTATCGCACGGCGCCCGTGGGCCTGCGCCACCAGCCCGACTTCATCAACGCCGTGGTCGAGCTGATCGCCGTGCCGCCGGCGCCGACTTTTCTGGAAACGCTGTTCGAAATCGAAGCCCGCTTCGGCCGCCGCCGCAGCGTGAAGAACGCGCCGCGCACGCTGGACCTCGATCTCCTGCTCTACGGCGACGAAGTCCGCGACGATCTGCAGCTCACCCTGCCGCATCCGCGCCTGCATGAGCGCGCCTTCGTGCTGGCGCCGCTGGCCGAGATCGCGCCGCACCTGGAGATTCCCGGCCGCGGGCGTGTTGCCGACCTGCTGCTGCAATGCGCCGGCCAGCGCATCGAACGATTGCTGCCGCAGGCCGCCTGACGGGCATGATTTTGAGGTATCCCTCTCGACATGAAAGTCATGCCCGTTTTCCCTCTCCCCCAACCCCTCTCCCGGAAGGGAGAGGGGAGCGCCGAGAGTTGCTGACGCAACTTCCATATTGAACATGGCGTCGCTGCTGCAGGTCCCGGTGGTCTGGCAGACCGCGCTGCTGCTGACGGCCTCGAACGTCTTCATGACCTTCGCCTGGTATGCCCATCTCAGGAATCTCAATGACCGGCCGTGGTGGATCGCCGCCCTGGCCTCGTGGGGCATCGCGCTGTTCGAATACCTGCTGCAGGTGCCGGCCAACCGCATCGGCCACCAGGAGCTGTCGCTGGGCCAGCTGAAGATCATGCAGGAGGCGATCACCCTGACCGTTTTCGTCCCGTTCGTGGTGTTCTACATGCGTGAACCGCTCAAACTTGATTATCTGTGGGCGGGTTTGTGTATCCTAGGCGCCGTTTATTTCATCTTC
>JADYZH010000127.1 GCA_020853215.1 Sulfuritalea sp. | reverse complement strand
GCCGCTTGGCCAGGCCGAGCATGTTGATCGCCCCCAGCACCGAAGTCTTGACGGTGGACACCGGATCGGTCTGGTAGTGGATCGGGCTGGCCGGGCAGGCCAGGTTGAAGATGCGGTCCACCTCGACATACAGCGGCAGCCAGACGTCGTGGCGGATCAGTTCGAAGCGGTCGCTCCCCAGCAGCGGGCGGATGTTGTCGCGCGTGCCGGTGAAAAAGTTGTCGGCGCACAGCACCTCGTGCCCCTGCGCGATGAGCCGCTCGCACAGGTGCGAGCCGATGAAGCCGGCGCCGCCGGTGACCAGGATCGCGGGGTTCATCGTCCCATCTCCGTCCCGCGCACTTGTTGCACGCACCATTCCCGCCACATGCCGCGCCAGGCCTCGCCCAGGTTCCGCGCGAAGCGCGGCGCATCGCACAGCGGCGAAGCCAGCAGTTGCGGCCGCAGGCGGGCGCGCAATCCGGCCAGCGCGGCGGCATCGCCCGCATGGCGCGCCGCGCGGCGCAGATAGTCCTCGGCATCGGCCGCCACCCAGTCCGCCAGGCCGGCATTATGCAGGATGCTCTCGCCGACATGACCGATGAACCGTTCGCCACGCAGCGTCAGTACCGGCACCCCCATCCACAATGCCTCCAGGGTCGTGGTGCCTCCCGGGTAGGGAAAGGGATCCAGGGCGATATCCACCCGGCGATAGGCGGCCAGTACGTCGTTTCGCGGCGAATACCCTTCGAGTTGCAGCCGCTCCGGCGCGATTCCATGCGCGGCAAAGCGTTCGCCTACCGCGCGCCGCATGGATTCGTCGCTCAACTGCACGGTCTTCAGGAACAGGCGGGCCGTCGGCAGCGTTTGCAACAGCCGTGCCCACAGCGCCACGACCGCATCGTTCATCTTCCACAGGTTGTTGAAGCAGCCGAAGGTGATGTGGCCGCTTTCCGCGCGCGGTAACGGTCCCGGCGACAGCACGGCCTCGGGCGGCGTGAAGCACAGGTAGCAGTCCGGCAGCCGCCAGGGCTTCTCGATGAATTGCACCGCCTCGTCCGGCGGCAGCACCCAGCGGTCGCCGAGGATGTAGTCCATCGCCGCCACGCCGGTGGTCGCGTAGTAGCCCAGCCAGCTTGCCTGTACGGGCGCCGGCCGGCGCGCGAACAACGGCAGCCGGTTGCCGGCCGTATGCCCGGCGAGATCCATCAGCACGTCGATGGCATCGTTACGGATGATATCCTCGGCGGCGCCGTCGTCGAACGCGGCGATGCTCCGCCAAGCCGTGCAATGGCCTTTCATGCGCCGGGTTGCCGCATCCTCGATGCGATTGGTCGAGTAAGCAATGACGTCAAGATTTTCCCGGCTCAGGGCGGCCAGCGCACTCTCCAGGAAAAACCCCACCGGATGAGAACGAAAATCGCCCGACACCAGGCCGATCCGCAGGCGTCGCTCCGGATCGGCCCGCGCAGGCCAGTCCGGTGTGCGCCCGGCCGGCCTGGGCGGCCGGACGGCAAGCAGCCGCCGGCCATAGGCGCGGGCTTCCTCGATCAAATCGAAGGGAGCCTGTCCGGCCATGCCATTGGCCATCATCAGCAGATTGCCATGCGCATCGAGAAAATCCGGTTTCAAGGCCAGCGCCTGGCGGTAGGCGTCGATGGCCTCCAGAGACCTGCCGGACAAATACAGAACGTTTCCCAGGTCGCAAAGCAGCGGCGCGTGCCCGGGGCGCAATGCGATGGCGCGACGATACGCCGTCTCGGCCTCCCGGATGCCGCCCCTTTCCAACAGGACATGCCCCAGATTGGCCAGAATTTCCGGCGAATCCGGCTGGATCGCAAGCGCCCGGCGAAACGCGGCGATGGCCTCCTCCGCGCGCGCAAGCTCGTAATACGCGATACCGAGGTTCAGATGCGCTTCGGCCCAGTCCGGACGCAGCGCGATCAGCGACCGATAACACGCCAGGGCATCCGCGGCGCGGCCCAGATCCTTCAGCACGATGCCATGGTTGAGCATGGCTTCGACAAAGCCGCCGCGCATGGCCTGCGCCTGGCGCAGACAGGCTTCGGCCTCGTCGAGTCGCCCGGCGCGCTGGCGTTCGCGGCCAAGCACGAAGTGCGCTTCCGCGTCTCCGGGCAGCAGCGCGACCGCCCTTTCGGCCGCCGCAGGCGCGTCCTTGCCTTGGGCCAGGCGCGCCGCGGCAAGGGTTTTCCAGCAGGGGCCGGCGGCTGGGTACTGTGCGATCAGGCGGCGCGCGATCACCTCCGCCTCGCCATGGCGGCCAGCGTTGTAGGCGGTCTGCAAGGCCTGTATGGCGGCGGCCGGCGGCATCGCCCGGCGCTGGGCGGATGCGCGGGCATCCAGCGCCCTGCGGCGCAACGGATCGTAAGCCGCGAGCGACTGCGCCGCCGGCATGGCGGCCGCCGCCAGCGCCAGGTCGGGTTGACCGCACAACAGGTAGGCCTCGGCCTGGGTCAGCCAGTATTCCCCGCGACCCGGCTGCACGGCGCAGGCCGCCTCAAGCAGGCTGCGGGCTGTTTCCGGCTCACCGGTTTGCAGGGCCAGGGCGCCCAGGTTGTGCAGGGCTGCCGGATGCGACGGCTGGGCGGCCAGAATCTGTCGGTAGCGTCGTTCCGCCTCGTCGAGGCGGCCGGCCGCGTGAAGCACCAGCGCCTCGGCGAAGGCGGTCTCGACCGGAGAAGAAGTCATCATATGCAAGCTGCGTTCTGCGGTTCGGCAAGCAAAAAAAAAACCGGGGGGCTGCGCCCCCCGGAAAAGATACTGCAACAACTCAAGTGCGGCTTGCTTATCGCCCGTTGATGCCGAGGAAAGCGTCCTGAGACTGGTACTGACCTTCGGTGGCCGGCGCGCGGTCGGTGTTGCCCTCGAAGTCAACCGCTTGCGTGCTGGAAGCTTCGATGAAGTTCTGGCTCGCCGGGTTGTAGAGGTAGTTCTGCACGCGCAGCGTCGAGCCGGCGTTCGAGGTGATGCGCAGACGCGAACCGCCGCGCGCCTGATCCTGCGGCGCGTTCGGGCCGTTGGTGCCGACGATCGTGGCCGGGGCGCTGGTCAGCAGCGCGTCGAGCTGCGCCGAGGTCAGGTTCAACACCGCGCGCGGCGCCAAGCGTCCAGCGTTGCCGGTGCCAGCCTGCTCATTGACGGTCAGCAGACCCCACGGACCGTAGGTGCCGTCGGCGTGGATGATCTGGCCATAGACGTCGATGTGGCGCGTCTCGCTGTTGTTGATCAGGCGGATCACGCTCATCCAGCCGGTGTTGGCCGTCTGCTGGCTGTTGGCGTAGTTGCGCACGTCGATCTTGACGCCGCCGCCCAGCGAGTAGAGGTTGCCGCTGCAGATGTTGTTCTGCTCGGCGTCGACGCCGGCATTCTGCTTGTCGACAGTAGCCACCGCAGAGAAGGCCGACAGCGGAATCGGGTTAACTGTGCCCTTGCCGTAGCAGACATGCACCGGGCCGGTGCCGGTCGTGCCGAACGCCGCGTTAACCTGGGCGGTGGCGATGGTCAGGGTGATCGGGCCGGCCGCGTTCAGGGCGGTGATGGCCGTGGCCACGCCGCCGCCGCTGGCGATGCCCGTCGCGCAGTTCGCGCCGCGATCCAGCCACAGCGTGCCGCCGCTGACGAAGCCGTTGGTGGCGGACACCACGACGTCGACTTTCTCGACTTCGACGTTACCGTTGTTCAGGGCGGCCGTCGCGTCGTCCGCGGTCAGACCGCTGGCGGCCGGCGCGCCGGTCAGCAGGTAGTTGTTGACCAGACCTGAGTCGTAGCCGGTGGCGTTCTGCACCAGGGTGACCGTGCCGAGGTTGGCGATGTTGGCATTGACCCACGAGGTGCCCGGCGCGCCGGTCGAGCTGAAGTTCAGGTTGGCGCCGGCGACGTTCACCTTGGCGCCCAGCGTGGACGGCGCAATTGCGACGCGGATGTTGGTCGGGAAGTTGATGATGCCGGCGGTGTTGGTCGAGCCGGCGCGGGTATGCTCGTCGGCCGTGCCGTTGGTGGTGCCGTCGGCGAGCGCAGCCGGGTTGGCCAGCAGCTTGAAGTGGCGGAACTCGACCGAGAGGGTCTTGTTGGCGACGCAGATGCCGCTCGTGTTGTAGTCGCTGACGATGTCGCCAACCACATCGTAGAGGTTGAGGATGGTCGCCGGCGTGCCAGCGCCCGCGCGGTTCAGGGTGATGATCGGCTGGTCGAGCAGCGAATCGGTCCAGGGGCCGACCGCCGCCACCGGCACGCGGAAGGTGGCCCACAGGATGGCCGGGTTGCTCGCGTCGACGGCCTTCGATACGACCGTGAAGTTGGTGCCGCCCACGCCCTCGAGGCCGGCGTCGGTGCCGGCGGTCGGCGTGATGCTGAAGGCGTTGTCCGACGGCAGGGCGGCAGCGTTCCAGCGCGCGCCGTTCTGCAGGATGAACTGCACCTGGAATTCCTGCGCCTGCACGGTGGCGTTGATGTCGCCGGAGAAGCGGTAGGAGATCGAGGGGGAGTTGATCAGTTGCAGATTGGTCGTGATGACCTCGCGCGCGACGTTGGTGGAAGAGGCGGTGATCTGCCCGGCTTGCACGGCACCGACTACAGCAGCACCAGCAAACGCCCCCAGGATCAGGCGGGTAATGAGTTTTTGTTTCATGTGATAGTTCCCTTTCGCGATTGAGAATAATCCTAAGGCTGTTGATGCATTTGTCACCGGCCGCTTGTGGCTGCCCTGTTCCGCTTGCACCGCTGCATGCCGCAGCAACCTCT
>JADYZH010000126.1 GCA_020853215.1 Sulfuritalea sp. | reverse complement strand
GATCGCGGCGCGCGCCGCGGCGGCATCGAGCTTCATCCTGCCGCCGGCGAAGAAGCCGGGGTCGAGGTAGCCCAGCACCACGTTGGCGTCGGTGGTGGCCGGCAGCTTGCCGCCCTTGCTGTAGCAGGCCGGGCCGGGATCGGCGCCGGCACTTTGCGGGCCCATGCGCAGCATGCCGCCTTCGTCGAGCCAGCCGATCGAACCGCCGCCGGCGCCGATGGTGTGGATGTCGAGCATCGGCAGGGCGATCTTGTGGCGGGCTATTTCACCATCGTTCTTGATCATCGGGACGTCCACCGCAACGGACGCTTCGAAACTGGTGCCGCCCATGTCGGTAGTAATGCACTTGTTCTGCCCATGCAAACGCACATAGAACAGCCCTGCCCCCGGCCCGCCGGCGGGGCCGGAAAGCAGCGTCAGCGCGGCTTTCTCGCGCGCCAGCTGGGGCGTGATGACTCCGCCGTTGGACTGCATGATCAAGAGCAGGTTCTTGAAGCCGATGCCCTTGAGGCGGCCGACCAGCTGGTCGAGGTAATGGTTGAGCTTCGGCCCGACGTAGGAATTCAGCGCCGTGGTGCTGACGCGCTCGTAGAAGCGGATCGAGGGCAGCAGGTCGGTGGACACCGAGAGGTAGGCACCGGGCATTTCCTTCTTCACCAGTTCCGCGGCCGCCTGCTCGTGGGCGGGATTGGCGAAGGAATTCATGAAGCAGATCGACACCGCCTGCACGCCTTCCTGCTTGAACAGGGCGATCGCCTGCTTGATCTGCGCCAGGTCGAGTGGTGTGGTTTCCTTGCCGCCACGGTCCAGCCGTTCCGTGATGCCGGCGCGCAGGTAGCGCGGCACCAGCGGTTTGACGTTGGTGTAGCGGTTGTTGTACTGCTCTTCGCGGATGCCGCGGCGCATTTCCAGCGCATCGCGCACGCCTTCGGTGGTCAGCAGGCCGCACTTGGCGCCGGTGCCGGTCAGCGTGGCGTTGGTGGTGACGGTGGTGCCGTGCACGATGGTGTCGATGGTCGGTGCGAAGGCTTCCAGCGTCAGCGGCGGGTTCATGCTGGCGGCGATGTCGGTGAGGCCGTTGACCACCGCGATCGACGGATCGGACGGGGTCGACAGCGTCTTGAAGATCGCCGGCTCGGCGTCGTCGCGGGTTACCACGAAGTCGGTGAAGGTGCCGCCGACGTCGATTCCGATTTTTAGCGCCATAAGGTGTGCTCCATGATTGCTGGCTATGTTGATTGGTGACTGCGTGCGTGCGTCGCCATCTGCCGCACGTCTTCCTTGCGAATCTTGCCCAGGGCGGTCTTGGGCAAGGCTTCGACCACGATGACTTCCTTGGGATGCTTGTAGCGCGCGATGCGGCCTTCCAGCAGTTTCATGACCTGTTCGCTGTTGACGCGATGGTCGGCCTTGGGTACCACCACGGCGACCACGATCTCGCCCCAGCGAGCGTCGGGCCGGCCGATCACCGAGGCTTCGGCAATGTCCGGCGATTCGATCAGCAGGTTCTCGATTTCGGCCGGATAGATGTTCTCGCCGCCGGAAATGATCATGTCCTTGCCGCGGCCATCGACGTAGAGATAGCCTTCCTCGTCCTGGTGGCCCATGTCGCCGGTGTGGAACCAGCCATCGACCAATACGGCGGCGGTGGCCTGCGGCGCCTGCCAGTAGCCGCTCATGACGTTGTCGCCCCGGACCAGGATCTCGCCGGTGGCGCCGGGCGTCACGTCGGCGTCCTGGCTGTCGACGATGCGCAGCCGGCAACGCGCCGCCGCCTTGCCGGTCGAGCCGACCTTGCGCATGGCGTCGCCGGCCTTCAGGTACGCCGCGATCGGGCAGGTTTCGGTGGAGCCATAGACCTGCACCAGCGGCACCCCCTTGGCATGCACGGCGTGGATCACGTGGCGCGGCACGATGGTCGAGCCGGTGGTGATCATGCGCAGGCCCGAAAAGTCGGCGCCGGCCCAACGGCGATGCGCCATCATCATGTCCAGTTGCGCCGGCACCAGCACGGTCAGCGTGATGCCGTCCTGCTCGATGGCGTCGAAAGTGGCGTCGGCATCGAACCTGGGATGCAGCACCACCGTGCAGCCGGCCTGCAGGGCCGGCGTGGTCTGGTTGTTGAGCCCGCCGACATGGAACAGCGGCAGGGTGGTGAGGATCACGTCGTCGGCCGTCAGGTCATGCATGGCGACGCTGTTGTCGGCATTGCATTCCAGCGCACGCTGCGTCAGCAGCACGCCCTTGGGCTTGCCGGTCGAGCCGGAGGTGTAGCAGATCAGCAGCGGCGTGTCGTCGCCAACCTGCGGGTCGGCCGGCGGCGGCGTGCCGCGCGCACAGAAGTCGTCCCAGGCCAGCCAGCCGGGCGACGAGCCGCTGCAGGCGACCAGGGTGATGCCGGCCAGTGCCTCGCCGATGGCGGCGGTCTGGGCCAGGAATCCCGCTTCGACGATCAGTACCTGCGGCGGGCAGTCGCGCAGCATCTGTCCGTGCTCGGGCGCCGCCAGCCGCCAGTTGAGCGGCATGAACAGCGCGCCCAGCCGTGCGCAGGAAAAGAACAGGGAGAGCATTTCCGGGCTGTTGAAGCCGAGGAAGGCGACGCACTTGCCGCGTCCGACACCAGCCGCGGCCAACGCCGCGGCAAGCCTGTCGACCTGCTGCGCCAGTTGCGCGTAGGAAATCTCGCGACCCGGAAAGCGAATGGCCGCCTTGTCGGGCGTCAGACCGGCGTTGCGCGCTATCCAGTTGCCCGGGTTCATGTCGCTACGCTGCGTCGCCGACTTCGAGCACCACGGCCATCGCCGTGTCGCCCGCGGCGCAGCCGGTGAACAGGCCGAAGCCGCCGCCCTTGAGGACCAGTTCCTCGATCAGTTCGATGATCGAGCGCGTGCCCATCGGCGCCTGCGGGTGGCCCCAGACCAGCGAGCAGCCGTAGTTGTTCATCGCGTCGAGGTCGGCGCCGGTCTGCCTGGCAAAGAAGATGTCGTTGGCGGCAAAGGGATTGTGGGTCTTGATCGCGGCCATCTGGGCGATGCCGCGGCCGGCCTGCTGCAGTGCGCGCTGCGCCGCCGGCAGCATCGCCTCGGGCATGTAGGCCAGCGCCGCCCGCGCCAGGCCGAAGCCGTGCAGGCGGATGGCGATCTTCGGGTTGGCGGAAAGTTCCCGCGCCCTGTCGCGCGTGGTGACGACGATTGCCGCGTTGCCGTCGGCCGGGTGCGTCTGGGCGCCGAAGGTAAGGACGCCGCCGGGCAGCACCGGCTTGAGTTTGGCCAGGCCCTCGGGCGTCGACTGCGACACGCCTTCGTCGCCGGTCATGCTGTTGGCAACCTTCTTGTAATTGGGGGTGGGCACGTCGAAGGGCAGGGTCATGAAGCGCCGGAGGAAGGCCGAATCGTTTTCCAGCGACATCCGGTATTGCTCTTCGCGCCGCAGCACCAGTTCGTGCTGCTCGGCGGTGCCGATGCCGTGCTTCGCGGCGACGTTCTCCGCCGTCTGCAACATGGTGTGGCCGCCCAGCGGGTCGCAGTTGAAGTTCTCCATCACCCAGTCTTCGGCCGTGCCGGTGCCGCCGGCGCCGCGCGGATTGGGGTAATAGATGTGCGGCCCGTTCGAGGTGCGGTCGCAATTGATCGCCAGGGCGGTGGTGGCCATGCCGGCTTCGATTTCCTGCGTCGCGGCGAGCAGGGTGCGCACGCCGGTGGCGCAGGCCTGCATCAGCGTCGGGCCGCCGGCATTGGCGGCGCCGATCATGCCGGTGAGCCAGGGCAGGCCGTAGAAGGCGTGTTTTTGCGGCACCGAAATTCCCAGCGCACCGTAGTCGAAGCGCGTCGGGTCGATCCCGCGTTTGGCCAGTTCCGCCTTTGCCACGTGGGCGGCGAACTCGATGCTGTGCAGGTTGGCGAAACTGCCCTGCCAGCGGGCGAAGGGGGTGCTCCAGTAGGCGCCGTAGGGAATTTCTGCCTTGTAATCCATGGTGATGTCCAGTTGATCAGCTGCTGCGTGGTTTCGTTGCTGGGCTTCCGCGCGGGCCCGGAGGCGGGCACGGACGTATCAGGCCCTGACGTTGCGCCTGGTCGCCAGCGCCTCGCCGGCGGGTGTCGGCTGCAGGGCACTTTCGGCGGCCTTGTCCTTCTCGATCTGTTCGATGGCCTTGACCAGGTAGTGCCTGGCGGCTTCGAGGTGCTTGTGCATGGCGGTCGCGGCCGCTTCGGCGTCACGCTTGCGGAACGCGGCGTGGATCGTCTTCATCCCGTTCAGCGCCGCCTTGCGCGCGGCGGCGTCGCCAAGCGTCAGCACCCGCAGGAAGCGGACATGGCCGACGTACTGGTCGAGCAGCTTGGACATGCGCCGGTTGGGCACCAGGGCGCGCCAGGCGTGGTGGAAGCGGCTGTTGGCTTCGAGGAAGGCGCGAAAGTCGCCGCTCTTCTCGGCGGCCACGGCTTCATCGACCGCCGCGGTCATGCTCGCCAGGTCGGTCGGGCTGGCGACCTCGGCGACGGCGATGCCGGCTGCCGCCGGTTCCAGCAGGAAGCGCAACTGGTAGATTTCCTCGATGTCGGCATCGGTCAGTTCCGGTACGACGAAACCGCGCCCCTCGACGACGATCATTCCCTCGCTTTCGAGCCGGGCCAGCGCTTCGCGCACCGGCGTGCGCGATACGCCAAGCTGCGCGGCGAGGCTGACTTCCTGCAGTCGCTCGCCGGGGCGGATCTGGTGGCTGCCGATGTTGTCGCGCAGCTGGTGGTACACGCGATCAGCCAGGCCGGCGGGTCTTTCGAGGGGCTTGATGGACATGTTCATGGCAGAATGAAATGCACCCTTGCACTCGCGTCATGGAATACTGGATACTGTATACGCAGTACATTGAGAGTGTCAATAGCAACGGGTGGCAATCCATGAGTCTTTCGCTTGATGATCTGGCGCAGCGGGTCGCCGCCGGCGAGCGGCCGGCGCTGGCGCGGGCGCTCTCCCTGGCCGAACGGGATGCGGACGCCGCCGCCGGGCTGATCGCCCGCCTGGCGGGGCGGCTGGGCCGGGCGCACGTGGTCGGCATCACCGGTCCACCGGGGGCCGGCAAGTCCACCCTGGTCGGCGTTTTGGTGCGGCGCTTCCTCGAACTGGGGCAGCGGGTCGCGGTGTTGGCGGTGGATCCCTCCAGCCCGGTCACCGGCGGCGCCCTGCTCGGCGATCGCTTTCGCATCGGCGAGTGCGCCGACGATGGCCGCTCCTTCGTGCGTTCCACGGCCACGCGCGGCAGCCTCGGCGGCCTGACCGTCGCCGCGCGGCAGATGGTGCAGCTGATGGATGCCGCCGGCTACGACCTGGTGCTGGTGGAAACCGTGGGCACCGGCCAGTCCGACGTCGATGTCGCACGGCTCGCCGATTCCCTGCTGGTGATCTTCCCGCCCGGGCTGGGCGACGAATTGCAGGCGATCAAGGCCGGCATCCTGGAGCTAGCGGACCTGCTGGTGGTGACCAAGAGCGATACGGCCGCCGCCGCCCAGGCCAGCCAGTCGCTGCAGTCGGCCGCGCACCTATGGCGCAAGGCGCCGCCGATCCATCCTGTCAGTTCGGTCAGCGGCGAGGGCATTGCGGCGCTGGCGGATGCAGTCCTTGAGCGCACAGGGAAGGCCGGCTCGGCGGCACGGGCCGGCCAGGAGGCCATCGTGCCAACGCGCACCGCGCTGGCGGAGCGTTTCGAAAACCTCTGGCACGAGCTGGAACGCCGGCTGCCCTTTGCCGCGATGGCGGAACTGGCCGTGCACCTGCCGGAACCCGAAGCCGGCCTGGCCGCATCCGCCTTGCAGGTGTGGATCAGCCTGCGCCCCGGCGGCAGCGCCTTTTCGCTGGGCGCCGTGGCGGGCGCCCTGGCATTTGCCGAGGGAGGCGGGTTGCGCTGCCGCATCGAGGAGTTCGATGCCGGCGGCGGCGTGCTGAGGCTGCGGGTCGAGTCGCCTGCCTGACGCCGGGCCCGCGAAAAGTCGGCGCTGGCGATACGGCGGCTGTTGCCGGCCGGTCCGCCAAAACCGTTGTTTCCAGTCGTCCGCTCTGACCGTGCCGGACTACAGGCACTAACTCAGCAACGGCCTGCTGTCGCGGCGGGAGCAGGGTGAGTTCGAGTGCGCGAAGAAGGAACTACGAACCTCTCAATGTTCGATCGCTAGGCGGCCTTGGGCTGATCCCGTGTAGCAGGCCACTCCTGTCATCTACATTGGCGACTACTGAGCAAGTCATGCTTGTGGAGATGTTTATCCGTGAGCGCCTCGCCTCCGAAGCCATGACCGGAGGACGCCGGATTTGATCGAGCCAAAACAATTGGCGGTCCATCTGGCGACGGGGCGAATCCGGCGAGTGATCGGATGATTAAATCCCCCGGACCCTCATGGTCAATTTAATCAAATGAGTAATGATCGATCTGGTAACGCTAACCTCAATGGCATTCGGTTGTTGTCTCGTATTGCCATTTTTGCTGCACCTGCGTCTATTGCAGACTCCACTGTTCAATCACGTCTCGATGGAATCCGATCGTGCTGCCGATCACGAATATTGCAAAGCACAAAATCCAGATGGCTCAGAGCTTGCTTTATGTGCCCGGAGTGGGTGCGTCGTTGCCGCGAGAAATGTAATCCAGTCGGTGGCAGTTGCGCAAACTCAAGGCCCTGGGTTGCTTCGCCGGAAAGAATTCCGCGTTCATCGTTCCGGGAGTTGACCTGTGTCAATAGATTGAATGCGGTATCCAGTATACATTGTCGCGGAGTTCGCCGATTGCTGCTTCCCTTGCAGCACACGGCAAGTCCGGGGACAAAAAAATGAAAAACGGCAGTCCCGAAGAGGAGACGTGGTACAGATGAAAGTTTTCCCGACCTTGGCGTTGTGCCTCGTCCTCGCCGGCTGCAACGTGGTGGCCAACCTGGATGCCGTTTCGACGGCAAAGCAGGCCCCGATCCAGCGCTATGACCAGTTCCAGGAGGTTGCCAGCAACGGCAAGCTGCTGGTCGGCGTCGGAAGCCACGGCGTGATCGTAAGCTCCGACAACGGTGGCAACAGCTGGAAGCGCACCGTCCTGCCGGGAATTTCCTCCCTGATCGGTATCGCGGCCTGTCCCGACGGTTCATGGGTGGCGCTGGACTTCTATCGCAAGGTCTGGGTGGCTGATGCGGCGGCCACCAAATGGGATGCCCGCGAACTTGCCACCAAGGCCAATCCCCTGGCCATTGCCTGCGACTCCAAGGGGCAGTACTGGGTCGTCGGCAGCCGGACGACCCTGCTGTCGAGCACCGACAAGGGGGCGAGCTGGAAATCGCAGGACTTCGGCGAAGATGCGATCCTGATGTCGATCCAGTTCCTCGATGCCGACAATGCCATCATCACCGGTGAATTCGGCCACCTGCTGACGACGAAAGATGGCGGCAACAGCTGGCAGCAAGGCAAGAAAATTCCGAACGACTTTTTCCCGCATGCGGCCTTGTTCACGGATGTCCGCACCGGATGGGTCTCGGG
>JADYZH010000125.1 GCA_020853215.1 Sulfuritalea sp. | reverse complement strand
CCTGATCGACAACCTGGAAGTTTAGGGTACCGTCTTGCGCTCAGGCCGTCGGTGCACCAGCAGCGCACCTTGCGGGAGAGGAAACCGCAACCTGCCAGCTACTGAGGACTGAGAGAAGGAGCGACCACGATGCAACGGACGATGTTGAAATCCAAGCTGCACCGCGTGACGGTCACGCACTCGGAACTGCACTACGAAGGTTCCTGCGCGATCGACCAGGACCTGCTCGACGCCGCGGACATCCGCGAGTACCAGCAGATCGACATCTACAACGTCAATAACGGCGAACGCTTCACCACCTATGCCATTTCCGCCGAGCGCGCGAGCGGCATCATCTCGGTGAACGGCGCCGCGGCGCGCAAAGCCTCGCCCGGCGACCTGCTGATCATCGCCACTTACGCGAGCTACGACGAAGCCGAACTGGCGAAGTTCGAGCCGGATCTGGTGTACGTCGATTCGCGCAACCGCATGATGAACCAGCGCCACAAGATTCCCGTGCAATTGGCCTGACCGAGGCCGACTGGGAACACAAGCCCGTGAGATCCACGGGCTTTTTTATTTTCTGATGGAGTGCATCAGGCTCGCCGCGGCGGCAAGCAGCAGCGCCGCGCCGAGGTTGTGGGCGACCGCCAGCCCGAGCGGAAAGCCTTTGGCCACGCTCAGCACGCCGATCGCCCCTTCCAACAACAGCAAAGCCAGCACCCCCAAGGCGGCGTTGCGCGCCCGCGGCACCCTGCGCTGGCGGAACGCCACCGCCGCGAACAGGACGGCCGCCAGCGCGGCGGCGTAGCGATGCAGCAGGTGCAGGGCCATGCCGCCGGCCTCGCCCGGCTCCGAAGCGGAACTCAGGACATCCAGGGGATTGAGCGCCCGCCAGCCCTGCAGGGCCGGCCACCAGTGGCCTTCGCAGGCCGGCAGGGTGCCGCAGGCGGGCGCCGCATAGCGCGCCCCGATCAGCGCCCCGAGCAGGACCGCCAGGGTCAGCGACGCCAGCGCGGCGCGGCACACCGGCCCGCCTGCGCCGCGCTCCCGAAGCCGGGCCGGCTCCGAGGTGATCGCCACCCGCCAGGCGAAAGTCACCAGCCCCAGCCCGCCGACCAGGTTGATGAAGTTCACCGCCACCTGGCGCGGATCGGCGCTCCACACGCCGACGACCGACAGGAACAGCATCAGCGCCAGCAGCAGGCTGGCATAGCGCGCCGCCGGCTGCAGCGGCTGGGGCCGCCAGCAGCGCCAGGCCAGCAGCACGCCCATCAGCAGGGCCGAGGTGGCGACGATGCGGTGCAGGAGACGCGCGCCCGCCCAGGGGGCGGAGGACGGGACGCCGGCCAGGATTTGACCGTAGCAGCCCGGCCAGTCGGCGCAGCCCAGGCCGGCGCCGGACAGGCGCAGGAAGGCGCTGACGCCGACCACGCCGAGGCCGAGCAGGCAGGTCGCAAGCGCCAGGGCCCGCACCTGCCGCTCACGGCGCATCAGAAGCCTCTTTGCATGGGCGCCACGCGCAGCTCGTGGTTCACCCACAGCAGGATGCCCAGCAGCAGCATGGCGCCGCCCTGGTGCGCCGCCGCCAGGGCGATCACCGGCTCGGGCACGAAGGTCAGCAGCGTGGCGATGCCCAGCGCGATCTGGGCGGCCAGCGCCAGCAACAGCACATGGCCCGACAGCTTGGCGCGCGCGCTCGCCGCCGAGCGCTGCAGGCGCAGCCAGAACCACGGCACCAGGAAGGCCAGCAGCCAGGCGCCGAGGCGGTGGTCGAACTGCACCGTGGCCATGTTGTTGAACAAATTGAGCCAGCCCAGCTCGGGCAGCCAGATCTCCGGCGGCACGACATGGCCGTTCATGAGCGGAAAGGTGTTGTAGGCCTTGCCGGCACGGATGCCGGCGACGAAGCCGCCCGTCACCACCATGTAGAGCACCAGCAGGGTCAGCCAGAAACCGAAGCGGCGCAGGCCGAGCACGGTCCCGTTCACCATCCTGCCGCCGCGTTCGGCCAGCAGGCCGAGCGCCACCCAGATCATGGCCACGAAGATCAGGAAGGCCAGGGACAGGTGGGCGGTCAGCCGGTACTGGCTGACGCGCGGGTCGTCCACCAGGCCGCTTTTCACCATATACCAGCCCATGGCGCCCTGCAGGCCGCCCAAGAGGAAGATGCCCGCCAGCTTGGGCACCAGCGGCCGCTCGACCCGGCCGCGCAACAGGAAATACAGGAAGGGCAGGAAAAACACCAGGCCGATGGTCCGTCCCAAGACCCGATGGAAATATTCCCACCAGAAGATGCCCTTGAATTCGTCCAGGGTCATGCGGTGATTGACCTGCTGGAACTCCGGCGTCAACTTATATTTTTCAAAGACTTCCAGCCAGTCGGCGTGAGACAGGGGCGGCAAGGCGCCGATCAGGGGCTGCCATTCGACGATCGACAGGCCGGAATGGGTCAGGCGCGTCACCCCGCCGACCACCAGGGTGGCGAAGACCAACGAGGAGCAAATGAACAGCCAAACGGCGATCTGGCGGCGAAAAGCGGGATTCATGCTCGTATAAGTGCTACTTTGGATATATTTTATGGTCTTGATCCGCGGCCGGATTATATGCGACAACGTGCCGCAGCGCCGCCTGCAAGTTACTGCGTATTTAGGCGTTTCTTAACCCAGATCAAACTATTCGCGACGCCCGGGACGTAACTTATCGGCCGTTAATTCCTCGTAGTTTGTCCTGTCGAAAAACCGCGCCATCAAAGGCGAAAAAGGAGGCTTACATGGCTGATCAAGAAGAACGCGTCCCCGTCATGCAGCAAGTGCTGGACAATCCGTTCCTGCTGCTTTTTCTGGGCATTACCGTCCCCACCGTGCTCTACATCGTGTGGGGCGTGATGGAAGTGGCGAACATCGCCGTCGCCCGCTAAGCGATCCGGAATTCAACAACACAGGGAGTATGAGATGAGCGCTATCAGCCCGCCCGCCGAGCGAATCTGGTGGAAACAACCGATCGACAAGCTGGAATTCATGTGGATCGCCATTGCCTTCGTCTGGTCGCTGGTGATGTTCGTGATGATGGTCTACTGGCACATCGCCGGCGGCCAGAACCTGTCGAACGAAACCTACAAGACCACCAAGGAGATGTTCGCCGCCAAGGCCCAAGCCGTGGTCGACAAATACACGGTGCGCGCCGGCACCGACGCCGAGAAGCAGTTCCCGGTGGTGCATCCGCCCGCCGGCTCCGACATCTACCTGATCGGGCGCCTGTGGGACTGGTGGCCGATCTACGAACTGGAGAAGGGCAAGACCTACAAGCTGCACCTCTCCGCGATGGACTACATGCACGGCTTCTCGCTGCAGCCGCAGAACATCAACATCCAGGTGCACCCGAACT
>JADYZH010000124.1 GCA_020853215.1 Sulfuritalea sp. | reverse complement strand
TGCTGGCGTCCCCACGGGGATTCGAACCCCGGTTCATACCGTGAAAGGGTATTGTCCTAGGCCTCTAGACGATAGGGACGTATCGTTTGGTGGAGGTACGCGGGATCGAACCGCGGACCTCTTGCATGCCATGCAAGCGCTCTCCCAGCTGAGCTATACCCCCACAAGAGAGCGCGCATTATAGGGATGGGGGCCCTGCCTGTAAAGCCTTTTTCGGCGTTTTCCGGCGCCCGGTCAGAGCACTTTGCCGGGGTTCATCAGGCCGCGCGGATCAAGCGCCTGCTTGACCGCCCGCATCAGGTCCATTTCGGTGCCGCTCTTGTAGCGCAGCACTTCCTCGCGCTTGAGCTGGCCCAGGCCGTGTTCGGCCGAGATCGAGCCGCCGAGTTGATGCACCAGGTCGTGCACGAGGCGACTTACCGCCACGGTGCGGGCGATGAATCCGGCGTTGGATTCGGCATCGGCTTTCGACTGGTTGTAGTGCAGGTTGCCATCCCCGATGTGGCCGAAGCAGACGATGCGCACGCCGGGAAATGTCGCCGCCAGCGCCGCGTCGGCCCGGGCGATGAATTCGGCGATGCGCGAGACCGGCACGGCGATGTCGTGCTTGATCGAGATACCCTCGATTTTCTGTGCTTCGGAGATGTTCTCGCGCAAGGCCCACAGCGCGGCAGCCTGCGCCTCGCTGGCGGCAAGCACGGCATCGGCGGCTAAGCCGCCCGCAACCGCATCAGCCAGCGCCGATTCCAGGGTTGCCGCGAGGTCGGCCCGCGCGCCGGACAGTTCGACCAGCACCTGCCAGGCCGGCTTGCCGGGCAACGGGTCGCGCGCCCCGGGGATGTGCTTGAGAACCAGGTCCAGCGCCGGGCGGCCGATGATCTCGAAGGCCGTAACGTTGTCGCCGGCGGCATCGCGCAAGCGGCCGAGCAAGGCCACGGCAGCCGCCGGCTCCGGCACCGCGACCCATGCCGTGGCCTGTTCCCGCGGCCGCGGGAACAGCTTCAGGGTCGCTGCGGTAATCAGCCCCAGCGTGCCCTCGGCACCGATGAACAGGTGCTTGAGGTCGTAGCCGGTGTTGTCCTTGCGCAAGCCGCGCAGGCCGTTCCAGATACGGCCATCGGCCAGCACCACTTCGAGGCCCAGGGTCAGTTCACGTGCGTTGCCGTAGCGCAGTACCTGGACGCCGCCGGCATTGGTGGCAAGGTTGCCGCCGATGGTGGCGCTGCCCTCGGCGGCGAGCGAAAGCGGGAACAGGCGATCGGCATCGCGCGCTGCCTGCTGCACCGCATGCAGGGTGCATCCCGCTTCAACCGTAATGGAATTGTTGGCAACGTCGAGGGCACGGATGCGGTTGAGGCGCGTCAATACGATGACCACCTCGCCGCCGGCCGGCGTGGCGCCGCCGCACAAGCCGGTGTTGCCGCCCTGCGGCACCATGGCAACGCTGGCCCCGGCACAGGTGCGCGCCACGGCGGCGACTTCGTCCGTGGTCCCTGGCAGCACGACACAGGATGCGCTACCTGTGTAGCGACCGCGCCAGTCGGTGCAGAAGGGTGCGACTTCTTCGGCGCCGGTCAGTACCCGAGTCGCGCCGACGATGGCGCGCAGCCCATCAAGAAAGTCGGCGCTCACGGTACGGCGATTGTTGCGTACAAATCGTGCACGTCGCAATCGATGACGCTGACTTCGGCAAATTCGCCGATATCCAGGTCATGGCCATCGCTGATGTACACCAGGCCATCGACGTCCGGTGCATCGCCCTGCGAGCGGGCGATGGCGCCCTCCTCGTCGATCTCGTCCACCAGCACCTGGATGCGGCGCCCGATCATGCGCTCCAGGCGCTGGGTGGAAATGTCTTCCTGGTGGCGCAGCAGGCGCGCCTTGCGCTCCTCGCGGACGGCATCGGGCAGGGCGCCGGGGAGGGCATTGGCACCAGCGCCCCCGACCGGGGAATAGGAAAAGGCGCCGACGCGGTCGAGTTGCGCTTCGTCGAGAAAATCCAGCAGCTCGTTAAACTCGGCCTCGGTCTCGCCGGGGAAACCGGTGATAAAAGTGGAACGGATCGCCAGGTCCGGCACTTCGCGGCGCCAGGCGGCAATGCGGTCGAGCACCTTCTCGGCGGACGCCGGGCGCTTCATCAGCTTGAGGATGCGCGGGCTGGCATGCTGGAAGGGCACGTCGAGGTAGGGCAGTATCTTTCCCTCCGCCATCAGCGGGATCAGGTCGTCGACGCTGGGGTAGGGATAGACGTAGTGCAGGCGTACCCAGAGGCCGAGCTTGCCCAGTTCGCGGCACAACTCGAGAAGCCGCGTCTTCACTGGCCGTCCTTCATGGAAGCCGGTGCGGTACTTGACGTCGACGCCGTAGGCGCTGGTGTCCTGCGAGATGACAAGCAACTCCTTGACCCCGGCTGCGGCCAGCACCTCGGCCTCGCGCAGCACCTCGCCGATCGGCCGCGAGACGAGGTCGCCGCGCAGCGAGGGGATGATGCAGAAGGTGCAGCGGTGGTTGCAGCCTTCGGAAATCTTCAGGTAGGCGTAGTGGTCGGGCGTCAGGCGGATGCCCTGTGGCGGCACCAGGTCGACGAAGGGGTCATGCGCGGGGGGCAGGTGGGCGTGCACGGCCGCCATGACTTCCGGCATGGCATGGGGGCCGGTAACCGCGAGCACCTTCGGATGGGTCTCGCGCACGACGTCGCCCTTGGCGCCGAGGCAGCCGGTGACGATGACCTTGCCGTTTTCGGCCAGCGCTTCGCCGATGGCATCAAGCGATTCCTCGACCGCGGCATCGATGAAGCCGCAGGTATTGACCACCACGAGGTCGGCACCGTCATAGCTGCCGGAAATCGCGTATCCCTCGGCGCGCAGCCGGGTCAGGATCTGTTCAGCGTCGGAGGCCGCCTTGGGACAGCCCAGCGAGACGAAGCCGACGGTCGGCGCGCGGGCGGGTCGTCGCGTCACCAGGGCTCTACTTCTTCTCGCCCTTGTCCTCGGGCTTGACGTAAATGCCTGGGAAAATCTTGCGCGTCTGTTCCTGCATGGTTTCCTGCATTTGCTGGAACATCTTCTGGCTCTGCTCGACGTAGGCGCCCATCATGTGCTGCATGGCGGGGCCCTGGTACTTGAGGAACTGCGCCCACAAGTCCTGGCTGTCGCCTGCGGCTTCGCCGTACAGTCCCTTGGCCTGTTCCTTGAGCCGGCCCTGGATTTCGGTGAAGGCCCGGATATTGTCGGCAATGTAGGTGCCCATCATGCCCTGCATGGCATTACCGTAGAAGCGGATCATCTGCGACAGCAGTTCCGAGGAGAACATCGGCGCGCCGCCGGCCTCCTCCTCCAGGATCACCTGCAGCAGGATCGCCCGCGTCAGATCCTCGCCGGACTTGGCGTCGACCACCTGGAATTCCTCGTGTGCCAGAACCAGCGCCTTGATGTCGGCCAGCGTGATATAGGTGCTGGTACGCGTGTCATACAGGCGGCGATTCGGGTATTTCTTGATAAGACGGCTCTGTGCGGCCATTGTCACTCTCTCCTTGCAACCGTGGTAGTGCTCCGTACTGCCGACCATGCCCTCCGCCGCTGGCGAAGGGATGGAACTTCGAATCGGAATATCAGCTGAAATGCAGTCCGCCATTGATGTTCAGCGTCGCACCTGTCATGTAGGCCGCCAAGTCGGACGCCAGATAGGAACAGATGCCGCCGATCTCCTCCGGCTTGCACAGGCGCTTCATCGGAACGCTGTCGACGATGCCCTTGAGGATGTCATCGCGGATCGCCATCACCATCTTGGTCGCGACATAGCCCGGTGCGACGGCATTGACGGTGACGCCCTTGGCCGCCAGCTCCTGCGCCAGCGCCTTGGTGAAGCCGATCACGCCGGCCTTCGCCGCCGAATAGTTGGTCTGCCCGGCCTGCCCCTTGACGCCATTCAGCGAGGAGATGCTGATGATCCGCCCCCAGCCGCGTTCGGCCATCTTTGCCGAAACCTGCTTGGTCATGTTGAACAGGCTGGAAAGGTTGGTGCTGATCACCGCATCCCACTGATCACGCTCCATCTTGGAAAAGAACTTGTCGCGCGTGATGCCGGCGTTGTTCACCAGGATATCGATGGGACCCACCTTGGCTTCGGCTTCGGCGACCATCGTCTGGCAGTCTTCGAGCCTGGTCACGTCGCCCGGAACGCAGACGAAGCCCTGGTAGCCGGCGGCCTCCATTTCCTTCAGCCACTCGTCCTTGTTGTCGAATTGCGGGTGATAGGCGGCCACCACCTGGTAACCGTCGTTGGCGAAGGCCTTGCAGATCGCCGTTCCAAGGCCGCCCATGGCGCCCGTCACCAATGCCACTTTCTTTCTCATTTTGCTGCTCCCTTTGATACAAAAAAACCTTGTCCGGGCGGGAGGCTGGCTGCAAGTCCGGCGCCCCGCCCCTGCGCGGTCAGTACATGTGCTGACCGCCGTTGATGGAGATGTTGGCGCCGGTGACGAAAGCCGCTTCTTCGGAAGACAGATACGCCACCAGGCCGGCGACTTCCTCGGGCTTGCCGAGGCGCCCCTGCGCGATCAGCGGCAGGATCTTGCTGTCGAGTACTTCCTGCGGGATTGCCATGACCATCTTGGTGCCGATGTAGCCCGGCGAGATGGTGTTGACCGTCACGCCCTTTTTCGCCACTTCCAGCGCCAGCGCCTTGGTGAAGCCGTGCATGCCGGCCTTGGCCGCCGAATAGTTGGTCTGGCCGAAGGCGCCCTTCTGGCCGTTGACCGAGGAGATGTTGATGACACGGCCCCAGTTGCGCTCCATCATGCCGTCCATCACCTGCTTGGTCATGTTGAAGGCGGAATCGAGGTTGGTGTGGATCACCGCATCCCAGTCGGCCTTGGTCATCTTCTTGAACGTCATGTCGCGCGTGATGCCCGCGTTGTTCACCAGCACCTCGACCGGGCCGACTTCCGATGTCACCTGGGCCACACAGGTCTTGCAGGAATCGAAATCGACGACGTCGCAGGGATAGGCCTTGAAACCGTAGCCCATGTCGTTCATGGTGCGCAGCCATTCCTGCGCCTTGGTGTTGCTCGGGCTGTAAGTGGTCACGACCTTGTAGCCCAGCGCCGCCAGCTTGATACAAATGGCCTCGCCGAGACCGCCCATTCCACCTGTTACCAGTGCCACTCGCAGCATTTTCTTCTCCTCTCGATTTATCGTTGGATGGGGGCTCGCACTGCCTGACCGGAAGCTGCGCCCCGCACAGATTCCGGCTGGTTCATTATGCCTTTTCCTTGACGTAGCTTCCCGGCGCCGGCTCGCCCGGCGGGTAGTCCTTGCTGCCCAGCCGCGAACGCGCCGGCACTTCGCCGCCGTTGTGCCGCTTGAGCCAATCCGCCCAAACCGGCCACCAGCTGCCCTTGA
>JADYZH010000123.1 GCA_020853215.1 Sulfuritalea sp. | reverse complement strand
CCCCCCGCCACCGCCGCCGCCATCGAAAAGCTTGGCGCCGATCTGGCGGTGGCCCGCCTGCGTCGCAAGGAGTCCTTGAAGACCTGGGCGAAGCGCATGGGGGTGTCCATTGGCACGCTACAACGCGTCGAAGCCGGCGACCCCTCCGTCGGCATCGGCATCGTCGCGACCGCGCTGTGGCTTATCCAGCAAGACGGAGCGCTGGGTAATCTCGCGGATCCCGGACGCGACCAAGGCGCCATCGAAATGGATGTCCGCGAGGCCCTGGAACTTGGCCGCGCCCGTGCCCGGGCCTCCGCCGAGGCTCGTGCGCGCAAGAGCACGGCGAGCGGCTGAGATGCGCCTGGACGACCTGCATCTTTGGTATCTGGGCGATCCGGCCGCGCCGCGCTACGTCGGTGCGCTGAAGCTGGTCTCCGCCGGCAAGGGTGTCTCGCTGCACTACTGCAAAGAGTGGCTGGACCACGGGTTTGCACTGAGTGAGGATCTGCCGCTCGTCGATATCGAGCACGCCCCTCCGGGCCGTCTGGCGGCCGACGCGCCACGCGCGGTCGGCGCGGTCGACGACGCACGGCCTGACCGTTGGGGCGAAAAGGTCATCCGTTGCGTTGATCGGCCAGCGCGTCTTTCGCTCATGGAGTACCTCTATTTTGCCGGCGACGACCGGTTCGGTGCGCTCGGCGTTTCGACCTCGCCAAACGGCTATAGTCCGCACGCCAACAGCCCGCTACCCCGGTTGGAGGACGCGCAAGCGCTCAGCGAGGTCGCGGCCAAGATCGAGGCAGCGGAACCCATCACCGCCCGGGAAGCGAAAATCATCGCCGGCGGCGGCAGTCCGCTCGGCGGGGCGAAACCCAAGGCGCTCATCACTATCGACGGCGAGCAGTGGGTCATCAAGTTCTTCAACAACGAGCCGATTGACGCGCCGCTCATCGAACACGCGACAATGACGCTGGCCAGTCGCGCGAACATCACGGTGGCCGAGACCCGAATCATCCCCCTGATCGGCGCCAACGCGATCGCCATTCGTCGCTTTGATCGCGAACAGGGCGGTCGGATCCACGCCATTTCGGCCGGCACCGCCATTCGAGCCGCCACCGCGCGGGGACAGGAACCGGAACTCGGCTACCCTGAGTTGGCGCGGATACTTCGCCGCGTCGGTGTTACCCAGGATGACACCCACCGGCGGGATACGCGCGAGCTCTTCCGCCGCATGGTCTTCAACATACTGATCGACAACACCGACGATCACGAGAAGAACCACTCCCTTTTGGTCGTGCGCCCGTTCCAGAACGGACGTCTGAAACTGGCGCCGGCGTATGACGTCTTGCCGACCAACTCCGGACAGGGGCATCAGGAGTTTGTCTGCGGTTCCCATGGTCGGGACTCGACGCTCGATAACGCGATGTCGCAGTGCGAAGCGTTCGGACTGGTGCCCGAGGAGGCGGCGGCGGAAGTCGCCATCGTCATCGACGCAGTCAGCACCTGGAAAGCGCATTTCGAACAGGCCGGTGTGACGCGGCGCGACATCGAGAGCCTGGCCGAACGCATCGACGGACACGAACTGGCGGCCCAGCGCGCAGGTTTCGACCCATCCCGGTTCCGGGCAGCGCCGGCCAGGAAAATACGGCCCGGCCCTTTCCGGCGCGGCTGATCAGGCTGCGGCCAGCGCCACCGCGCCTCCGCGGCAGATTTTGTAATTTTCACAATCTCTCAGCCCGAACGGCGATTTCAAGCTCGTTCGCGCCGACTCATTAAAATCCGGCCATGACAACGAAAACAACGAACGAAACCATCGCCGCAGACGCCCCCGATCCGATCCAGGAGCCGCGCCTCTGGCGCAGCAACGGCTGGACCGCGCGCGTGGTCAAGAACGAAGACGACGAGGGATGGGCCGTCGAGATGACCCTCGACGGCGAATCCGAGCCGGCCCTGGTCGGCCCCTGGACCATGGGGCGGGACAAGAAGAACCCGAAGCCGCTCGATGCCCCGGCCTTCAACACCCTGGTCAAGACCGCCGGCGAATTCCGCCAGCGCAAGGTGCAGCAGCTTCACGCCACGCTGCACCAGAACATCACCATCAACGCCGCCGCCGGGCGCATCGGCGTCACGCTCGACATCGTGCCCGACGACGACGACCCGCACGCCCTGCTTGCCGCCCACGATGCCGCCGGTGAAGAGCTCGCCCGGGTGCGCGTGGCCAGCGGATTCAAGCTCAACAAGGCCAGCGCCAGCGCCTGGATCGATGCCGGTTTTCGCAAGCCTGCCTGAGGCGCAAGCGGCAATGCCGCCCACGCCGGACAAGGCATCGCAGCACCATGGATAAAGAGCAGGCGATACGCAAGGCGCAAAAGCTGATGGCCGTCGCCATGGACGGCCGCGGCAATGACAACGAGGCCGAGCGCGCACTGGCCCAGGCCGAAACGCTGATGCGGAAATTCGGCATCGAGCAGGCCGAGATCGCCAGCACCAAGGCAGCGACCGATTTCGATTGGGCCGACGCCTTTCACGCCTACGGCCCGCCGAAGAATCCGGCCAAGAGTTGCCCGCGCTGGTTTCAATTCATCAGTACCGGCGTCGCCAATTTCACCGACACCATCGTGCGCCTGCACTACGATCCGGCGCTCGGCTACGGCGTCGGCTTCTATGGCGACCGGGCCGACACCCTGTTTGCCCAGTGGCTGGTGGGATACCTCAAAGCCAGTGTCTGGGAGGCCCTGAACGCCGCGCACCGGCAGCATCCCGAATGGAACCGCAGCGACATGGAGGACTTCCGCAAAGCCATGGCGGCGCGCCTTTCATCCCGGATGCGCGACCTGCGCCTGGAGCGCGACGCCGAATTCGCCGCCGCCGCCACCCGCCAGGGAACCGGCATGGCGCTGATGCTCGTCACCGACAAACTGGCCAAGCGCGATGCGGAATTCGGCTCCCCGAAATACAAGCACTCGCGCGTCACCGTGCGCGACCAGATGGCTGCGCACAAGGGCAGCCTGGCGGGTGATCAGGTTGGGTTCGCGAAACCGATCGAGGGTGGGCAGGGGCATGCGGACGGCTGAGGCGATTGGATGCGTTAGGTATTCCGGTGTGCGCGGAAAATGCGTGAAAAGTCGGCGCTGGTGACACGGCGATTCGAAGTGTCGGAGGAAGAAATCACTCTGGCCCCATAGCCCCCAAGGTGCGGCGGGACCCTCGTCGCATTGGTCGCTGGCAGGAACGACCCGGGCTTCCGGAACGTGTGTCTGCCAGGGAAGAATTATCGGCATGCTCTATGAGAAAGCTGTCGCATTCTCATAGTACAGACTACTTGTCTTACAGTCGGCACACTCCCTGTAGAACTTAGCCCCTTCCTTGCGTATCCGCTCCTTGTGCCCAGCCGAACACGTCAGCTTAATGGGCGTGTTGCCCTCACAGTCGCCGCATTTGAAGTAGTAGCCGAACTTCCCGTATTGAACGGATAAGTTACTACTCTTGCAGGCCCTACATTCCGCCGATACTTCGGCAGAGTTTTGTGAGGCATTACCAGAAGGTGGAGGGAGTATTTCTTGGGGTACCGTGGCTAAGGGGACCGGCGTCGTAGCTGGAACACTATATTCGGCAGGTGGCTCGGCGACATCGGTAGCCATCTTCACAAGCGGCTTGTTATTCGCCACAAGAAACGCAGCGATCTTTTCCCGGTTCACTGGCGACAAAACCAAGTTGCCACCGCACTTCACCTTGCTCTGATGACTTTCTATGATCTTGTCCGGAATCTGATCAGACTTACAGACTCCTGGAACCGGTCCAGATGGGGGCCAAAGAATTACACCCTGATCGGAAATTGCAATGAACAGGTCAATTGGGAGGCGAGCGAACAGGTCTTCATTCTTCGCCGCCCTCCCCAACACTGACCGGAAGAATTTTTCCTGCAATCTGGCCTGCGTAATCGGCGAGGCCATGCCCCGTGACTGATTTGCGTACCAACGGATCCATTGCCCATCCTCTTTGATCTGGACTTTTCCATGGACGCTTTTGCTCTCCACAACAGCCAGGCCATGAGAGTGAATGATCAGATGATCTACTTGGGCCGCATCACCATTGACTTCAAGGCGAATTCCGTTCAGAACCAGAATGTCTGGGTCGTCACCAAAGAACCTCTTGAAGTAAAAGGCCATCTGTTCTTCAGCAGCACGGCCAGCCTTCGCAAACTTGTCGTCGGACTGAAATGGATCAAGCTCTTTGTAGATCACGTGGCGGCCTTGAGCACTGGGAATATATTAATTCTCACTGCTGTCCGGTTAAATTGAAGGGTGAATTGCTGTAAGCCATGTGTGACAAGGGTTTCCGAGCGACGAGAGGTGTCTCCGATTTGAATCTGGAAATGGGGTTCCCGCAGAATTCCGGGCTTTGG
>JADYZH010000122.1 GCA_020853215.1 Sulfuritalea sp. | reverse complement strand
GGCATCTTCGGCTCGGCGGCAAAGGTGGTCGAAGCGGCGGACACGCCGAGCATGATGGCCGCGAGAGCTGCGAGGAAACCCGATATGCATGAAAGGCGCGGTGACGTTCGCGTCAGCCATGGTCCGGCGGTTGCGATATTTGTCGGGGTATTCATGCGCCACTCCTTTCAGGGATGCGGTGGAGGCATTGCACTGTCAATGCGGGCGTCAAGAGTATGTCCGGCCTTGCCGGCCGTCGTCAATCGGCGGCTTCCTCAGGATTCCGGGGCGGGCGCCCGATCTTCTGCCGCCTTTGGTATGGCTGCCGCGGCGATTTCCAGCGCCAGGGGTTGCGCGACACGCAGCATGACGTCGAGCAATTCCCGGGCGATCAGTTCGCGCAGCGGCACCAGCAATGCCGGCAGGCGCACCGAGCGGCTCAGCGAGCGGACTTCCTCGGCATACAGGCGGAACAGCAGGTCCAGCAGTCGCGCCAGATCCTCTCGCGAATAGTTTGTGCTCAGGGCGCGCCGCAGGTTCAGGCCGCGGTTGCGCGCCGCGAGTATTTTCAGTGCGGCATCGAACAGCAGCTTCATGCGCCGGGCGCGGACCGGCGCGATCTCCTCGTAGCGGATCACGATGTCGACCGGGAACGCGCCGAGGCGGGAGAGGAACCGGCGATCGATTTCCCTGGTGGCCTGTAGCAGTTGCGGCAATACCTCGTTCCAGTCGGGCGGGCCGGCCGGAATCAGTTCGCAGGCGCGCAGAATGACCAGGCGGTCCTTCTGCACTTCCTTCTCGACGTTGAGTGCCAGCACCGGCTCCAGGTGCGGCAGGGCCAGGCGCAAGGGCAGGGCGGCGCGCAGCGCGGTGGTGGTGCGCCGGCTGTAGGCATCGAGGATGCGGCCGTTGAGTCTGGCGAGGAAATGCGCCGGATTCATCTCGGCAGGCCCCGCTCAGATTTGCGCGGCCTCGAGCGCCGTCGCGCGTTGCCGGCCGACGGCCTGCATGGCCGCATTGCGATCCATGGCGTGTACGCCGAGCGTCGGTTCGCGCTTGGCGATGCCGATGGCGTTGGTACCGGTGCAGACGTCGGCAACGACGTCGTTGAGTTGGTTGCTCCGGACATCGCCGAGCCGTGCTTCGCGCACGGCCTCGCACGAGGCCGGTGGGGGTGGTGCCATGGGTCTTGTTCGTTATCGGGGAACAGGTGGGTCTAGATTCGCAGCAGGAATGTTGCGGTGGCAATACTGCCAATGATTGCGGCGGCATACAGCACCGTCGCCACCAGGGCATCGGCGCGCAGGCCGAAGTCGAAGCAGGTACAGCGCAGGCGATGCGCCGAGCTCCACAGCGAGAGTGCGACCACGCCGAAGATGATCAGCTTGCCGAGTCCGCTGCGGGCGAAGGCATGCATCGACTCGTAGCCGAGTCCGGCCGGCACATGGCCCAGCGCGGCAAGGAAGGTGAGGAGGACGATCACCGGAATGAAGAAGGCAATGACGGTGCCGCCGGCGGCAAAGGGAAACCAGACGACGGGTTTGTGCGACTTGGCCATGTCAGAACACTCCCGCAACAAAGAGTATGGCCACGGACAGTACCGCCCACGCCGCATAGTGCGCGCCTGAGATTATGTTGCCGGGGACGAAATCCTCTCCGATCTGTATCGGCATGGCCTTTTGGGTGGCGTTGAACCAGGTGGCGGCGTGATAGAACGAGGCGGCCAGGGCCAGCAGGTGGAAGACGATCGAATCGGGGCTGCGCAGCGCCAGCAGGAAGCCTTCCCAGGCCTCTGGCCCGTTGGCAAGGCGGTGCAGGCCGACCACCAGCAGCACGCAGTAGGCACCGATGAAGATGCTGGTGATTTCGCGCGACATGTAACGCAAGTAGCGTGGCTGGCGGAAATACCAGGTGGTCGGCGGACATTCGCGAACCAGGGGTTTGCGGCTCATGATTTGCCTCCCGGAATCAGGTGCTCGACGATCCAGTCGATCGAACTGGTGATTTTCATCTGCTGCAGCGCGCTGGCCGGATCGACGTGGGCCGGGCACACTTCGGAGCAGGCGCCGACGAAGGTGCAGGTCCATACCCCTTCAAGGGTGGCTGCCACTTCCTGACGCTCCTTGCGGCCTCCGTCGCGCGAGTCGAGGTTGTAGCGGTGGGCCAGGGTCAGCGCCGCCGGACCGATGAACTCCGGTTCCAGGCCGTATTCCGGGCAGGCGGCGTAACACAGCATGCAGTTGATGCACATCGAGTACTGGCGGAACTTCATCAGCTGGGCCGGCGTCTGCCTGTGCTCGCCTTCCTCGATCGGCTTCTTCTGTTTGGAGATCACATAGGGCTTGACCCGTTTGAGCTTTTCCATGAAATCGTCGGGCGCGGTGACGAGGTCGCGCTCGATCGGGAAATGCGCCAGCGGCTCGACCCGGATCACGCCTTCGTAGCTGCGCAGGAAGGCATGGCAGGACAGTTTGGGCTCGCCGTTGATCATCATGCCGCAGCTGCCGCAGACGGCCATGTGGCAGGACCAGCGGTAGTTGAGCGTCGGATCGATGGTTTCCTTGACCTTGTTGAGGGCATCGAGCACCACCCATTCTTCCTGGCAGACTACTTCGTAGCGCTGGAAATGTGCCTCGGTGTCGGTGTCCGGGTTGTAGCGCAGGACTTCGAGCTGGACCAGGCGCTCCTTCAGCGGCGTCATTTGTGGTCTCCCGAATAGTCGCGCACGCCGGGCGGCGATTTGGTGATGACCACATCGAGGTAATCGACGCGCGGCATATCCTGGCCCTGGTGATGGACCATGGTGTGGCGCAGGAAATTCCTGTCGTCGCGCTCGACGTAGTCCAGGCGCTGGTGTGCACCGCGTGATTCCTTGCGGGCCAGGGCGCCGACCGTGACGGCTTCGGCGCAGTCGAGCATGGAGCCGAGCTCCAGCACCTGGAACAGGTCGGTGTTGAACACGCTGCTCTTGTCGGTGAGCTTCACCTTGCGATATCGCTGGCGCAGCTCGTGGATCTTGGCGACGCCTTCCTGCAGGCCGGCTTCGGTACGGTAGATGCCGACGTTCTTTTCCATCGTGTCCTGCATCTCCCTGCGCAGGCCGGACATCGACTCGGTGCCATCGGTGCGGGAGAAGAGTTCGCCGATGCGTTTCGCCGTGGCGTCAGCGCCGACTTTCAGCGCGGCGGCGCTCGGCGCCGGCAGGCCTTCGATGTGCTCGATGGCGGAGAGCGCGGCGCGGCGGCCGAAGACCAGCAGCTCGACCAGCGAGTTCGAGCCCAGCCGGTTGGCTCCGTTGAGGCTGACGCAGGCGCATTCGCCGGCGGCAAAGAGGCCGGGCAGGGGGGTTGCGGCCGCCGTGTTGGTGGAAATGCCGCCCATCATGTAATGCACCACGGGGCGGATCGGCACCGCCTCCTTGACGATATCGACGCCGAGGTAGGCCTCGGCCAGTTCGCGCACCAGCGGCAGGCGCTCGTTGATCTTCTTTTCACCGAGGTGGCGCATGTCGAGCAGTACGCATTCGCCCCACTGCGTCGTTACCGTATTACCCTTCTGCAGTTCGTGCCAGTAGGCCTGGCTGACGCGGTCGCGCGGGCCGAGCTCCATGGTCTTGAGTTGCGGCTGGCCCAGCGGCGTTTCCGGGCCCATGCCGTAGTCTTGCAGGTAGCGGCGGCCGTGCTTGTTCACCAGCACGCCGCCCTCGCCGCGACAGGCCTCGGTGAGCAGGCTACCGGTGTTGGGCAGGCCGGTCGGGTGGTACTGGACGAATTCCATGTCCTTCAAGGGTGCTCCGGCGCGATAGGCCATGGCCATGCCGTCGCCGGTCTTGATCGCGCCGTTGGTGGAGAAGGGAAACATGCGGCCGGCGCCGCCGCCGGTGATGATCACCGCCCTGGCGTGGAACTGGCGCAGTTCGCCGCTGCGCATTTCCATGGCGGTGAGGCCCTGGCAGCGGCCGTCATCGACCAGCAGGTCGAGCGCGTAGTACTCGTCGAAGCGGGTGATCGAGGGAAACTGCAGCGAAGTCTGGAACAGGGTGTGCAGGATGTGGAAGCCCGACTTGTCGGCGGCGAACCAGGTGCGCTTCTTCTTCATGCCGCCGAAGGGCCGCACCGCCACCGAGCCGTCGGCTTCGCGGTTCCAGGGGCAGCCCCAGTGCTCCAGTTGCAGCAGTTCCTTCGGTGCTTCGTGGATGAAGTATTCGACGCAGTCCTGGTCGGAGAGCCAGTCGCCGCCGCCGACGGTGTCGTCGAAGTGCAGGTCGAAGCTGTCGTCGGGCTTGATCACCCCGGCGGCGCCTCCTTCGGCGGCGCAGGTATGGCTGCGCATCGGGTACACCTTCGAAATCAGGGCGATGCGCAGTTGCGGGGCTGTTTCGGCAAGGGCGATGGCTGCGCGCAGACCTGCTCCGCCGGCACCTATGATTGCGACATCGGTGAATATGGTTTCCATGGCGTCCGGTGGGTGCTCTCTATCGGTATCGAGAAGGCAGTATCGGCTCTTTGACGGACCTGCTATTGATTATTGTCAAGCCGGCATGGCGTGGTTTGCGGTTTCAAGTTTGGCGGACCGGTGCGCGTCAGGGCAATCGCATGAACATCACGTTAATCCGAGCAATTGAGCGCGATAGGCATCGGAGGTGGCGGCGATGAGGCGGCGCACCTTGAGCCCGCCCTTGCGCTTGAGCGGGGCTAGCCGAATGAGGTT
>JADYZH010000121.1 GCA_020853215.1 Sulfuritalea sp. | reverse complement strand
GTTCCTGACCCTTCATTTCGAAGAGTTCGGCCGGATTGCTTTCCTCCATCTCGGCGCGGAACTTTTCGAACTCCAGGGTTGCGGCATCTCTTTCTTCAACCGCCGGCGCTGCAGCGGCCTTGGTTGACGGCTTCTTCGGCGTCTGGGCGAATGCGCCACCCACCACCGTCAAGGCGCAAAGCGCGCTGATGATGTTCCGATTCATGGACTCCTCCTGTCAGGGAATGGGGCAGGTGCAGCCCGCCCGGATTGTTATTCGCCGATCATGTGCTCAAGCCACGGCGGCTTCATCGGTCCTCTTGTCGCCCTTGTTGTCTACCCAGTTCACGACGACCTTGTCGCCGGCCTTGGCACCCTTCATCTTGAAGCCGAATACCGGATTGCGCGACACCGAGGTGCCGATCTGTCCGTCGACCACCCGTTTGCCGCCGACATCAACGGTCATCGACTGGATGAAATGGGCCGGCACGGTGGCACCGGCCGCGTCCTTGCGCTGGCCGGTCTCCATCGGGTGGCTCATCAGGATGCGGATTTCCGCCACGTCACCCTTCAACTGGGCGCGAATTTTCATCGGATCTGCCATGGTGTCTTCCTCTATGTTCGTTCTGTTCGATCAGCCGCCACAGCCGCCGACGGTGACCTTGACTTCCTTTTGCGCCGTGTAGAACTTCCCGTCGGCCTTGGCGACAGCCTTGACCATCGAGGTCTGGCCCATCTTCATGCGCGCCGAAGCCTCCGGCAGGGCTCCGTTGGCGAATTCAAAGTTGGCGCAGAGCGGCTGCGGGTTTTTTTCGACCATGATGGCAATCGACGTGGTTTTCGGAATGTTGCTGATCACCTCCACCGGCACGACAGCACCGTTTTCAGCGATGTCGGGAACCTTCAGGATCAGGTCCTTGCTGTCGGCTGGCGTCGCGGCGCCGATGCCTTTCAGTGCGGCCGCCATATCCTTGGCTTCGAACGCAGCCTTGTTCCAGTCGGCGGCCAATACCTGGGTCGGGCGCAAGGCGCCAGCGGCGATCAGGCCGGCGAGCAAACCGCTGGCGGTGGCACTTTTGAGAACCGTTCTGCGGGTGGTATTCATGAATTCCCTCTCTCCTGTGTGGCGTCTTTGATTTAAGTATATATATCTTTGAAGCAAGGTGTTGCATTGTTCCGCCCTTCGTGTTGTTTGGCAAATCACCTGTGATGATGGGGAAATCAAGTGGCCTGATTTGCTGCGACGCAGAATGGTCGCCGGAAGGTGGCCCGCCAGATGGGCGAGTCAAAGCTCCACCTGGGTACCGAGTTCCACGACGCGATTGGTCGGCAGTTTGAAGAAGTCGGTTGCCGTCCCGGCATTGCGGAACAGCCACATGAACAGGATTTGCCGCCATAGCGGCAAGGAGGGCACGCGCTTGGGAACGATGGTTTCGCGACCGAGGAAGAAGGAGGTTTCCATTATTTCCACCGGAGCCATGCCGTGGTCGCCGGCCAGCTCTAGCGCGAGCGGGATATTGGGGTCGTCCTTAAAGCCGTAGTTCAGTATCACACGGTAGAAGCCGTTGCTGAGCCGCTCGACCAGCAGCCGTTCGTCTTCAAAGACGTGAGGAATATCCTGCAGGTTGACATTGAGCAGAATCACCCGCTCGTGAAGCACCTTGTTGTGCAGCAGGTTGTGCAGCATCGCCCGCGGCACGCCGTCGGGGCGCGTGGTCATGAATATACCGGTGCCGGCGACGCGCTGCGGGCCGCCAAACTGCAGGCTGGCGAGGAAGGCGTCGAGCGGCATGGAGTCCTGCTGCAGCTTTTCGTAAAGCAGGGTGCGGCCGCGCTTCCAGGTGGCGAACAGGATGAATATGCCCAGACCGAGCGCCAGCGGGAACCAGCCACCATCGAATACCTTGACCAGGTTGGCGGAGAAGAACGCGAAGTCGACAACGAGGAACAGCGTCAGGAACAGGCCGGCCTGCAGCCAGTTCCAGTTCCACAGCGCGCGTACCACGACGAAAGCCAGCAGCGTGTCGATCATCATGGTCAGGGTGACGGCGATGCCGTAGGCGGACGCCAGGTTCGACGAGGACTTGAAGCCAAGCACCAGGATGATCACGACCAGCAACAGCAGCCAGTTTATGTTGGGGATGTAGATCTGCCCCTTTTCCCGTTCCGAGGTGAACCGGACATGGATGCGCGGACAGTAGCCAAGCTGCATGGCCTGGCTGGTCAGCGAGAACGCCCCCGAGATCACCGCCTGCGAAGCGATCACCGCGGCTGCCGTCGCCAGCGCGACCATGGGATACAGCAGTTCGTTGGGCACCAGCATAAAGAAGGGGTTCCTGACGGCTGCCGGGTTGTCGAGGATCAGCGCGCCCTGGCCGAGATAGTTCAGGTACAGGCAGGGAAACACGTAGCCCAACCATGCCCATTTGATCGAGCGCCGGCCGAAGTGTCCCATGTCTGCATAAAGCGCCTCGCCGCCGGTGATCGCCAGTACCACCGCACCCAGGGCGAGCCAGGCGTGGCCGCGGTTTTCCAGGAAGAAATGCATCGCATACCACGGGTTGATCGCGGCGACGACGCCAGGATGCTTGAGAATGTTCCAGATGCCCAGCACGCCCAGCGTACCGAACCAGAACAGCATGATCGGTCCGAACAGTGCCGCGACGCCGGACGTGCCGCGCGGCTGGAAGAGGAACAGGCCGCAGAGCACGCCGATGGAGATGGGCACGATGTAGGGCTTGAACATCGGTGTCGCGACCTCGAGTCCTTCGATGGCCGAAAGCACCGACATGGCCGGGGTGATCACGGCATCTCCATAGAAAAGCCCGGCGCCGAAAATGCCCAGTATCGACATCAACCACAGCATGCGTGGTCCCGCTCCCTGCGAGCGCAGTGCGAGCGAGGTCAATGCCATGATGCCGCCTTCGCCGCGATTGTCGGCGCGGGTGATGAACATCACGTATTTGAGCGATACCGTGATGGTCAGCGCCCAGAAGATCAGCGAGAGGATGCCGAGCAGGTTTTCCGGGGTGACGGCCACCGCGTGCGGGCCGTTGAAGACTTCCTTCATGGTGTAGAGCGGGCTGGTGCCGATATCGCCGTAGACCACGCCCATGGCAGCCACCGAAACCGCCGCCAGGCGGGGCGCTGGAGTGTTGCCGCCAGGATTGTTGCTCTGCACCATCGGGCGATTATAGGCTGCATTGCGAACAGTGCCAGCCGCCCGTTGTTTGTTCATTGGTCCAGGCAGTGATGCGCCGGGGAGGGCTTGCCTTGTTTTCCTGCGGTGCCGTCGCTGCTGTCGCGGTGCACATTGTCGGCAGGCAGGCCATCGATGCCACGGTGATTGTGGGACGGCCGAGTTTGTCGGATAATTCGCGCCTCGCGTGGCCGGGGTCGTCCCGGCGTCGGCATCCCGGGCCGGGGTGACGGAATCGGTAGACGTAGCGGTCTCAAACACCGCCGCCGCAAGGCATGGGGATTCGACTTCCCCCCCCGGCACCAAAACGACTTGCAATGCTGCCCGAGCAGGGCTGGCAATAACGATTACACTTACCGCTGAGTGTCGAGTGTGCGGTTCAGGTTATTTGTGGAGGGTTTGTTGTGGCTACGCCTAATCCCGGAGTTTCATTGACCGTCCTGCGTGCGCTGCCGATCTTCGAAATGCTCGACGACGAGAGCCTCAAGCCGCTGACCCGGGTAGCCATGTTGCGCAAAGTGCCGCGGCATACCGTCGTACTGCATGCCGGTGATCGCACCGACAACATCTACTTCGTCCTCTCGGGCGCCCTGAAGGTGCAGGTCAGCGACGAGGAGGGGCGCGAGGTCATCCTTTCCCTGCTCGGTCCCGGAGAACTGTTCGGCGAAATGGGGGTGCTCGACGATCATCCTCGCTCGGCCACCGTGCTGGCTGTCGAGGCAAGCGAAGTGGTGATGATCGGTCAGGACGAATTCAAGCGCTGCCTTGCGGAAAACCCCGAGGTCTCGATGTTCATCATGCGCAACCTGACCCGGCGCTTGCGTGCGGCCGACCGCAACATAGAAAGCCTGGCGCTGCTCGACGTCTACGGGCGTGTTGCGCGCCAGTTGCTTGAGGCCGCGGAGACAGTCGATGGCCGCAAGGTGATCACGCACAAGCTCAGCAAGCAGGATATTGCAAAGATGATCGGCGCATCGCGCGAGATGGTCAGCCGCGTGATGCGGGATCTGACCGCCCAGGGGCTCATCCATGAGCAGGACGGCCAATTGATCCTGGTGGACCTGGCGGCATTCAGGCGCCACGGCGACCCCGAATCCGACGCTTGAGCGATTTACCGGTCCGCGGGCGGCGGGCCCGGGGTGGCGCTCTGCTACTATTCGCGCCGGCCGCCGGAAGGGCGGCTGACAGCCTCTCGTGACGCGCGGGTATTCACCTCGCCGTCATGCGATTCTCCCGTCATCCCGATGCTGCTGACCCTTGCCGATTTCGACTACACGCTGCCCGTCGACCTGATTGCCCAGGTGCCCTTGCCGCAACGCTCGGCAAGCCGTCTGCTGGTGGTGGAAGGCGGGCTCCGCCAGGACAGCGTCTTTGTCGATCTGCCGCAGCGGCTGCGCGCGGGCGATCTGCTGGTGCTGAACGACAGCCGGGTGCTGCATGCTCGCCTATTGGGACACAAGGAAAGCGGTGGCCGGATTGAAATCCTGGTCGAGCGCCTGCTCGATCACGCCACCGTGCTGGCGCAGCTGCGGGCGAGCAAGCCGCCGCAACCGGGCACACGCCTGCGGCTGGAGGATGCTTTCGATGTCGAGGTGCTGGGACGCGATGGCGAGTTCTACCGGCTGCAGTTTTCCGGCGACGCCGCCGAGCTGGTCGAGCGCCACGGCCGCTTGCCGTTGCCGCCCTACATCGAACGCGTGGCGGGAGCTCCGGATGAGGAACGCTACCAGACCGTGTATGCGCGCGAAAAAGGCTCGGTCGCCGCGCCGACGGCGGGCCTGCATTTTGATGGCGACTTGTTTTCCAGGCTACGCGGGAAAGGTGTCGAAATCGCCCATGTCACCCTGCACGTCGGTGCCGGAACCTTCCAGCCGGTGCGGGTCAGCGACCTCGCGCAGCATCGCATGCATACCGAGCGCTATCACTTGCCGCAAGCCACGGCCGACGCGATCGCGGCGACCCGGGCGCGCGGCGGACGCATCGTGGCGGTCGGCACCACGTCGCTGCGCGTGCTGGAATCGGCTGCCCTGGATGGAAATGTAAAAGTCGGCGCCGGCGAGACGGCGCTGTTCGTCACGCCCGGCTTCGAATTCAGGATCGTGGATATACTGATCACCAATTTCCACTTGCCGAAATCCACCTTGCTGATGCTGGTCGCGGCATTTGCCGGCATGGAGGAAATTCGTGCCGCCTACCAACATGCGATTGCCGCCCGCTATCGTTTCTTCAGCTACGGGGATGCCATGCTGCTGCGCAGACGGCCACGGGAATGAACTTCGAACTGCTTGCCACCGACGGTGCGGCAAGGCGCGGCACGCTGACGCTGGCCCACGGCGTGGCGCCAACGCCGACTTTCATGCCGGTGGGTACCTACGGCACGGTCAAGGCCATGTCTCCGGAAGAACTGGTCGGCATCGGCGCCTCGATCGTGCTCGGCAATACCTTCCATCTCTGGCTGCGACCGGGGCTGGAGGTGGTCGCGGCGCATGGCGGCCTGCATCGCTTCATGGGCTGGAGCGGCCCGATCCTGACCGATTCGGGGGGCTTCCAGGTGTTTTCCCTGGGCGACCTGCGCAAGATCAGCGAAGAGGGCGTCAGGTTCGCCTCGCCGATCAACGGCGACCGGCTGTTCCTGACACCGGAGGAATCGATGCGCATCCAGCATGTGCTGAATTCCGACATCGCGATGATCTTCGACGAATGCACGCCCTATCCGGCGGACCTGGCCACGGCGGCCGCGTCGATGCGCCTCAGCCTGCGCTGGGCGCGGCGCTCGCGCGACGAGCATGACCGGCTGCAAAACGCCAATGCCCTGTTCGGCATCGTACAGGGTGGCATGCACGAGCCGCTGCGCGACGAATCGCTGGCGGGGCTGGCCGACATCGGTTTCGATGGCTTTGCCATCGGCGGCCTGTCGGTTGGTGAACCCAAGGAGGAAATGGCACGCATCCTGGCGCACACCGCACCACGTCTGCCGGCGGACAAGCCGCGCTACCTGATGGGCGTCGGCACGCCGGAAGACCTGGTGTATGCCGTCGGGCAGGGCATCGACATGTTCGACTGCGTGATGCCGACGCGCAATGCCCGCAACGGCTGGCTGTTCACCCGCCATGGCGACATCAAGATCAAGAACGCGCAATACAAGGCCGATACCCGGCCGCTGGACGACTCCTGTGGCTGCCATACCTGCCGCAATTTCACGCGTGCCTACCTGCATCACTTGCATCGTGTCGGCGAAATCCTGGGGGCCCGGCTCAATACCCTCCACAATCTGCATTACTACCAGACCTTGATGGCGGAAATGCGTGCCGCTGTCGAGCAGGGCGACTTTGCCGGGTTCAGTCGCCGCTTCCATCGGGCACGAGCCGGCGAGCAGGTATAATTCGGCAGCTTTTTTCCGACACTCTTGGAGATTCATGGTGCTGATTTCAAATGCTTACGCGCAAGCGGCCGGGGCCGCCGCCGATCCCACCGGGGGCCTGATGGGGATGCTGCCCATCGTGCTGATGTTTGTCGTGCTGTGGTTCGTCATGATTCGGCCACAAATGAAGAAAGCCAAGGAACAACAGAAAATGGTCAGCGAGCTGGCCAAGGGTGACGAAGTGGTGACCCAGGGCGGGATTACCGGCCGCATTGCCAAGGTGGGCGAAAACTACCTGAGCCTGGAAGTCGCCGAAGGCAAGGATGGCCCGGTCGTCATCACCGTGCAGAAAAATGCCGTGGGTGCGCTGCTGCCCAAGGGCACCTTGAAAAACCTGTAAATTCCCCGGGTCGGTCCCGCTGACGCGGGTCCGGCCAAAATGCCATGAATCGTTATCCCCTCTGGAAAAACGCCACGGTGCTGATTGCCTTGGTGCTTGGATTCCTCTACACCTTGCCCAATTTTTTTGGTGAGGTGCCGGCCGTGCAGGTCGCCAGTGTCAAGTCCACGCACAAGGTCGACACCAAGCTCCTGGCGCAGGTGGAGGCGGCCCTCAAGGCGGCGTCGATCGCCCCCCAGGGCGTGACGCTCGACCTCAACAGCGTGCGCGTGCGCCTGGCCGATACCGACACCCAGCTCAAGGCCAGGGATGCGATCGAAAAGGCCCTGAATCCGGTACCCGCGGACGCCGCCTACAGCGTCGCGCTTAACCTGGTTTCGAATTCCCCCACCTGGCTGACAGGCATCAACGCCCTGCCGATGTATCTCGGCCTCGATCTTCGCGGCGGCGTGCATTTCCTGTTGCAGGTGGACATGATGGGCGCCCTGACCAAACGTCTGGATTCGGTCGCGGCCGATCTGCGCACCCTGTTGCGCGAAAAGAATCTCCGGCATGCCGGGATAGCCCGCAGCGGGCAGGCAGTGCAAGTCCAGTTTCGCGACGCCGAGATGCGGGACAAGGCGAAGCAGGCCATCGCCAGCAGCCAGCCCGAGCTTCAGCTCGTGGAAACCCTGACCGGCGCCGACTTCACTCTGGTGGCCACGCTCAGGCCCGAGGCGATCAAGACCTTCCAGGACGATGCGCTGAAGCAGAACATCGCCACCCTGAACAAGCGCATCAACGAACTGGCGGTTGCCGAGCCCGTCATCCAGCAGCAGGGCGCCGACCGCATCGTGGTGCAACTGCCCGGCGTGCAGGATGTGGCGCGTGCCAAGGACCTCATCGGCCGCACGGCGACCCTCGAGGTGCGCCTGGTCGAACAGGCCTCCGTTGCCGGCAGCGACGCGCCCGTGGGTACCGACCTGATCCCGGAACGCCGTCGCGACGGCAGCATCAACATGGTCGCCGTCAGGAAGCTGGTCGTTCTCACCGGCGACCGCTTCAACGGCGCACAGGCGACCTTCGACGAGAACCAGCGGCCGGCGGTGGCGGTCCAGCTCGATGCCGCGGGCGGGCGCATCATGCGCGACGTGACGCGCGAGAACCTGAAGAAGATGATGGCCATCATCCTCATCGAGAAGGGCAGGCCGGAGGCGATTTCGGTGGCCACCATCCAGGGCGAGTTCGGCAATCGCTTCCAGATCACCGGCATGTTTTCCCCGGAAGAAACCAACACCCTGGCGATCCTGATCCGCTCCGGTGCCGTCGCCGCGCCGATGGATATCATCGAGGAACGCGTGATCGGCCCCAGCCTCGGTGCCGACAACATCGCCAAGGGTTTCAATTCCACGCTGTGGGGGTTCGTCGCGATCTCGCTGTTCATGGTGGCCTATTACCTGCTGTTCGGCGCCGTGTCCGTGTTCGCGCTGTCGGCCAACATGCTGTTCCTGATCGCGCTGCTGTCCCTGCTGCAGGCCACGTTGACCCTGCCGGGCATCGCCGCCATTGCGCTGACGCTGGGTATGGCGATCGACGCCAACGTGCTGATCAACGAACGGGTGCGCGAGGAATTGCGCGGCGGAAATTCACCGCAGGCGGCGATCACCGCCGGTTACGAGCGTGCCTGGGCGACGATCGTTGACTCCAACATCACCACACTGATCGCCGGCGTCGCGCTGCTGATCTTCGGCTCCGGGCCGGTGCGCGGTTTTGCCGTGGTGCATTGCCTGGGGATCCTGACCTCGATCTTCAGCTCGGTCGTGGTCTCGCGCGCGCTGATCAACCTCATCTACGGCCACCGGCGCAAGCTGGCGTCGGTAAGCATCGGACAAATCTGGAAGCCGGGAGTCTGACATGGAATTTTTCCGCATCCGCAAAGACATCCCGTTCATGCGCCATGCCCTGGTGTTCAACATCATTTCGTTGATCACCTTTTTGCTGGCAGTGTTCTTCCTTGCCACCAAGGGTCTGCATTTGTCGATCGAGTTCACCGGCGGCACGCTGATGGAAGTCAGCTATGCCCAGGCGCCGGACCTGCAGCAGATCCGCAAGCAGTTGGAATCCGACGGCTTTGCCGATCCGCAGGTGCAGAACTTCGGCTCCTCGCGCGACGTCCTGATCCGCGTGCCGCTGGCGCGCGGCGCCAAGGACAGCGAAAGTGGCAAGGTCGGCGAGCGGGTGATGGCCTCGCTGGAAAAAGTCGGCGCCGGCGCTACGGCGCCTACCCTAAAGCGCGTCGAGTTCGTCGGGCCGCAAGTGGGCAAGGAACTCGCCGAGGATGGTGCCCTGGCCCTGCTGCTGGTCGTGATCGGCATCATGCTCTACTTGGCGATGCGCTTCGAATGGCGCTTCGCGGTCTCGGCCATCATTGCCAACCTGCACGACGTGGTGATCATCCTCGGCTTCTTCGCCTTCTTCCAGTGGGAATTTTCGCTGCCTGTGCTGGCGGCGGTGCTGGCGGTACTGGGTTACTCGGTGAACGAATCGGTGGTCGTGTTCGACCGGGTGCGCGAAACCTTCAAGAAGAAGCGCGGCATGACGACACCCGAGGTGCTCGACCACGCCATTACCAGCACCATTTCGCGCACCATCATCACCCACGGCTCGACGCAGATGATGGTCACCTCGATGCTGATCTTCGGCGGCCCCGCGCTGCATTACTTTGCGCTGGCCCTGACCATCGGCATCTGTTTCGGCATCTACTCCTCGGTCCTGGTCGCCAGCCCGCTGGTGATGTGGCTCGGCGTTTCGCGCGCGCAGTTCGTCCAACCCAAGGTCGAGAAGCAGGAAGCCGTGGTCTGATGTACCGTTTCCGCGTCTGGGACCTGCCGACCCGGATTTTTCACTGGGCCCTGGTAGTCTGCGTTATCGGTTCCTTTGTGTCGGTCAAGATCGGCGGCAATGCGATGGCTTGGCATGGCCGTTTTGGCTTGACCGTCGTGGGTTTGCTGGCCTTTCGCCTGGTCTGGGGTTTCGTCGGCTCCACCTATGCGCGCTTTGCCCAGTTCGTGCGCGGGCCGCGCGCCATCAAGGATTATCTGCAGGGACGCTGGCAGGGCGAAGGGCACAATCCACTCGGCGCGCTGTCGGTGCTGGCCATGCTGGGCACGCTGCTGCTGCTGGTCGCCACGGGGTTG
>JADYZH010000120.1 GCA_020853215.1 Sulfuritalea sp. | reverse complement strand
TGTTTTCCGCCATGGCCTGGGTCGGCCTCGCCTGCGGCAGCTACCTGTTGCTCTTCGTTCTGGCCGGCAAAGGCTGGCGCGCCATCCAGTCGGGCGTGTTCTGGATCGTGCTGCTGATGCTGGCACTGACGGCTACAGGCCATTTTGGCGTGCAGCCGATACTTGCCCAGTTGAAAGCCGATGCACTGCCGCGGCAGGTCATGGAAAGCGCATTGCGCGACCGCTTCAGCACCTGGCATGGCGTGTCGAGCGCGCTTTACCTGGTGCAATCCCTGCTCGGTGTCGCGCTGGCGGTAATGCAGGAACGGGGTAAAGGGCGCTAGCGCTTGCCGCTGCGTGCCTCGTTGCGTGCCGCGGCCTGCTTCTTGGTCATTGCTTCGGGTTTTCGCCGTGTCGCCGGCGCCGACTTTATTGCCGCATCATCCTTGGGATGCTCGCGCCAGAGCACCAGCAGGTTGCCGATGTGCTGCACTTCGGCGCAAGCAAGTGCCGAGCAGATTTCGGCGAACAGGGCCTCGCGTGCATCCCGTTCCATGCCGTAAAGTCGCAGTTTGATTAGTTCGTGGGCCTTGAGGCAGCGGTCGATCTCGGCCAGCACGGAAGGCGTGAGTCCTTTCTGGCTGATGGAGACGACGGGCTTCAGCGGGTGTGCGGCGGCCCGCAGGGCGCGGCGCCGGGCAGGGCTCAGTTGGGGGGTGTTTTCAGTCATGGCGGGATTGTAACGTGGGCAAGGTCGCGAGCGAGAAGAAGAACAAGACCAACAAGGCCTGGATCACCGAGCACGTCAATGACGCCTACGTGCAGCGGGCCCGTGCCGGGGGCTGGCGCTCGCGCGCCGCATTCAAGCTGACGGAAATCGACGACAAGGACAAGCTGCTGAAGCCCGGCATGACGGTGGTCGATCTCGGTTCCGCCCCCGGCAGCTGGTCGCAGGTTGCCGCGAAGCGCGTGGCGCCCGGCGGACGCCTGGTCGCGCTCGACCTGCTGCCGATGGAGCCGATCCATGGCGTCGAGTTCATTCAGGGCGATTTCCATGATGACGCGGTGTTGCAGGCGCTGACGGACGCCCTCGATGGCCGCCAGGTCGATCTTGTATTGTCGGACATGGCCCCCAATATGTCGGGCATCGGCATGGTCGATCAGGCGCGCGTCATGGTCTTGGCCGAGTTGACGCTGGAGTTCTGCGCGTTGCACCTGAAACCTGGCGGCGCCATGCTGGCCAAGGTATTTCAGGGCGATGGCTTCATGGAACTGCGTCGTGCGTTGCAGGACCGGTTTCAGACCGTGCAGATGAGAAAGCCGGCAGCTTCCCGCAACCGCAGTGCCGAGATATACCTGCTGGCGCGGAACAAGAAGGCTTGACGGATGGTCCATGTGGTTTGCAGGGCGGGTCGAAGGGCACTAGAATCATGTGCTACTGATCCCGATGGCGGGAAAGAGAGGCGAAACCTTGAATAACATGTTCAAAAATATGGCGATCTGGCTGGTTATCGGCATCGTTCTGATGACGGTGTTCAATCAGTTCAATACCCGCCAGGGTGCGGCGCTCGGATCACTCGAGTACTCCCAGTTTCTTGAGGAGGTGAAGTCCGGTCGCATCACGAAAGTCGTCATCCAGGGACGCACCCTCGAAGCCACGACCGTCGACGGCAAGCGCATCACTACCTATGCGCCGCCCGACCTGTGGATGGTTTCCGACCTGCTCAAGAACAATGTCAAGGTCGTCGCCAAGCCCGAGGAGGAGCAGTCCTTCCTCACCAGCATCTTCGTCTCCTGGTTCCCCATGCTGCTCCTGATCGGCGTCTGGATCTTCTTCATGCGCCAGATGCAGGGCGGCGGCAAGGGCGGCGCCTTTTCCTTCGGCAAGAGTCGTGCGCGCATGATGGACGAATCGTCGAACACCATCACCTTCGCCGACGTCGCCGGCTGCGACGAGGCCAAGGAGGAAGTCACCGAAATGGTCGACTTCCTGCGCGACCCCTCCAAGTTCCAGAAGCTGGGCGGACGCATCCCGCGCGGCGTGCTGCTGGTCGGCTCGCCCGGCACCGGCAAGACGCTGCTGGCCAAGGCCATCGCCGGCGAGGCCAAGGTGCCGTTCTTTTCGATTTCCGGCTCCGACTTCGTCGAAATGTTCGTCGGCGTCGGCGCCGCGCGCGTGCGCGACATGTTCGAACAGGCCAAGAAATCCTCGCCCTGCATCATCTTCATCGACGAACTCGATGCCGTCGGCCGCCAGCGCGGCGCCGGCCTCGGTGGCGGCAACGACGAACGCGAGCAGACCCTGAACCAGATGCTGGTCGAGATGGACGGCTTCGAGCCTTCCGTGGGCGTGATTGTGGTGGCCGCCACCAACCGTCCCGACGTGCTCGATCCGGCGCTGTTGCGCCCCGGTCGTTTCGACCGCCAGGTGGTGGTACCGCTGCCGGACATCCGCGGCCGCGAACAGATCCTCAAGGTGCATATGCGCAAGGTGCCCGTGGCACCGGACATCGATGCCTCGATCCTGGCCCGCGGCTGCCCCGGTTTTTCGGGCGCCGACCTTGCCAATCTGGTCAACGAAGCTGCGCTGTTCGCCGCGCGCGGTAACAAGCGCCTGGTTGACATGGAAGATTTCGAGCGCGCCAAGGACAAGATCATGATGGGCGCCGAGCGCCGCTCGATGGTCATGCCCGAAGAGGAACGCCGCAACACCGCGTATCACGAATCCGGCCACGCCGTCGTCGCCAAGCTGCTGCCGAAGACCGATCCAGTGCACAAGGTGACCGTGATCCCGCGCGGCCGCGCGCTGGGCCTGACCATGCAATTGCCCGACCAGGAACGCTACAGCCAGGACCGCGAACGCCTGCTGTGCACGATTTGCGTCCTGTTCGGCGGCCGCATCGCCGAAGAACTGTTCATGCAGCAAATGACTACCGGCGCCTCCAACGATTTCCAGCGCGCCACTGATCTGGCGCGGCGCATGGTCACGCAATGGGGCATGTCCGACACCCTCGGCCCGATGGTGTACGGCGAAGAGGAGGGCGAAATCTTCCTCGGCCGTTCCGTCACCACGCACAAGAACATGTCGGAAGCCACCATGCAGAAGGTGGATGTCGAGATTCGCCGCGTGATCGACGAGCAGTACGCGCGCGCGCGCAAGCTGCTGGAAGACAACCGCGACAAGGTCGAAGCCATGACGGCCGCCCTGCTCGAACTCGAGACCATCGACGCCGACCAGATCAACGACATCATGGCCGGCCTGCCGCCGCGTCCGCCCAAGCCCTCCAGCGCGTCGTCCGCGCCGAGGGGCGACAGCGCCCCGGGCCCCGAACCGACCGCGCCGGCGCCCGCCTGACGGCTTCCATTCCGACACCGAGCCGCCGGCAATCCGGCGTTTTGCATCCGCCCATGACACAGCATTTTCATTGCGGCCGCTTCGTGCTCAACGCCGGGCGCCCGCTGATCATGGGCATCGTCAACCTTACCGACGATTCGTTTTCCGGCGATGGCTTGCGCGGCGATAGCGAAGCGGCCGTCGCGCACTCGCGGCAGCTGATCGAGGAGGGTGCGCACATCCTCGACCTCGGCGCGGAGTCCTCGCGACCGGGCGCGGCGCCGGTATCGGCGCAGCAGGAAATCGATCGCCTGCTGCCGGTGATCGAAGCGTTGCGCGACTGCGGCACGCCGCTTTCGATTGACACCGTCAAACCCGAAGTGATGCGCCTCGGACTCAACGCCGGTGCCGACATGATCAACGACATCAACGCGCTGCGTGCCCCCGGTGCGCTGGAAGTGGTCGCCGCCAGCAAGGCCGGCGTATGCCTGATGCACATGCAGGGCGATCCGCACACCATGCAGGATGCCCCCCACTATGCGGATATCGTTAGCGAAGTGGCGGAATACCTTGCCGAGCGCGTGGCGGCGGCGGAGGCGGCGGGAATCGCCCTCAACCGCATCGCGGTTGACCCGGGTTTCGGCTTCGGCAAGTCGCTGGAGCACAACATCCAGCTGCTGCGCCGCCTCGACGAGCTGGTGGTTCCCGGCCTTCCGCTGCTGGTGGGCATGTCGCGCAAGTCGATGCTGGGCCTGATTACCGGCCGTGCCGCGCCGGAGCGGGTTCATGGCGGCGTCGCGGCTCACGTGCTGGCGGTCGAACGCGGCGCGCGCATCGTCCGCGTGCATGACGTCGCGGCGACGCGCGATGCCTTGGCCGTCCTGCAGGCTGTGGAGGATTACTGAATGGGACGCAAGTATTTCGGCACCGACGGTGTCCGCGGCCGTGTCGGGCAGGTGCCCATCACGCCGGAGTTCATCATGCGCCTGGGCCATGCCGCCGGCGCGACGCTGGTGGCGCGCGAAGGCCTGCGCGCCGGCGATCGGCCGGCGGTGCTGATCGGCAAGGACACGCGGATTTCCGGGTATATGCTCGAGGCATCGCTGGAGGCCGGGTTTGCCGCGGCGGGCGTCGATGTCATGCTGTGCGGACCGATGCCCACCCCCGCCGTGGCCTACCTCACGCGCGCGCTGCGCCTGCAGGCGGGCGTGGTGATTTCCGCCTCGCACAACCCCTACGACGACAACGGCATCAAGTTCTTTTCGGCCCAGGGGACCAAGTTGCCGGATGCCGTCGAATTGGAGATCGAGGCGCGGCTGGAGCAGCCGCTGGCCTGCATGGAATCGGCCAAGCTGGGCAAGGCACGCCGCGTCGACGATGCCGCCGGGCGCTACATCGAATTCTGCAAGAGCACCTTCCCCAATGACCTCGACCTGCGCGGACTCAAGGTCGTCGTCGATAGCGCCCACGGTGCGGCCTATCACGTCGCCCCCAATGTCTTTCATGAACTCGGCGCCGAAATAGTCGGCGTCGGCGACACGCCGAACGGCCTCAACATCAACCTCGAGGTGGGCGCCACCGCGCCGGCGGCGTTGCGTCGTGCCGTGCTGGAAACCCATGCCGACTGTGGCATTGCCCTCGACGGCGACGGCGACCGCCTGGTCATGGTCGACGTGGCCGGCACGCTCTACGACGGCGATCAGCTGCTTTACGTGATCGCCCGTCACCGCGCCCGCAGCCAGGCGGTTCCCGGTGTCGCCGGCACGCTGATGAGCAACCTCGGTTTCGAGCACGCGCTGGGACGGCTCGGCATCGCGCTCGGCCGCGCCAGGGTGGGCGACCGCTACGTGCTGGAAATGATGCGGGACAAGGGCTGGCAACTCGGCGGCGAGAATTCCGGACACATCATCTGCCTCGATCGCCACACCACCGGCGACGGCATCATCGCCGCGCTGCAGGTGCTGGCCGCGCTGCGCACCGCGAACGAGACGCTGGCCCGGGCCTGCTCGGACATGTCGCTGTATCCGCAGAAACTGATCAACGTGAAGATGCCGGCCGGCTTCGACTGGATCGCGGATGCCGGCATCAAGGCGGCGGTGCAGGCGGCGGAGGCCGCGCTCGATGGCAAGGGGCGTGTCCTGCTGCGACCATCGGGCACCGAGCCTTTACTGAGGGTGATGGTCGAAGGTGAAGACGCGGCGCCGGTTGCGGCGCAAGCCGAGGCTATCGCCGGGGCCGTACGGACTGCGTTCGATGCTTGAGTAGTTTCCGGCAGCTCCCCGTCCAAGCGGTTCGGTCCAGGAGGTGCCCTTCTGTCATTTCGGCCCCGGTTGACGTACAACCGGGGCTAGTCCGTCGCTGGAGCCTTGCCGACAAACCAGTAGCAGGGAGCCCTCAGTCCCGGCAGGCCGGGCACCGCCACATGGCGCTCGGCAAAGACATGTTCCGGGCAGCGGTAGCGCAAATCCGCGAGATGATTGGCCGACAGGCGCAGGCCGGCGCGCCCGAACCACGCGCGCCAGAAATACTTGATCGGTCGCGGATCGTGGCGCGGCAGGTGGAAATCGAGCACCCCGATGCGGCCGCCGGGCTTGAGCATGGCCATGGCGGTATCGAGGGACTGCCGCCAGTCCGGCACCATGCTCATGAACTGGCACAGGATCACGCGGTCGGCGCTGGCGGGCGCGGGCATGCCGCCGTCGGAAATGCAGACCGGTTTGAAATCTTCGCTCCCCGCGTAACCGACCACCACTGCTCCAGCCGGAAGGCCGAGTCGGCCCAGTATCTCGTCCAGATACGGGCGCAGGGAACGGCGCAGCTCCGCCTGGCGCCCGGCCAGCAATTCGGCCGCGCGTGGCGCGGGCGCTAACGGCAGGGGAAATTTGGCGGACAGGTCGAAGGCTTCCATGGTTGGCAAGATCAAAGTGACAGCGGAAATCGTGGCGACCAGCTTAGTTCCGCCGCGTTACGGCTGAATGAACCGCTGATGACAGACCGATGACTCATCCGATCACCGAGCGACAGAGATCGTGGATCGCCCGGGCGGCGACGAAGTCCCGATCGGCGTGGGGGTTGTATTCGACGACCTCCAGCGCGCGC
>JADYZH010000119.1 GCA_020853215.1 Sulfuritalea sp. | reverse complement strand
TGAGCTTGGGGTTGGATTCGGTCAGGTGGCGCAGCGAAGCCACCCACATCGCCAGGCCTGACAGCGCGAGGGTGACGAAGGCGGCACGCCAGCCGAAGGCCACCTGCAGGTAGCCGCCGAGGATCGGTCCGAGGATCGGCGCCAGCGCCAGCAGCGACAGCGCCCTGGCCATCACGCGGGCGCCTTCGGCCGGTGCATAGGCGTCGCGCACGATGGCGCGCGCCACCACCACGGCCGTGCAGCAGCCGATGGCCTGGACGAAGCGTGCCGCGATCAGCCAGCCCAGGCTCGGCGCCAGGGCGCAGGCCAGGCCGGAGACGAAATACAGGGCGAGGCCGCCGATCAGCACCGGCCTGCGGCCATAGCGGTCGGACAGCGGGCCGCTGATCAACTGCGCGGTGCCGAAACCAAAGACGAACAAGGACAGCGTCTGCTGCACCGCCGCCGGGCTGACGCCGAAATCCAGCGCCATGCCGGGCAGCGAGGCCAGGTACAGGTCGGTCGACAGCGGTTGCAGCATCATGCAGCCGGTGACCAGCCAGAGCAGGGTGGTGGCACTCATCGGTTCGCGCACCGGGCGCGCCTGGTCAGCCACGGCGATCGCGCATGACGCGGGCTTTCTCGCGCACCCAATCGCGCTCCTTTTCGGCATCGCGCTTGTCGTGCTGCTTCTTGCCCTTGGCCAGGCCGACCGAGAGCTTGACGCGGCCCTTGCTGTAATGCAGGTCGAGCGGCACCAGGGTGTAGCCGGCACGTTCCACCTTGCCGATCAGCTTGCTGATTTCCGCCGCGTTGAGCAGCAGCTTGCGCGTGCGCACCGGATCGGGATGCACGTGGGTCGAGGCCGAGAGCAGGGGGGTGATGTGGGCGCCGATGAGGAAGACCTCGCCACTCTTGACCACGACGTAGGCTTCCTTGATCTGCGCCCGCCCGGCGCGGATCGCCTTCACTTCCCAGCCTTCGAGCACCAGGCCGGCCTCGTAGCGCTCTTCGATGAAGTAATCGTGGAATGCCTTTTTGTTGTCGGCGATGCTCATGGGGCGGCGCGATAAAATGCGGCATTCTACTGCACCGGCTCCGCGCGACTTTGCGGTAATCCTGAATGGCTCTGGTCGAAAAATCGGTACTGATCGAACGCACGCCGGCGCAGATGTTCGCCCTCGTCGATCGGATTGAGGACTATCCGCAATTCCTGCCCTGGTGCGGCGGCACCGACTTGCACGAGCGCACCCCGACGCGCACGGCGGCGACGGTGCACATCAATTACCACGGCCTCAAGTCGCACTTCTCGACCGAGAACATCAAGGTCGAACCGACCCTGATGGACATCCGCCTGACCGACGGGCCCTTCACCCACATGGACGGCCACTGGCGCTTCACCCCGCTGGGCGAGACCGCCTGCAAGGTAGAATTCCGCCTGCACTACGAGTTTTCCAGCCATCTGCTGGAGAAGGCGCTGGGGCCGGTATTCCACCACATCGCCAACACCTTCGTCGATTCCTTCGTCAAAAGGGCGCAAACAGTCTATGGTTGAAACCATCCAAGTCGAAGTCGTGTATGCACTGCCGGCAAGCCAGGAGGTCGTCGGCCTGAACCTGGCCGCGGGCAGCACGGCGGGGCAGGCGATCGAAGCCTCGGGCCTGCTGGCGAAACATCCGGAAATCGATCTGGCGAAAAACAAGCTCGGCGTCTATGCCAAGCTGGCCAAGGCGGACACAGTCCTGCGCGACCGTGACCGGGTGGAAATCTACCGGCCCCTGATCGCCGACCCCAAGGAAGTGCGCAAGCAGCGCGCGGCAGAGGGAAAAGTGATGAAAAAGGGCGGCGGCGAGACCGGAGACGCCTGAGCCGCATGCAGGCCTTCGTTCCAGAAAAGTAGGCGCTGGCGATACGGCGTGGGGACAAATAAGCTCCCCCTGCTGTCGCGTATAATGCTGCTTTGGAATCAAGGAAAACTACTATGCGACTGCTCCAGAAGGCGCTGACGTTTGACGACGTCCTCCTGGTACCCGCCCACTCGGCGATCCTCCCCCGCGACGTCAGCCTCGCTACTCGCCTTACCCGCAAGATCCAGCTCAACCTGCCTTTGCTTTCCGCCGCCATGGACACGGTGACGGAAGCCCGCCTGGCCATCGCCCTGGCCCAGGAAGGCGGCATCGGCATCGTGCACAAGAACCTCAACCCCAAGGCACAGGCCGCCGAAGTGGCCAAGGTGAAGCGCTTCGAATCCGGCGTGCTGAAGGACCCGATCACCGTGCCGCCGACCATGAGCGTGCGCGAAGTGCTCGCCCTGACTCGCAGCTATCGCATTTCCGGCCTGCCGGTGGTGGATAACGGCGTCGTGGTGGGCATCGTCACCAACCGCGACACGCGTTTCGAGACCAACCTCGATCAACCGGTACGCAACATCATGACACCGCGCGACAGGCTCATTACGGTCAGCGAAGGCAGCTCGCCCGAGGAAGCCAAGGCCCTGATGCACAAGCATCGCCTGGAGCGCGTGCTGGTGGTCAATGCCGGCTTCCAGCTGCGCGGCCTGGTGACCGTCAAGGACATCCTCAAGTCCAGTGAGCACCCGCTGGCCTGCAAGGACGAGCAGGGGCACCTGCGGGTCGGCGCCGCGGTCGGCGTCGGCGAGGGCACCGAGGAGCGCGTCGAACTGCTGGCCGAGGCCGGCATCGATGTGATCGTGGTCGATACCGCCCACGGCCATTCCGAAGGCGTGCTCAAGCGCGTGCAGTGGGTCAAGAAGACCTTTCCCCAGGTCGAGGTGATCGGCGGCAACATCGCCACGGCCAATGCGGCGAAGGCACTGGTCGGCCATGGCGCCGACGGCGTCAAGGTCGGCATCGGCCCCGGCTCGATCTGCACCACGCGCATCGTTGCCGGTGTCGGCGTGCCGCAGATCACGGCCGTGGAAATGGTCGCCAATGCACTGGCCGCCGACGGCATACCCCTGATCGCCGATGGCGGCATCCGCTATTCGGGCGACATCTCCAAGGCCATCGCCGCCGGCGCCAGTTCGGTGATGCTCGGCGGCCTGTTCGCCGGCACCGAAGAGGCGCCCGGCGAAACCGTGCTCTACCAGGGCCGCTCCTACAAGGCCTATCGCGGCATGGGCAGCCTCGGCGCGATGAAGGACGGCGCCGCCGATCGCTACTTCCAGGATTCCGACGCCAACGTCGAAAAACTGGTGCCGGAAGGCATCGAAGGTCGCGTCCCCTACAAGGGGCCCGTGGTTGCGGTGATCCACCAGCTGATGGGCGGGCTCCGCTCCTCCATGGGCTATGTCGGCTGCGCCACGATCGACGAGATGCGGGCGAAAGCCGAATTCGTCGAAATCACCTCGGCCGGCATCCGCGAGTCGCATGTGCACGACGTGCAGATCACCAAGGAAGCGCCGAACTACCATATCGACTGAACGGTAGGAAGGGGGTAACGGGGGAAACCTGGGTTTCCCCTGTTCCGAGTTTGCATACAGCGCCCGCCAGGGTCGCAGACGGAATAAAGCACATGTCCCATCAGAAGATCCTGATCCTCGACTTCGGTTCGCAAGTTGCGCAACTCATCGCCCGCCGCGTGCGCGAGCAGCAGGTGTATTGCGAACTGCATCCCTTCGACGTCAGCGAGGACTTCATCCGCGAGTTCAAGCCGCAGGGAATCATTCTTTCCGGCGGCCCCAACTCGGTCTATGAAGCCGAGGAATGGAAGGCCCCCGACATCGTGTTCAAGCTCGGCGTGCCGGTGCTGGGCGTCTGCTACGGCATGCAGACCATGGCCGCGCAACTCGGCGGCAAGGTCGAAAGCAGCAGCAAGCGCGAATTCGGTTACGCCGAGATGCGCGCGCGCGGCCACTCGAAGCTGTTCGACGGCATCCAGGACCGCACCAATGCCGAGGGCCACGGCCTGCTCGAAGTCTGGATGAGTCACGGCGACAAGGTCACCGAACTGCCGCCCGGCTTCAAGCTCATCGGCAGCAATGAATCGACGCCGATCGCCGCCATGGCGGACGAAGCGCGCGGCTTCTATGCCGTGCAGTTCCACCCCGAGGTCACCCACACCCTCAAGGGACGCGAGATCTATGCCCGCTTCGTGCGCGACATCTGCGGCTGCCGCGGCGACTGGAACATGCCCAATTACGTCGAAGAGGCGATCGCCAAGGTGCGCGCGCAGGTCGGCAAGGAAGAGGTGATCCTCGGCCTCTCCGGCGGTGTCGATTCCTCGGTGGTGGCGGCGCTGCTGCATCGGGCGATCGGCGAGCAGCTCACCTGCGTCTTCGTCGACAACGGCCTGCTGCGCCTCAACGAAGGCGTGCAGGTGATGGATACCTTCGCCCGCAACCTCGGTGTCAAGGTGATCCATGTCGATGCCGTGAGCCAGTTCATGGGCCACCTGAAGCGCGTTGCCGACCCGGAGCAGAAACGCAAGATTATCGGTCGCGAATTCGTCGAGGTGTTCCAGGCCGAGGCGCAGAAACTGCCCAACGCGAAATGGCTCGCCCAGGGCACAATCTATCCCGACGTGATCGAATCGGCCGGCGGCAAGACCAAGAAGGCCCACGCCATCAAGAGCCACCACAACGTCGGCGGCCTGCCCGAAACCCTGAACCTCAAGCTGCTGGAGCCGCTGCGCGAGCTGTTCAAGGACGAAGTGCGCGAATTCGGCGTGGCGCTGGGCCTGCCGCACGAGATGGTGTATCGCCATCCCTTCCCCGGCCCCGGCCTCGGCGTGCGCATCCTCGGCGAGGTGAAGCAGGACTACGCCGACCTGCTGCGCCGCGCCGATGCGATATTCATCGACGAACTGCGCGCCGCCGACTGGTACGACAAGACCAGCCAGGCCTTCGCCGTTTTCCTGCCGGTGAAGAGCGTCGGCGTCATGGGCGACGGCCGCACCTACGAGTACGTCGTTGCGCTGCGCGCAGTGCAGACCTCCGACTTCATGACTGCAAAATGGGCCGAATTGCCCCATGAACTGCTGGGTCGCGTTTCGAACCGCATCATCAACGAAGTCCGCGGCATCAACCGCGTGGTCTACGACATCTCGGGCAAGCCGCCGGCGACCATCGAGTGGGAGTGAATCGCTGCCTGCCGGGGACTGGCCGGGCCGGGCCGGCGGATCGACCAAATCCCTGTAGACGTTTGGTTATCGGGTAATTCCGGGGACTGGCGCGCAAGCGCTCGTCGACGCTACCCGTTGCCGGCCTGGGAGGGGTTGTCGGTCGATCCCGGCGTTCCGTCCGGCGCCGCATTCTCCTCGGGAAGTTTCGACGCCAGTACCTTGTCGACGCGCTTGCCATCGAGATCGACCACTTCCAGCTGCCAGCCTTCCCAGGTCGTCTTGTCGCCGGTTTGCGGC
>JADYZH010000118.1 GCA_020853215.1 Sulfuritalea sp. | reverse complement strand
GGCGCCGACCAGGCCGCCGCAGAAGCGCGGCAGGCCGGGCAGGTCGGGCACCTTGAAGCGCGACATGAACTCGGAAATGAAGCTCATCGGGTTGCTGTGGTCGCGCCGCTCGGCGACGCGGTTGCCGCTGAGCACCATGATCGCGCCCTCGACCACCGCGATGCGCGTGCCGGCGGCCAGGCCGGTGAAGGAAAAGCGGCCGAAGCGCTCGCCGCCCTGCACTGATTCGAGCAGGTAGGAGTAGGGATCGTTGGCCAGCTTGAGGTAGATCGACAGCGGCGTGTCGAGGTCGGCGAAGGTTTCGAGCGTCACCGGGATGCGGTTATAGCCCTCGGCGGCGAGCCGGTTGAAATCTGATTCGGTCATGGGGAAACTCCACGGAGACGGGTGCTGCAACGACAGGTGCGCGGACTGGTCAGCTCCGGCGCGATGGAAATCGGCGCGCGATGGCGCAGGCGTTCAGGCCCGCCAGGGCCAGGCCTCCGCCCCGAGGGCGTGTTTCCGTGTCATTTGCAGGTTGCGGTGGAGCATGGGTGTTATGCGATCTTTCGAAAGTTCCCTAGGGACGCACAGCGCTGGCGCTGGCGATACGGCGTGCCGCCTCGGCCAGCGACGCGACTATAGCATCGCAGTCGATTCCTTGCACGTCCGCGCCCTCGTTGTAGCCGTAGGGGACGATGAATACCGGACAGCCGGCGGCACGCGCCGCCGCGGCGTCGTGGTGCGAATCGCCGATGTGCAGGTTCTCGGCGGGTGACGTGCCCATGCGTTCGCAGGCGTGCAGCAGTTGCGCCGGATGCGGCTTCTTGTGCGGCAGGCTGTCGCCTGAGACGGCGAACTCGAACCAGGGCGCGAGGCCCGTGGCGACCAGCAGCGGTTCGGTGAAGGCTGCCGCCTTGTTGGTGATCACCGCCAGCGGCAGGCCGGCGTCGCGCAGCGCCCGCAGGCCTTCGAGCACCCCGGGGAAGAGCGTCGAACGGCGGCCGTTTTCGACTGCGTAATGGCGGCGGAATACTGCCTGCGCCTGCTCCACCGCCGAAGGATCGAGATCGGGCAGGCAGCGCTCGACCAGCTTCGGGATGCCGCGGCCGATGAAGCCGGCGATTATCTCGACCGGAAATTCGTCGCGGCCCAGTTCGCGCAGCATGGCATTGGCCGCCGCGGCGAGGTCGGGCACGGTGTCGAGCAGGGTGCCATCGAGGTCGATGGTGACCGACTTGATCTTCATGAAAACAGGCGGCAGCAGCCTGGCGTCAGGCCTTGGCGAGCTCGCTGCGCAGGGCGGCGATCACCGTGTCGTAACGGTGCGGATCGGAATCCTTCGCCGCGCCGAACACCGCCGAGCCGGCGACGAAGGTATCGACCCCGGCTTTTGCGACTTCCAGGATGTTGGCCGGGCCGACGCCGCCGTCGATCTCCAGACTCACATCCAGCCCACGCGCATCGATCATCTGCCGCAGCTTGCGCGCCTTGTCGAGCACGTAGGGAATGAACTTCTGTCCGCCGAAGCCGGGGTTCACGCTCATCAGCAGCACCATGTCGAGCTTGTCCAGGGTGTACTCGAGCACGTCGAGCGGCGTCGCCGGGTTGAACACCAGGCCCGGCTTGCAGCCGCATTCGCGGATCAGGGCTATGGTGCGATCGACATGCTCCGAGGCTTCCGGGTGGAAGGTGATGTAAGTGGCGCCGGCCTTGGCGAAATCGGGGATGATGCGGTCCACCGGCTTGACCATCAGGTGCACGTCGATCGGCGCGGTGATGCCGTGCTTCTTCAGCGCCTCGCAGACCAGCGGGCCGATGGTCAGGTTCGGCACGTAGTGGTTGTCCATGACGTCGAAATGCACGATGTCGGCGCCGGCGGCGAGCACGTTGTCGACCTCTTCGCCAAGCCGGGCGAAGTTGGCGGAAAGAATGCTGGGGGCGATCCTGAAGGTCCTGGACACGGCGAACTCCCGAAAGTGGATGGAAAGATTCTACCGGCGGCCGGCTGCGGTGGCTTAAGGATTTGTGATGGCGCCCATAAGCGCGGCTAGAATCCTGCCATCCAACCACGGGAAATCATGATGATTCTGCTCACGGGCGGCGCCGGCTACATCGGCCTGCATACGGCGGCGGTGCTGGTCGAAGCCGGCCACGAGGTCGTGCTGTTCGACAATTTCAGCAACAGCAAGCCGGCCGGCCTGAAGCGGCTGGAGGCCATCATTGGCCGCGCCGTGCCCTGCGTCGAAGGCGACGTGCGCTCGCGGCAGGACCTGGACGGCCTGTTCGACCAGTACCCGATCGGCGCCGTGGTGCATTTCGCCGGGCTCAAGGCGGTCGGCGAATCGCAGGCGCAACCCCTGCGCTACTACGACAACAACGTGAGCGGAAGCCTGGCGCTGCTCGGTGCCATGCAGCGCGCGGAAGTGAGGCGCATCGTCTTCAGTTCCTCGGCGACGATCTACGGCAATGCCGATTCCAATCCGATTCCCGAGACGGCGGCGCTGCGCCCGGCCAATGTCTATGGCCGCAGCAAGCTGATGGTCGAGGATATCCTGCGCGACCTGCACGCCGCGGCGCCCGGCTGGTCGATCGCCCTGCTGCGCTACTTCAATCCGGTGGGCGCGCATCCGGGCGGGCTGATCGGCGAAGACCCCAACGACATACCCAACAACCTGATGCCTTTCGTCACGCAAGTGGCCGTCGGCCGCCGGCCGGAACTGCAGGTGTTCGGCGGCGATTACCCGACGCCGGACGGCACCGGGGTACGCGACTACATCCATGTCATGGACCTGGCGGAAGGCCACCGGGCGGCGCTGGACTGGGCGCTGCGCGATCCGCGCGAACTGCTCACGGCGAATCTCGGCACCGGGCGGGGCAGCAGCGTGCTGGAACTGGTAGGTGCCTTCGAGCAGGCCAGCGGAAAGGCGATTCCCCATCGCATCGTGGCGCGCCGGGCGGGCGACGTGGCGGCCTGCTGGAGCGACCCCTCGCTGGCCAGGGAGCGCCTGGGCTGGACGGCCACGCGCAGCCTCGACGACATGTGCCGCGATGCCTGGAACTGGCAGCGCAACAATCCCCAGGGCTTTGCCTGACGGTCCGGCGCCGTGTCGCCGGCGCCGACTTTTAGTCGGCGGCAGCCGGTTGGCCGTCAGGCCTTGTCGTTGCGACTTACGAGCCAACGGACAGCGACGACGAACCGATGCGCCTCCGCCACAGCCCATGCCGCATTTTCGAGATTGATGGGCTCGCTCTTGTAGTCGGCCGCTACGCGCATGTCCTCGGTGGCGTTGATTGCCTTTCCCAGTTCCACGGGGATGTGGCCTGGTTTCACCATGTGCTGGCTGAAAGCAGAGATGAGTCCGCCGTGCGTCCTGATTTCAACGAAATCCGGCGCGATTTGCAACAGCGCGGCGCGGGCCGAATCGAACATGGCGTAATACGCACGATTGCATGCACCTTCGGGATCGCCCGCGCTCAAGAGCAAATCGGCCGACGCCAACGCTCGTTCGGCTTTGGCCAATAGTCCATCGGGTTTCACAACGCGACGCCCTCCCGCCTGATATTGCGCAGCAGGTAGGGGTTGGAATAGCGATCGGGATGATCCCACTCCGCTTGCCAGATCGGCAATGCCTGTATGCGTATGTTGGTGTCGAGCAGAACGTCGTAGGCAATGTCGGAGAGGGCACGCTGGGTACCGAAAAACTCCCCGGCTTCGCCGGCGAGCAGCACCGCAATGTCCGCGTCGCTGTCGCTTCGGTAGTCTCCGCGCGCCCGGCTGCCGAACAAAATAGCTCCCGTCACGTCGTACTGGCGAGTGACGCGGTGGAGAAAGGCCCGAGCCGCGCGTTCGGTGGTGGGTTCGATTGCGGTCATGAACTCGATGATAAAGGAAAGTGCCGACCGATTGAGTCGAAAAGCGGTTTCGCCT
>JADYZH010000117.1 GCA_020853215.1 Sulfuritalea sp. | reverse complement strand
GAACAATGGTTAATGCGTGCGCCAAAGAGTGCCATCAATCGTGCGATAAAGCAAGCGATCAGTGCGGACGCACGTCGATCTGGCCGGTGACGGCGGCGGAGATCAGCGCGCTGCGGCGTTCTTGCAGCAGATCGATGGCGTGTTGGGCTTCGGCGGTGAGGGTGTCGAGCTTGGCGGTCTCATCGGTGATGAACTCCGATATCTCGATTTGTTCGCTTAGTGGCGGTGTCGGAATGCTGGCACGCTTCAGGTCGAAGATGTTGATGCCCCTTACTGTTGCCCCAAGGCTGCCACATGCCAAGTCGTCTCGAATAGCAGATGCCAATAGCGCCCACCGTGCCCACCGTGCGCAAAAATCACTACCGATAGCGATTCTGGCCACGTCCTGAGTAATGTTTGACCGTTCCAGCTCTGCTGGCACCGGCTCACAATCTCCAATTGTGCCGCGGATAGAGTAGACGAGATCCCCTTCTTTGAGCCGTGCCCGCGCATACGGAGCTTCGATCTCCGGAGTCGTTCGGGCCATTGCCGAGAGATTCATTCGCGACGGCTTGACATTGCCCCCCTTCAGGATTGGCACGCCCTCACCAACATCCGGACCCGGAAGAACGATGCCATACATGATCGGGCGCTTGGGATCGGTCAACCACTTCAGCGGGGTAATTACCCAATGCGCCGGCACGTCGCCGAGCCATTCGATGCCGGAAGGCTTCATGGGGGCGTCGGGGTTCAGGCCTTGGGTGACGGCGTGGGAGATCACGGCCTGGCGCTTTTCTTTCAGCAGTTCCATCAGCCGCCGCTGCTCTGCCACCAGTTCATCAATCTTCGCCGTCTCGCGGTCGAGGAAGGCGGCGATTTGGGTTTGCTCGGGGAGAGGCGGACACGCGACACGGTGACTACTCAATGCCCCCTTTGTCATACTGGGGAGCGCGGTGTTTGTTGAGTAAAAGTCGAACGGTATGGTCAGTGCCGAGTAGTAGGCGAACCTACCAGACACATCAGGACTGATCTTTGTCCAATACATCGTGTCCACTGTCCAAAAGCGCCCAGTAATGTGTAAAGGCTTGTCGATGGTGCCTTTTCGCCCAAGCAAGACGGACTCCCCGTCGTACAGAAAATCTGAAGCGTAGGTAAAGGCACCGCCCGATCCAAGGACGGGATAACCATCTGCCTGTTCGACGTGCTTGTGGTCCGATCCATTTTGAATATCCACAAACTGCTTGAACTGAACGACATCCCAATGCGCTGGCACCATCCCCAGCCACTCCACGCCGCTGTCCTTGTAGCTCGGATAACGCGGAAAGCTCATGCGCCGGGCTTCACATTTTTCGGAAAGAAGCGCACCTGAGGGAGGTCTTTGAAATGCTCGTCCTGCGTCCACAGCGTTGCGCCGTGGCGCATGGCCGTGGCGTAGATCAGGCTGTCCGCCATGGGCAGCGCGTAGCGCATCGCTTCCAGCGCCAGGGCTCCATCCAGATCGACAACCTGTCCGGTCTGCATCATGCTGGCGATCTGGAGCGCGTCGTTTTCGCCGCGTTCGCGAAGCACTTTTTTGCAGACTTCATAAATGCTGATGACAGGCACCACCAGATTGCCGGCGTCTTCAATCGCCGAGGCGAAGAGCTTCGCGCGTTTGCTGTCGGTGAAGTATTCCAACCAGCCGGATGAATCCACGACATTGGGCGCGCTCACAAACGGTCGTCCTCACGCTCGATGTTGGTATCCATGCCACGCAGGAAGCCGCGCATCTCCTTGATGGAGCGGACAGGGATGAACTCGACCCGGTCGCCATAGCGCAACACACGCAGTTTTTCGCCCGCCTTGAGCTGGAGTGCATCGCGAATGGCCTGGGGGATGACAACCTGAAACTTGGGCGACAAGGTAACGGTATCCATATCGATATCCTCTTGGTACAACGAAACGTTGATCGATCAAGTTTAGCTCAATCCGTCGCTGAACTGGCCCTCATTTCGTCAGCCCGCCGATCATGGTCAGGATGCGGTCGGTAACGCCTTTCAGTTCGGCGTCGATCTCGGCCAGCGGGCGTGGCGGCTTGAAGACGTAAAAGTGGCGGTTGAAGGGAATCTCGTAGCCGATTCTGGTCTTGTCGTGGTCGACCCAGGCATCCGGCGCATGGGGCAGGACTTCGCGCTTGAAGTAGGTGTCCACGTCCTCGGCAAGCGGCACGTTTTCGGTATCGCGCAGCGCGGCATCCGGCACCGGCTTGCCCTTGCCTTTGCCCTTGGTGCCGAGCACGACCTTGCCGGCCGCATCGCGCTCGGGGCGCTCGACGGTGATGGTGCGGTAGCCGAAGTCCTCGTTCCTGAAAATGCGGCTGATTGGTGCCATTGGCGCCGTCTCGCCAGCGCCGACTTTTCGGCTGACATCAACGTGATCGCCAAACAGGCGGGTGATGTCGTCGATATGCTCCGGGCTGAGTTCCTTGCGCTTCGAGCCGAGGCTCTTGCGCATCTTCTGCCAGAAGCCGCTGGCATCGATCAGTTGCAGCTTGCCCTTGCGGGCGGCGGGTTTGCGGTTGCTGACGATCCAGACATAGGTGCTGATGCCGGTGTTGTAGAACATGTCGGTGGGCAGGCCGATGATGGCTTCGACCAGATCGTTTTCCAGCATGTAGCGGCGAATCTCGCTCTCGCCGCTGCCGGCGCCGCCGGTGAACAGCGGCGAGCCGTTGAGCACGATGCCGAAGCGGCTGCCGCCATCGACGGCGGGGCGCATCTTGGAAACCAGGTGCAGCAGGAACAGCAGCGAGCCGTCGCTGACGCGCGGCAGGCCGGGGCCGAAGCGGCCGTTGTAGCCCATCTGCTCGAATTCCTTGCGGATCACCGATTCGATCTTCTTCCACTCGACGCCGAAGGGCGGATTGGAGAGCATGTAGTCGAACAGCTTGCCGAACAGGCCGTCGGCGGAGAGCGTGTTGCCGAAAACGATGTTGGCGATGTCCTGGCCCTTGATCAGCATGTCGGCCTTGCAGATGGCGTAGGACTCGGGGTTCAGCTCCTGCCCGTACATGACCAGGCGGGCATCCGGGTTGAGGCTGGCGAGGTGCTCCCCGGCCACGCTGAGCATGCCGCCGGTGCCGGCGGTCGGGTCGTAGAGCGAGCGCACCACGCCGGGTTTGGTCAGCGCCTGGTCGTCCTCGATGAACAGCAGATTGACCATGAGGCGGATCACTTCGCGCGGGGTGAAGTGCTCGCCCGCGGTTTCGTTGGACAGCTCGGCGAACTTGCGGATCAGTTCCTCGAACACCGCGCCCATCCGGGCGTTGCTGACGGCGGCGGGGTGCAGGTCGATGGTGGCGAACTTTTCGGTGACGAGGTAGAGCAGCCCGGATTTGGCCAGCTTGTCGATCTGGGTGTGAAACTCGAAGCTCTCGAAGATGTCGCGCACGGCGGGCGAGAAAGCCTGCAGGTAGGCGCGCAGGTTTTCGCCGATGTGGTCCTGGTCGCCCATGAGCTTCTTCAGGTCGAGCGGCGAGGTGTTGTAGAAGAGCTGTTTGGATGTCTTGAGCAGGAAAGGCTCGGGATTCAGCCCAGCCTTTTCGCGCTTGTCCTTTTCCGCCAGCACGGCGGGCTTGGTGGCTTCCAGCACGCAATCGAGGCGGCGCAGGACGGTGAAGGGCAGGATGACCTTGCCGTATTCGGATTGCTTGTAGTCGCCGCGCAGGAGATCGGCGACGGACCAGATGAAGGAAGAGAGGTTGGGGTCGGCCATGGGTGGTGCGGAGGGATTTATGCGGTCAGGAAGCGGGATATTACACGCAGGGAAACCGTGTCGAATACGGCGTACCACATGAAAAACCCCGCCGGAGCGGGGTTTAGGTACTTCGGGTGCTTGATTGGTGGAGGCGGCGGGAATTGAACCCGCGACCCTGGCTCAACCATGCGGGTCGGATTGAAATGCTGACCAAAGGCTGACCAAGTGCCTCAGAAAACTTGTCAGATGTTGGCTGACTTCGGTTCAATTCCTCCTT
>JADYZH010000116.1 GCA_020853215.1 Sulfuritalea sp. | reverse complement strand
GGACACGACGCGACGCAGGCCGGGTTCAGGCAGTGCTCGCACAGCCGCGGCAGGTACATCATGAAGGTGTTCTCGAACTGCCCGTAGATGTCCTTCTGCACGTCGTCGAAGTTGCGATCCTTCGAGCGCTTCGAGAACTCGCCGCCGAGGATCTCCTCCCAGTTCGGTCCCCACTCGATTTTCTCCATCCGCTCGCCGGTGATCAGGCTGCGCGGCCGCGCCGTCGGCGCGGCCTTCATCTCGGGCGCCGAGTGCAGGTGGTCGTAGTCGAAAGTGAACGGCTCGTAGTAGTCGTCGATCTGCGGCAGGTCGGGGTTCGCGAAGATGCGCATCAGCAGCTTCCACTTCGCCCCCTGGCGCGGACGGATCGAGCCGTCGGCGCGGCGCACCCACCCGCCGTTCCAGCGGTCCTGGTTTTCCCACTCCTTCGGGTAGCCGATGCCGGGTTTCGTCTCGACGTTGTTGAACCACGCGTACTCCATGCCGGAGCGGTTGGTCCAGACGTTCTTGCAGGTGACCGAGCAGGTGTGGCAGCCGATGCACTTGTCCAGGTTCAGCACCATGCCGATCTGTGCGCGGATTTTCATTGGTGCGCTCCCGAGGTCGCCGTCGCGGGTTCGTCCAGCCAGTCCACCTTCGCCATCTTGCGCACCACGACGAACTCGTCGCGGTTGGTGCCGATCGTGCCGTAGTAGTTGAAGCCGTAGCTGTACTGCGCGTAGCCCCCGATCATGTGGGTGGGCTTGATCACCACGCGCGTGACCGAGTTGTGGATGCCGCCGCGCATTCCGGTGATCTCCGACCCTGGCGTGTTGATGATCTTTTCCTGCGCGTGGTACATCATCACCATGCCGGGCTTGATCCGCTGGCTGACCACCGCACGCGCCGCGATCGCGCCGTTGGCGTTGAAGAGCTCCACCCAGTCGTTGTCGACGATTCCCGCGCTGCGCGCGTCGTCCTCCGAGAGCCAGATCACCGGCCCGCCGCGGTTCAGCGTCAGCATGAGAAGGTTGTCGCTATAGGTCGAATGGATGCCCCATTTCTGGTGCGGCGTGATGAAGTTCAGCACGACGTGCTTTTCGCCCTTGGCCAGCGATTTCGTCGCATCCGGCCCCGTGGTCTTGAGGTCGACCGGCGGGCGCCAGGTCACGAAGCCTTCGCCGAAGGCCAGCATCCACTTGTGGTCCTGATAAAGCTGCTGGCGGCCGGTGACCGTGCGCCACGGGATCAGCTCATGCACGTTGGTCCAGCCGGCGTTGTAGCAGACCTCCTCGCTCTCGATGCCTGACCAGGTGGGGCTGGAGATGATCTTGCGCGGCTGGGCGGCGATGTCGCGGAAGCGAATCTTCTCGTCTTCCTTGACCGCGGCCAGGTGGGCATGTTCGCGCCCGGTGGCCTTCGACAGGGCCTCCCAGGCCTTGACCGCAACCTCGCCGTTGGTTTCCGGCGCCAGCATCAGGATGACTTCGGCCGCGTCGATCGCCGTGTCGATCCGGGCAAGGCCGCTGGTCGCGCCTTCCTCGGTCACGGTGCCGTTCAGCGCCTTCAGGTGATGGACCTCGACCTTGGTATCCCAGCTGATCCCCTTGCCGCCGTTGCCGATCTTTTCCATCAAGGGGCCAAGCGCGGTGAACCGCTTGTAAAGGTTGGGGTAATCCCGTTCTACCGCGATATAGGCGGGCGCGGTCTTGCCGGGGATCAGGTCGCATTCGCCAGCCTTCCAGTCCCTGACCTGCGGCTGGGCAAGCTCGCCGGGGCTGTCGTGCTGAAGCGGCAGCTGCACCACGTCGGTCTCGACGCCCAGATAGCCCGGCACGATCTCCGAAAGCTTCCTGGCGATGCTCTTGAAGATTTCCCAGTCCGTCTTCGATTCATAGGCCGGATCGACCGCCGCCTGAAGCGGGTGGATGAACGGGTGCATGTCGGACGTGTTCATGTCGTCCTTTTCGTACCAGCTCGCCGTCGGCAGCACGATGTCGGCATAGACGGCGGTGGTGGACATGCGGAAGTCGATCGTCACCAGAAGGTCGAGTTTGCCCTCCGGCGCCTTGTCGTGCCATTTCGCTTCGACGGGTTTCTGGCGGCCTTCCTGACCCAGATCCTTGCCCTGCACGCCATGATCGGTGCCCAGAAGGTGCTTGAGGAAGTACTCATGCCCCTTGCCGGACGATCCCAGCAGGTTCGACCGCCAGACGAACAGGTTGCGCGGCCAGTTTTCCGGCGCATCCGGGTCTTCGCAGGACATCTGCAGCGCGCCCGACTTCAGGTTCTCCGCGACATAGGCCGGGATTTCCTTGCCCGCCGCCTTGGCATCGCGCGCCACCTGCAAGGGGTTGGTCTTCAGCTGCGGCGCCGAAGGCAGCCATCCCATGCGCTCGGCCTGGATGTTGTAGTCGATCAGGCTCAGGTCTTTCCAGTTGCCCGCCGGCGCGGTGGGCGACAGGATCTCGGTCGCCGTCACCGTCTCATAGCGCCACTGGTCGGTATGGGCATACCAGGCGCTGGTCGCGTTCATGTGCCGTGGCGGACGCGCCCAGTCGAGCGCGAAGGCAAGCGGTGTCCAGCCGGTCTGCGGACGCAGCTTTTCCTGGCCCACATAGTGCGCCCAGCCGCCGCCCGACTGGCCGACGCAGCCGCACATCACCAGCATGTTGATGACGGCGCGGTAGTTCATGTCCATGTTGAACCAGTGGTTCATCCCGGCGCCGATGATGACCATGGACTTGCCATTGGTCTTTTCGGCGTTCGAGGCGAATT
>JADYZH010000115.1 GCA_020853215.1 Sulfuritalea sp. | reverse complement strand
TGGGAATTCCTCACAACAGGGGGGCGAGCCATTTTTCGGCTTCGGGAACCGGATAGTGCGCACGTTTCGCCCAATCTTCAAGCTGGTCGCGATCGATTTTGGTGATGGCGAAATAACGCGCCTCGGGGTGGGCCAGGTAGAAGCCGGCGACCGAGGCGGCCGGGGTCATGGCGAAGCTCTCGGTGAGGCCCATGCCGGCGCTGGCTTCGGCATCCAGCAGCTTGAACAGTCCGGCCTTGGCCGTGTGGTCCGGGCAGGCCGGGTAGCCCGGCGCCGGACGGATGCCCTGGTACTTCTCGGCGATCAGTGCGGTGCTGTCCAGCGTCTCGCCCGTCGCATAGCCCCAGTAGTCAGTGCGTACTTCGCGGTGCAGCCACTCGGCGGCGGCTTCGGCGAGGCGGTCGGCGAGGGTCTTGAGCATGATCGCGCGGTAGTCGTCGTGCTGCGCCTCGAACTCCGCCAGCTTCTTCTCGATGCCGATACCCGCAGTAACCGCAAAGGCGCCGGCGTAATCGCCGGTGGGTGCGACGAAGTCGGCCAGGCTCTGCTGCGGTTTGCCGGCCGGGCGTTCCTGCTGCTGGCGAAGGCCGTGCCAGGTAAACAGTGGCAGCCCCGACGCCGTGCCGCCAGCGCCGAGAAAATGGATGTCTTCGTTTTCGCGCGTCACCGGAAACAGGCCGAACACCGCATTGGCGCGTATCCATTTTTCGGCGATGAGCTGCTGCAGCATCGCCTGCCCGTCCTTGAACACGTTGCGCGCCGCTTCGCCGACCACGGCGTCGTCTAGGATCTTCGGGTAGCTGCCGGCCAGATCCCAGGTCTGGAAGAATGGGCCCCAGTCGATGTACTCTGCCAGCACCGCGAGGTCGAGGTCGCGCAGCACCGTGACGCCGGGCTTTTTCGGCTTGACCGGCGCGCATTTACCAACAAATTCGAATCTGCCGGCATTCGCCCGCGCGGCCGCCAGCGTCACCAGCGGCACGCCCTTCTTGGCCGCGTGCTGGCCGCGCACTTTTTCGTAGTCGGCGGCGATCTCGTCGACATAGCCGTCGCGCATGTCGAGCGACAGCAGCTTGGTCACCACGCCCACGGCGCGCGAGGCATCCGGCACATACACCACCGGGCCGGCGTAGTTCGGCGCGATCTTGATCGCGGTGTGGGCGCGCGACGTCGTCGCGCCGCCGATCAAGAGCGGCTGGGTGAAGCCCTGGCGCTGCATCTCGGCGGCGATGTGGCTCATCTCTTCCAGCGACGGAGTGATCAGGCCGGACAGGCCGATGGCCTGCGCGCCGTGTTCCCTGGCCGCGTGCAGGATCTTGTCGGCCGAGACCATGACGCCGAGGTCGATGATGTCGTAGCCGTTGCAGCCGAGCACCACGCCGACGATGTTCTTGCCGATGTCGTGCACGTCGCCCTTGACCGTGGCGATCACGATGCGGCCCTTGGAGGTCGAGCCGGTGCGCTTCTTTTCCTCTTCGATGTAAGGGATCAGGTGGGCCACGGCCTGCTTCATCACGCGCGCCGATTTCACCACCTGCGGCAGGAACATCTTGCCGGCGCCGAACAGGTCGCCGACCACGTTCATGCCGTTCATCAGGGGACCTTCGATCACCGACAGCGGCGGCTTGCCTTTGGCTGCCAGCGCGGCGCGGCATTCTTCGGTGTCGGCGACGACGAACTCGGTAATGCCCTTGACCATCGCGTGTTCGAGGCGCTTGTCCACCGGCCACTCGCGCCACGCCAGGTCGACCACCTGTTCCTTTGCTGCGCCTTTCACTCGCGTCGCCAGTTCGATCAGCGCCTCGCCGGCACCGGGTTTCCGGTTCAGCACCACGTCTTCCACCGCCTCGCGCAGCTCGGGCGCCAGATCGTCATAGACGCCGAGCTGGCCGGCATTGACGATGCCCATGGTGAGCCCGGCCTTGACCGCGTGGTAGAGGAACACGGTATGGATGGCCTCGCGCACGGCCTCGTTGCCGCGGAAGCTGAAGCTCACGTTCGACACGCCGCCGGAACTGCGCGCATGCGGCAGATTTTCCTTGATCCAGCGCACCGCGTTGATGAAATCGACCGCGTAGTTGTCGTGCTCGGGAATGCCCGTGGCGATGGCGAAGATGTTCGGGTCGAAAATGATGTCCTCGGCCGGGAAGCCGTCGGCCACCAGCACCTCGTAGGCCCGTTTGCAGATACCGATCTTGCGCTGGTAGGTATCGGCCTGGCCCTGCTCGTCGAAGGCCATGACGATCACCGCCGCGCCGTAGCGCCGCGCCAGCCGTGCCTGTTCGAGGAACTTCGTCTCGCCTTCCTTCATCGAGATGGAATTGACGATGCCCTTGCCCTGGATGCACTTGAGGCCGGCCTCGATCACGTCCCATTTCGAGCTGTCGAGCATCAGCGGCACCTTGCAGATGTCCGGCTCGGAGCCGACCAGGTGCAGGAAGCGCACCATCGCCGCCTGCGAATCGAGCATGGCTTCGTCCATGTTGATGTCGACCACCTGAGCGCCGTTCTCGACCTGCTGGCGGGCGACGGCCAGCGCATCGTCGTAGCGGCCTTCGAGGATCATGCGGGCGAAGGCTTTCGAGCCGGTGACGTTGGTGCGCTCGCCGACGTTGACGAACAGGCTGTCGTTCGTGATGTTGAAGGCTTCGAGTCCCGACAGGCGCAGTGAAAAGTCGGCGCTGGCGGGACGGCGAGGAGCGACATTCTTCAGCGCTGCGGCGATGGCGCGGATGTGATCCGGCGAGGTGCCGCAACAGCCGCCGGCGATATTGATGATGCCGGCCTTGCCCCATTCGGCGATTTCGTCGGCCAGCATTTGCGGCGTTTCGTCGTAGCCGCCGAAGGCGTTCGGCAGGCCGGCGTTGGGATGGGCGGAAATGAAGCAGTCGCAGAGTTTCGAAAGTTCTTCGACGTACTGGCGCAGTTCTTTCGCGCCGAGCGCGCAGTTGAGACCGAAGGAAAGCGGTCGCGCATGGCGCAGCGAATTCCAGAAGGCCTCCGCGGTCTGCCCTGACAGCGTGCGCCCCGAGGCGTCGGTGATGGTGCCGGAAATCATCACCGGCCAGCGCCGGCCGGCTTCGTCGAAGAATTTCTCGATGGCGAACAGCGCGGCCTTGGCGTTGAGCGTGTCGAATACCGTTTCCACCAGCAGGATGTCGGCGCCGCCGGAGGTCAGGCCGCGCGCGGCTTCGACGTAATCGGCCACCAGCGCGTCGAAGGTGATGTTGCGCGCGCCGGGGTCATTGACGTCGGGCGAGAGCGAGGCGGTGCGCGAGGTCGGCCCCAGCACGCCGGCGACGAAGCGCGGTTTGTCGGCTGTGGAAAAGCGGTCAGCGGTTTCGCGCGCCAGCCGCGCGGCGGCCACGTTCAGCTCGTAGGCAAATTCCTCCAGCCCGTACTCGGCCTGCGACACCCGTGTCGCGTTGAAGCTGTTGGTCTCGATGATGTCGGCGCCGGCCGCGAGGTACTCGGCGTGGATGCCGCCGATCACGTCCGGTCGCGTGATGCACAGCAGGTCGTTGTTGCCCTTGAGGTCCTTGCCGTGCGCCGTAAAGCGCTGTCCGCGATAATCCGCCTCGACCAAGCCGTGGCGCTGCACCATGGTGCCCATGGCGCCGTCGAGAATGAGGATGCGTTGCGCCAGCAGTGCGCGCAATTCGGTGCTGCGGTCGGGCTGCCAGCGGGCGGCGGTATCGGTGGGTACGGCGGTCATGCGTCTCTCCAATCCATGACCGGGGCGGGAGCGCTGCAGCGGCTCACCGGCGGCCCGGAGGGGTCGGTGAGCGCCGTTGAAACAGGTTCCGAGCCTGGGGTTACGGCCCGAATTTCTGGGTCGGCCTTGCAGCGCTCCTCGGAAGCGAGGCGCGATTATACCGCCGTGGCGCCGGCGCCGACTTTTGCCGGCGGCGTCAGCACTGCGTCGTGCAGGTTTCCACCGGCAAGCCGCGCTTGAGCCAGCCTGGCCCGGCGGCGCTGCCAGCCATGCCTTCCTTGACGTTGTAGACCTGCGTGAAGCCCTGGCTTTGCAGGTAGCGCTGGACCTGTGTGGTGCGGTTGCCGGTGCGGCAGATCAGCGCGATCGGCGCATTGCGGTCGCCCTTCACCTGTTCCAGCAGGGCATTGGCGAAGCCCGGCGCGCCCTGCGGGTGCAGCATGTTGACCAGCTTCGCGCCCCTGGCGACACCGGTTTCCTTCCATTCCGGCGGGGTGCGGATGTCGATCAGGGTGATCTTGCCGGCGGCCACCGCAGCTGCCGCGTCCGGCGCCGCCAGGTCCGGCGTGGCATGGGCAAATCCGGTCGCCGCCAGCAGGGCCGCAGCGAACGTCAGATGACGCAATATCGAAACAGGCACTGAAAATCCCTTTCAACAAATCATTCGTCGGAAGACTGCGACCGGGCGCGCCGCGTTTGGTTCATGCCGGCCTCATCCGCCGCCGGGCGATTCCTCGCGGCGCGAGGTGCCGGTGACGAATCCGTCCGGGCTGAAATGAACATGGAACCAGGCGCGTTGTCCGGGCAGCGCCGGTTCGATGTGCCAGTCCCAGACCACTTCGGGCTTGCGCGGAAACTCCATTTCGCTGGCCGGCCGGCCCAGCAGGCGCCGCACCCGTTCCGCGCTCCAGCCCGTTTCGATGCGGGCGAAGTTTTCCTCCGTCAGGGCCTGTTCGATCTTCTGCAGCACGCCGCGCGCGTCCAGCGTCAGCATCCAGCAGCGCGTGCCTTCCGGGCCGCGCGGATATTCCCAGGTCGCGCCGTCGTCGTCGTGCGGCGATTCGGCGGCGGGCGCGCCGAGCCGCTCGCGCACCTCGCGGGCGGTGGCGCTGCCCGGCTTGAGCTTGCGCAGGTGGATACCGTCGCAGCCGTAGAAGCCGATCGCGGCGGCCAGCGCGGCGAGTGAGCGCGACAGGGGATTCATGCCGCGACTATACCGGAGCGGTCGGCTGCGGCCGTGGCGCGCTAAAATCGGGCAAACCCGATGAGGAGCCGCCATGGAACACCTGACCCCCAAGCAAGCCGCCCAGTTCCTGCACGACAATCCCAAGGCGCTGTTCATCGATTGCCGCAGCGAAATGGAATTCCTCTTCGTCGGCCATCCCGCCGGCGCCGCGCACATCTCCTGGAACGACGGTCCGGACTGGGACGTCAATCCGCACTTCGTCGGCGAAGTGAAGAAGCTCGCCGGCCATTCCGGCGATCGTCCCGTGGTGCTGATCTGCCGCAGCGGCAACCGCTCGGTCGACGCCGGCAACGCGCTGGAAGCCGCCGGCTTCACCAGCGTGTTCAACGTGCTGCACGGCTTCGAAGGCGAACTCGACGACGTGCACCATCGTGGCTCGATGAACGGCTGGCGCTTCGAGGGGCTGCCGTGGGAGCAGTGCTGATCTGAAGCTGCGCGCCGGACCCCTCTTGTTCAAGCGCTGGCAACGCCGCCTGCTCGAAGCGGCCCTGATTCTGGGCGTGATCTTCGGGGCCCAGTACTGGCAGACGCGGGGCCTGCCCGAGGGCGCGGCACCGCCACTCGTGGGTGTGCTCACCGACGGTAGCCCCGTCAAAGTCGGCGCTGGTGACACGGCGACCCTGGTCGCCTTCTGGGCGACCTGGTGTCCGGTGTGCAAGGCCGAGGAAGACAACATCGTTGCCGTGGCGAAGGAACACCGCGTGATTCCGGTGGCCATGCAGTCGGGCGATGCGGCGACGGTGCTGAAGCATCTCAAGG